>JABFSI010000128.1 GCA_013140695.1 Sideroxydans sp. | reverse complement strand
CGATTTGCGCGGGAAATTGGGCTTCGCCGTCGGCAACGAAGGTGCTGGCCTATCACCGACTTTGCAGGCCGCTGCGCAACAGCATTTCATCATCCCCATGCCCGGCAAAGTTGAATCCTTAAACGCCACCGCCGCCACCGCCGTATGCGTGTTTGAAGCACTACGCCAGCGCAGTATTTGACGCACGGTTCAGGTGTTACAGCAAGTTTGTAAATCTCTTTGTAAAGATAAGTCAAAAGCAGTGACGGCAAGGATTATGCAGGCCTTTATAGCTTGCTAATTCCGCGCAACTCCACAAGAATTCGCGCTTTCCAATTTTCATAAAGGGCGTGCGATGCATTACACAGGGCAAGACATGCTATGGCTGATTGGTAGCCTGTCGCGCATTTTTCGCATCCCGTTCGATCCGCAACTCATCCGTCAGCAGTTCCCGCCGCCTTATTCGCGGACCTCTTTGCTTAATGCCTTGCAAGCCTTGGATTTCAAGGTGGGCGAATGGAATCTGGACGAGAAAAATCCAGCCGAACTGGAACGCATCCCGTTCCCTGCCGTCGCTTTCCTGCACGACAGCGCTGCAACGCCGGAAATGAATCCAGTACCGAACACCACTCACAAATCAGAGCAGGGCGTGCCTGCACCCCAAGCGGAAGAATCGCCCCAACTGATCGCTCCCGTATTGCTGATTAAAGTTGATGCCGAGCGCATATTATTCTTCCGCGCCGGAGCCGAGCAGCCGGAAACCGTCCCGCTTGCTGAATTCACCCAACTCTTCCGCACCGACATCTTGCTGATCGCGCGCAAGGAAAAGAGTCCGACCGATCTAGACGAATCTTCCGCAGCCAGTAACCAAAAAGAACCCACTCCATTCGGATTCAAATGGTTCATCCCCGAGTTGATGAAACACAAACGCATCTGGCGTGACGTGCTCATCGCCTCACTCGCTATCCAGCTCGTCGGTCTTGTTACGCCACTGTTCACCCAAGTCATCATCGACAAGGTCGTGGTGCACCAAACCCAGAGCACGCTCATCGCCATCGCAGTAGGGCTGGTCATGTTCATGTTGTTCAGCAGCGCCATGACCTGGCTGCGCCAATACTTCGTGCTGCACACGGGTAATCGCATCGATGCTGTGTTGGGTAGTCATGTGTTCCGCCACATGCTGCACCTACCTGTGCCTTACTTCGAGCAACGCCCCACGGGAACCCTAGTCGCACGTCTGCATGGTGTCGAGACCGTGCGCGAATTCATCTCAGGTGCGGCAGTCAGCTTGTTGCTCGACTTCCCGTTCCTGCTCATCTTCCTCGCGGTCATGTTCTGGTACAGCTGGCAGTTGAGCCTTATCGCCTTGCTGCTGATGTCGCTCATCACCCTAGCCAGTTTGCTGGTGACACCCGCGCTGCGTGACCGTCTCAACGAACAGTTCATGCTGGGTGCCAAGAACCAAGCCTTCGTCACCGAGTATGTCGCGGGGATGGAGACAGTGAAGTCACTCCAGATGGAACCCGTGCTGGTGCAAAAGTACGGCGACAACCTCGCGCAATACCTCGCGGCCAGCTTCTCCACCAAGCAACTCTCCAACTCCTTCAATGTCGTGGTCAATGCATTGGAGCAGATCATGACGTTATCCATCCTCGTGGTGGGTGCGCTGCTGGTGATGCAGAACGACGGTTTCACCATCGGTATGTTGGTCGCCTTTCAGATGTTCGCCTCGCGTATGACACAACCCATGCTGCGCCTCGCCAGTCTTTGGCAGGAGTTCCAGCAGGCCAACATTGCGGTCAAACGACTGGGGGACTTGATGGATGTGCCGACCGAGCCGTATTCGCTCACCCCTGCACGTGCGCAAGGCGGAGCAGGGGGCAGTGTCGAACTCAAAGATGTCAGCTTCCGCTATAGCGACAAACATCCCTACCTCTATCGCAACCTCAACCTCATGTTGAAGCCGGGCAAACTCACCGTGCTGATGGGGCCCTCCGGATGCGGCAAGAGCACGCTGGCCAAGATGCTGCAAGGATTCTACTGGCCGAGCGACGGCAGCATCCTGCTCGATGGCTACGATCTACGCCATCTGGCTGCGAACGAATTACGCGCCAACTTCGGCGTCGTGCCGCAAGAGACACGTTTGTTCTCCGGCACCATCTACGACAACCTGCAACTCGCCAATCCGCATGCTGGCTTTGAAGAGATCGTGCACGTGTGCAAGATGGCCGAGATCCACCAAGTCATCGAACAACTACCACAGGGCTATCAAACCCCCGTGGGTGAGAACGGTGTCGGACTCTCTGGTGGACAGAAACAACGCATCGCCATCGCCCGTGCCTTGCTCAAACATCCGCGCGTACTCATCTTTGACGAAGCCGTGAGTAACCTCGATATGCAGACTGCCGAACACTTCGCCGTCACCATCAACAAGCTCAAAGGGAAAGTCACCATGCTGTTTATCACGCACCAATTGCCCAAGGCTTTGCAGGTGGACGAGATATTGAATTTCGGTAAGCAGGAAGCGGGTGTCAGTGAATCCCTAACATGTGCGATAGACCCATAGGATTCATTAGAAAAAACCCGTCATTCTGGCCCTTCGATTAACTCAGGATAAACTGCCCTGCGGACAGGCCGGAATCTAGTTGATTAACCAATCCCCACGTAAGTGGGACAAGACGATTAATTTTGTCAGCTTCGCAGTCTATTTTATTTGCTGGATTCCGGCCTTCGCCGAAATGACAGCCTAATGGACGATCAGGGATAAAGGACAAGTCGCATGACCACAAAAAAAATAGCGCGCAAGAGCGACATGCTGAGCGTCGACCCACAAGATTTTTCCCCCAGCCTGTTGCGTATCCAGTCGCAGCCCCCCGCGCCATTCGCACGTGCCACCTTGCACATCTTGCTTATCCTGTTGTTCGCACTTCTCTTGTGGGCGGCATTCGGCAAGCTCGATGTCGTTGCCACCGCCGAAGGCAAGCTTATCCCGCAGAGTTACGTCAAGATCGTCCAACCCTTTGAGCAAGGCCTCATCAGCGAGATACTGGTTGCCGAAGGTCAGCACGTCGAAGCAGGGCAAGTCCTCATGCGACTCGACACCACCATGTCTGATGCCGACGGCAAAGCCATCAATTCAGACTACCTCGTCAAACAGATCACCCTGCGCCGTATCGATGCCGAACTGAGTGATCGCGCTGACTTCAAGCGTGACCCGGCAGACCCAGAACCGCTCTACAACAAAGCCCTCGCCCAATACAAAGCCAATCGAGTGGCTTACCACACTGCGCTCGCAGAAGAACACAGCGTGCGCGACAAAGCCCAAAGCGACCTAGCCGCCGCCCAACAAGCCCGCACCAAACTCATCGAAGTCCTCCCGCACTACCGCGAACAAGCCAAAGCGTTTACCGAACTCGCAAAGGATGGCTACGTCAGCAAACTGCAAGCTACCGACAAAGAGCGCGAACATATCGAAAAAGAACAAGACCTCAAGACCCAAGAACACATCATCGCCAGTGCCCGCGCCACACTTACCTCATCCAGCCGCAAGCTGGAACAGATCAGCGCCGACTACCGCCAACGCCTACAAGCCGAACGTGCCGACATCAGCGACAAACTAGACAAGACCCAAGCCGAAGTCACCAAGCAGGAATACCGCAACGGCCTGCTCGAACTCAAAGCACCGCAAGACGGTATCATCAAAGACGTCGCCACCCACACCATTGGCACCGTCATCAGCCCCGGCACCATTCTTATGACCTTGGTACCCAAGGACGAGATATTGAGAGCCGAAGTGTGGGTCAGCAACGAAGACGTCGGCTTCATCCATCAAGGTGACTCCACCAAGATCAAATTCGCCTCCTACCAATTCCAGAAATACGGCATGGTCGATGGGCAAGTCGCACACCTCTCTGCTGATGCCACGGACAACACACAACAAGGTGCAGGCTCATCTGCACCACCCACGGCTAAATCACCCAACGGACAACCGTATTCCTATCGAGCGCTGGTGGACCTCAAGGCACAAGAACTCATTGTTGACGGCATCAAACATACCTTGAGTCCAGGCATGCAAGTCACAGCGGAGATACACCTTGGTACACGAACCATCTTTGAATACCTGCTGTCGCCTGTGATGAAGGCGTTTCAGGAGGCGGGGAGGGAGAGATGAGAGTGGGAACCCAAATGAAATCATCGGCAGGTCAAGGGCGCATATGCTGACACTCTGGGCGTTGGCCGTATATCTGCGTACTTGCATTCGATGCAGCGTGAAGCATTGGATATGCCGATCACATCAGATTCACTACCGCAGCAAGCTCAGCGTACCAGCCGATAGGCACAATCATCGCTATTCAACGCAAAAGCCCGAATGGCTCAAGCAAGAAATCATTCGCCTCAAAGCCCTCATGCCGCAGGCTGGGTGTCGCACCATCTCTGACATCTGCAATCGTCGTTTTGCAGCATCTCGCAAAGTCACCGTTGGAAAAACCTACGTCCATCAAGTATTACAGCGACACGATTACGAAATCCAAATCCTGCGCCGTAACCTCAAGCACGCACAACCCAAAGCAGTGCCGTGTAATCACATCTGGGGCATCGACCTCACCGGCAAAACGGATACGCAGAAAAATCTTCACGCACTACTCGGCATCATTGACCACGGCAGCAGAGCGCTATTCCATCTGCAAGCAATGCACGAAAAAACCTCACGTGCTTTGATTTCCTGCATCAGCGAAGTTGCCCGAACGCATGGCAAACCCAATATCGTCCGCACCGACAACGAAGCTATCTTTTCCTCAAAGGTATTCCGCATCGGTCTGAAGAAACTTGGCATCCGTCATCAAAGAACCACGCCAGGTTGCCCGTGGCAGAACGGCAGAATAGAACGTTTGTTTGGTACGTTGAAAGACAAACTTGATCAATGGGCAGTAGCGAACATTGTTCAATTCAACTCTGATCTCAACACATTCCGCCATTGGTACAACCACGTCAGACCGCATCAAAACCTCAATGGCAGAACACCAGCCGAAGTGTGGTGTGGAATAAACCCATACCTCAAACCACCGAAACAAGAACAGTGGTTCGAAGCATGGGATGGGCTACTGACTGGTTACCAACTGAGGTACTAGTGGTGATGGACTGGACCAAAGAGAAACAGATCAACATGACCGAGACAGCAACAACACTGTCCGCGAAGTGATGCGCAAAAATCAAGAAATACCTTAGACAGCGACTGCGTAACAGGAAAAACGAATGCGAATAGGATGAAGCAAGCGAACGGCAGTAGAAAAAACTGACAGGAGATGCGAAAAAAATGAAGAACTCAAGACAAGAATTAGTACAGCGGACACGCGGACGGGGCACCGCCGATGGCTTTGCCGCGCTTGCCCAAGAAGACAGCAACCACGATGGCGTAGTGAATGCGGGCGATGCGAATTTTACGAACATGAAGGTGTGGCAAGACTTAAATCAGGACGGGGTTAGCCAAGCGGCGAATGATGATTTTGCAATTGATTGCAGGAAAATTACACATGCTAAAAGCTAATCAAGAATTAAAAGTTTTCTTCAGTAATTCGCGTCGTTCAGTTGATGGTGTTGCGGCAATGTACCTGTCTATTATTGCTGTGGTGCTGGTTTTGTTGAGTCGAATTATTTCATTTGTTGGCGCAAATCCAATCTTTAATCTGGCGGAATGGGAGCTTTCATTGATTCTTGTTCCGTTTATATGTCTCGCCAGTTATGTATGGTTAAACATGTCTGCTGCTTATGGGCGACAAGGTCAAATTGTAAATGCAGTTTTACTGTCAATATTTCCCACGGGAATAATTTTCAAATCGCTACAAATTATTTAGGAGATAACAACATGGCATTCGTAGATGGTATTCCGAGCTTTATCGCACGTTCTGATTTTCTTAAAAGTTTGTGGGAGAACGGCAGTGTTGCGTTTGACTCCTCCCCAACGGTAACTCCAGAAAAAAGAGCCGAGGCCGCTGCTAGGCTTGTAGCTGGATTGGCGGCAGGTGCTGCTGTTGGCCTAGCGGTGACTACCTCAACTTCTTTAATTCGGCTTGGTCTTGCACTTTCAGGAAAGTCATGGGAAGCAAGAATGCTACCCGTGCTGGGTGGGGTGTATGGCGGGATGACTACTGATGCAATCATTAATGCTCTTCAGGATCTAAATTTGGGAGGCCGAGCATACGACCTTCTCCACCCCAGCGATGCCGTCGCCGACGCCTTCACCACCGCCCGCACCTTCCGTTCCGACCCGCTCATCCTTGACCTCAACGGCAACGGTATTGACACCGTAGCAGTGAACGCCACCCAGCCCATCTACTTTGACCTGCGTGCCAACGGCATTAAAACCAACGTAGCATGGGTAGCGCCCAGTGACGGCATGCTGGTGATGGACAGAAACGGCAACGGCACCATTGATAACGGAGCAGAACTGTTTGGCGATGCCACCGCCCAATACGATGCCGCAGGCAACCCCACCACCGCACACACCGCCGATGGCTTTGCCGCGCTTGCCCAAGAAGACAGCAACCACGATGGCGTAGTGAATGCGGGCGATGCGAATTTTACGAATCTGAAGGTATGGCAAGACTTAAATCAAGACGGGGTCAGCCAAGCCAACGAACTTAAAACCCTCGCCGAACAAGGCATCAGCAGCTTAAACACCCGCCACACCGTCACCAGCCAAACACTCGCCAACGGCAACCAAATAGCAGGCACAGGCACTTTCACCAAAACCGACGGCAGTACCGCCAGCATGAACGAAATGAACCTCAACGTGGACACCTTCCACCGCCAATTCGCCGACAGTATTGCCCTCACCGCCGAAGCCCAAGCCTTACCGGGCATGCAAGGCAGTGGAATGGTGAGAGATTTGCGAGAAGCCGTCAGCCTGCAAACCGTGCAAGGCACAAACCTTGCCGCCCAACTCGACACCTATTCCCACGCCAGCAGCATGGAACAACACGCACAACTGGATGCATTGCTTAAGGCATGGGCCGATACCAGCAGCATGTCGGGTTTCAGCAGCTTCAATTCCAAAATTCGATACATCACCCCAGCGGGCAGCAGCGTTATCAACGCAGCCGTTGTGCTCTCTGCAACCCCGTCTGCGGCTTTAGCAGCAGCGCAAAGCAGCAATGCCACCATCGCGTTTTATATCAATGTGCTGGAGAGGTTTGTGGGGCAGCGGTTTATGACGGTGGCGGCACCTCCTGTTGTTAGCGCACCTGTTGGAATGGGCGCGGCGGGTAGTGGTGGCGGGGGCAGTGGCGGCTCAGTTGCCAATGACACCATTGATATTCTGCTATCACAGGGGCAGGTTAATTTACTAACCAAAAGTTATGAGGCGTTGCGAGCGTCTGTGTATGACGGGTTGTTGATGCAGACAAGGTTAAAACCTTATTTGGACAGCCTTTCGTTAAGCATTGCGAACGGTGCATTCAAGCTGGATTTCAGTGCGGTGCAATTTGCATTGGAAGCCAAAATTGCCCAAGACCCGATAGCGGGCATCACTGACTTGGCGGACTTTAATCGTGTCACCCGTACGATGTTTAAGGACAGTGACTGGGCTGTGCAAGGTTTGAACCTGTTGGAAGATGCACTGACGAATAACCGTTCCCCTGCTTTGTTATTGGCCTTAAGCGAAAGCGCGCGGATTGAGGGATTCAACTTATTGACGTCCGAGAGCAACGTTGTAATAGGGTCTGAATTGGGCGGTGTGCTCAATGGAAGAATCGGTGACGATGTGTTATTTGGCATGGCAGGCGGCGACACGTTGAATGGCTCGTATGGCAACGACACCCTGTTAGGTGGAAGTGGCAACGACATACTGAATGGCGATGCAGGGAGTGACATTTATGTGCTCAACAAGGGCGACGGTGCGGACACCATCTGCGAATACGTCGGCATGGGTGAAATCAACATCGTGCAATTTGCAGATGTTGCCTCTACCGAATTGACGGGGTTAAGCCGCGTGGGTTACGACCTGGTTCTGCATTACGGCACGAGCGACAGCCTGACCTTAAAGAATCATTTTTATGGTGCATCTTACGAAATAAGCCAATTCAAATTCAGTGATGGTGTCAGCTTAAAAACAGCTGATTTCTATGCGCGCTATCCACTTGCCCTGACCGCAGGGGATGACAATGTGTCATTTAGTGGCAATGCGGCAATGTCTATTTTGGGGGGATTGGGTAACGACACACTAAACGGTGGTGCAGGCAACGACACCTATGTGTTCCGTAAAGGCGATGGTGCTGACATCATCAATGAATACGTCAGTGCGGGTGAAATCAACATTGTGCAATTTGCAGATGTTGCCTCTACCGAATTGACGGGGTTAAGCCGCGTTGGCTACGACCTTGTGTTGAATTACGGCACGAGCGACAGCCTGACCATAAAGAATCACTTCTATGGTGCGTATTGCGAAATAAGCCAATACAAATTCAGTGACGGTGTGGCGTTAAATACGGCGGAATTATTTGCGCGTTATCCAATTGCCTTGAGTGAGTTAAATGACAACATGTCATTCAGTGGTAACACGGCAGTGAATATCTTGGCGGGTGCGGGTAATGATTACATTGTGAGTGGATATGGCAATGATATTCTTGATGGCGGCGTAGACAACGATACGTTGAATAGCTGGTATGGCAACGACACTTTGTTAGGTGGAATCGGCAACGACACACTGAATGGGGGGGCGGGCAACGACACCTATGTATTTAACAAAGGTGACGGTGCAGACATCATCAATGAGTACGTCAGTGCGGGTGAATTCAATGTGGTGCAATTTAATGATGTTGCCTCTACCGAATTGACGGGACTCAACCGCGTGGGGGGCGACTTGGTTCTGCAATACGGCACAAGCGACAGCCTGACCATAAAAAATCACTTCTACGGTGCAACCTACGAAATAAGCCAATACAAATTCAGTGACGGTGTGGCGTTAAATACGGCGGAATTATTTGCGCGTTATCCGCTTACCTTAACTGCGTTAAATGACAGTGTGTCATTCAGCGGCAACACAGCGGTGAATATCTTGGCGGGTGAGGGGAACGACTACTTGAGCGGAAGCTCAAGCAACGACACGCTAAATGGTGAGCTGGGAAATGACAACTTGAATGGCGTGTATGGCAACGACACGCTCAATGGTGGAGTCGGTAACGACACACTGAATGGCGGTGTGGGGAGTGACATTTATGTACTCAACAAAGGCGACGGTGCAGACATCATCAATGAATACGTCAGTGCGGGTGAAATTAACGTCGTGCAATTTAATGATGTTGCTTCGACCGAATTAACAAGCGTGCAGCGCGTTGGCTACGACCTTGTGTTGAATTACGGCACGAGCGACAGCCTGACCATAAAGAATCACTTCTACGGCGCGACCTACGAAATCAGTCAATACAAATTCAGCGACGGCGTCAGCTTAAACACAGCTAATCTTTATGCGCGTTATCCGCTTACCTTAACTGCGTTAAATGACAGTGTGTCATTCAGCGGCAACACAGCGGTGAATATCTTGGCGGGTGAGGGGAACGACTACTTGAGCGGAAGCTCAAGCAACGACACGCTAAATGGTGAGCTGGGAAATGACAACTTGAATGGCGTGTATGGCAACGACACGCTCAATGGTGGAGTCGGTAACGACACACTGAATGGCGGTGTGGGGAGTGACATTTATGTACTCAACAAAGGCGACGGTGCAGACATCATCAATGAATACGTCAGTGTGGGTGAATTCAATGTGGTGCAATTTAATGATGTTGCCTCTACCGAATTGACGGGACTCAACCGCGTGGGGGGCGACTTGGTTCTGCAATACGGCACAAGCGACAGCCTGACCATAAAGAATCACTTCTACGGCGCGACCTACGAAATTAGCCAATACAAATTCAGTGACGGTGTCAGCTTAAACACAGCCAATCTTTATGCGCGTTATCCGCTTACCTTGAGTGCAGGAAGTGACTCTTTATCATTTAGCGGCAACACGGCAGTGAATATCTTGGCGGGTGCGGGGAATGACTATCTTGCGAGTGGAAATGGCAACGATATTCTTGAAGGGGGCGATGGCGACGACATCTTGAATGGAGGAGTGGGTCGGAATGTGTTGGATGGTGGCGCGGGCATTGACACGCTCACGGGTGGCACTGGCAACGAACTCTTCATCGGCGGCACGGGCATCGACACCCTCACTACCGGCAACGGAGCCGACATCATCGCCTTCAATCGCGGCGATGGCATGGACACCGTCAACGGTGGTATCGGAACGGACAACACCATCAGCTTGGGTAAAGGCATCAACTACGCCGACATCGCACTTTCCAAGGTCAACAACAGCTTGATCTTGGAAGTCGGCGCGGGAGAGCAAATCACCCTCACCAACTGGTACAACACCGCTGCCAATTACAAGAGCGTGATCGACCTGCAAGTGATGGCCGATGCGATGACGACTTTTGATGCGACATCAGCCGACCCCTTGCTCAACCAAGCCGTGCAGAACTTCGACTTCACCGCCATCGTCAACGCCTTCGACCAAGCCAACGGAGGTAGCGCTACCTTCATGCATTGGAGTGCGACCAACAGCCTGCTGGCCTCGCATCTGAATGGCAGTGACACCACTGCTTTGGGCGGAGATTTGGCGCATCAATACGGAACGGTCGGGACACTTACAGGGATGAACCTCACTTCTGCGCAGACGGCATTGAACGATCCGCAGTTTGGGGGAGTTCAGTCCTTGCGTCCGTTGCAAGGGTTACAGGGTGGGGGCGTGACGCTGTAGTTGTTCAGCTTTTATTAATCCTGATCTATTAGAAAAAATGGAGTTTCAGCCTCTTGATTTTGTAGGAGACCGATTTATCGGGCGATAGACACTAAAAACATATCGCCCGATAAATCGGTCTCCTACTAGGGACGCTAGTTTTAATGGATATGCAGGGACGCGGAGTGGGGTAAGCAGGCAGTCCGCACGGCGGATGCTCGCAAAGCGTGAACCCAGTTAAAAAAGGCGCTGGATTTCCGCTTGCCAGCAGGGCAGCTTGTCTTGAGTTTATGGAAGGGCGGGAATGACGGCTTTAGGTTCAATCAGTAATTTCTTGGGAATATTTTGAAAAATACCATCACAAAGTTTTATTCAAATTCACAGAGTTGTTGGAGTATGTCTTGAGCAAGGGGCGGTTGATTATCTGCGCACTGCTGACCGCCTACGTAAGCACCACAGCCTACGGCGAAGACTTGCTTGATGTCTATCACCTTGCTTTGCGCAATGACCCCAAGTTCGAGGTGGCTCGCTATTCGTTGAAAGCGATCCAAGAAAAGCAGCCGCAATCGCTTGCAGCCTTGTTGCCAACAGTGAGTGCGAGTGGAGTGAACAATCTGACTCGTGCACAAAGTCAGTTCAGCACTTCACAACCCACTAATCGCTACGTGCATGCATGGAACTGGTCGTTGCAACTAACCCAGCCGCTGATCCGCATGCAGAATCTTTACGCCTATAAAGAATCCAGTGTTGCGGTTGAACAGGCGCAAGCGCAATTCACCTTGGCAGAACAAGACATGATCTTGCGCACAGCAGAGGCTTACTTCGGCGTGCTGGCCAGTCGCGAAAGCATCAAGGTCGCCGAGTCAGAGCTGTTGGCCATGGAAGAGCAACTCATGTTGGCGCAACGTGGATACGAGAAAGGCGTTGCCTCGATGATAGAGGTGCGCGATGGGCAGTCGCGAGTGGCCTTGGCTAAATCACATCGGGTGGCGGCGCAAAATGAGTTGGACATCAAGCTGGCCGAACTGGGCAAGATCGTGGACGAGGTGCCAACCCGTTTGGCTGCGCTTGATGCAGCCGTTGCTCTCCCTTCACCAGAGCCGAACGATCAGCAAGCTTGGGTCAGCCAAGCACGCGATCACAATGCGGCGGTCCAGGCGGCGCGTTCTGGTTTGCTTGTGGCAGAAGCCAGCGTTGGCAAGGCGCGGGCAGAACATGCGCCGACATTAGACTTGGTTGCCTCGTACGGCGAGAACTACTCATCGGGTAGCACCACGATGCCGTCCGATTTCGCCTCAAGGGGGCAATCCAAGCAAGTTGGTCTGCAATTCAACATCCCCCTGTTCGCAGGTGGTGGCAGCAATGCGCGTGTCGGCGAGGCCGTCGCTGTGAAATATCGAGCAGGTGCCGAGTTGGAATTGGCACAGCGCCAAGCGGCCACTGAAGCAAAGTTAGCCTTTGCCGGCGTGGTGAATGGACTGTCACAGATAACTGCATTGATCGCTGCTGTCGAAGCCAGCCGCAGTGCCGTGGAGGGTAATCATGCGGGGTACAAAGCTGGCATTTACAGCAATATCGATGTGCTGAATGCCGAGCAGCAATATCACACCGTCAAACGTGATCTGCTGAAAGTGCGCTACGAGACATTGTTGCAAGCCTTAAAACTAAAAGCAGCCGCAGGCATTTTGAATGTGGACGACCTCGTGCGTGTGAATGCACTCTTTAAATAACGAACGATATGCAATAGATGACAGAGTGACTGAGAAAATACATTACCAACTGAATATCACAGTTGAACAAAAATCCCCCTTCGATACGCCCGCTGTGCAGGCTACTCAGGGCGAACGGCCATTCACCCAATGGATGACTTCCCCGTTCGTGCTGAGTAGCGCGGTTTCATGCGCGTATCGAAGCATGAACGGTGTTGTAACGGCGGTCTATAGGCTTAAATTGAGTATCGCTAAAGCGAGGGCAGGACTGGTGTACGCGTCGGTTAGTGCGATGGCATTGCTTGCACTGGCAATGACCAATGCCAACGCGACCGATGCGGTTGGTCGCGGATTTGAGGTTAAAGCGGCAGACACACAATTAGCCCAACGTCTCGCCAAACGAGATGCGGCTGACTTGCCCTTCGTCTACTCGGTCAGCGTCGGCATGCGTCGAGACCATCTCAATTGGAACATCGCGAATGGCAACGTCAATATCGCTTCTGAAGTGGATTTTGCAAAAACCACCCTTCAGCAATTGCGACTGGCCGGCGAGTGGAATGTCATTGATGCATGGGCATTGCGCGGAATGTTCTCGACGGGATCTGTGAACTCGGGCACTAACCGCGATTCGGATTACGCCGCGCGTGATCGAACGCAAGAATACGCACGCTCACAAAGTAAGACAGGCGGGGCAGTGCGAGACCTGAGCCTTGCGTTGGCTCACAAGATCAAGCTGGGCGACTTCAAACAAGGTGGCACATTGCAGCTCACGCCCCTGCTAGGACTTTCCATTCACCAGCAAAGCCTAACCCTGTATGACGGCAACCAGGTCATGCCTACCCATGGCGTGCTCATCGGCTTGAACAATTCTTACGATGCCGTGTGGCAGGGGCCGTGGATCGGTATGGATGCCGCCTTTGATTTTGGAGGAGACCTCTCTCTGATCTCTAGCGTGGAATACCACTGGGTGAATTTCAGGGCAGAAGCGAATTGGAATCTGCGTAACGACCTTTCTCACCCAGTCAGTTTCAAACATGTAGCGAATGGACACGGACTATCGGCATCACTGGGTGCTGCCTATCAATACAGCAGGCCGCTGAGTCTGCATGTATTGCTGGAAAGGCAGCAATGGCGTACCGCCACAGGCTACGACCAGACGAACTTCTCTTATGGCGGCACGGGCTACTACACGCTCAATCCAGTGCAGTGGGAATCACAAGCGGTGTCCGTGGGGGCAAGTTATCAGTTTTAGTTGCGGCAATTTTATTTGATTACATTCGCCTCGAAATCGTGAGGCGATGGATACAAGGAGTTTTGAAATGAATACATCCCATTTGAATCTGTTTTTCCGTGGCAGCCTTGCGGTGACATTGCTTGCTGGACTGCTAGGAGGATGCGGCGGTGCAATTCCCACCCCCGCATCGAACACTGCTACGACCACGACCGTGACCCTGCAAGGGCAACTCACCGATGCGGTAAGCGGACAACCCATCGCGGGCGCCAAGATCGAGATCGGTGTGCGCAGTGCCACCACCGATGCCAACGGCCACTACGAACTAACGAACGTCCCTGCCAACAGCGGCAGTACGGTAAGCCGCGATTACCAAGCGACCCTCACGCTGACGGGCGTGACCTCGCCAATCAACATGACGAATGCCGCCACCTCGCCCCGTTATCCAGACCGCAAATTCGCCATGCCAATTACACCTGCCGCAGGGGCCGCAGCGGCCAATCACGATTTCAAAGTGGGCAAGCTATCTGCCACGATTAGCGGTGTAGTGGGTGACAGCAACTTCCTTCCTGTGGGAAGCGCCAGCATAGAGTTGCAAGACAATACGCCAGGCATGGTGGGCACTCTGATTCGGACAAGCACCTCTAACGCTTCAACGGGCGCTTACTCGTTCGTGAATGTCGAAGCGGGGATGGATTACAAACTCGTAGGACGTTCTAGCGATGGCCTCAAGCGGGGTAATGTCACGACGGGAAAATTGGCTGACAATCAACTCTTATCTTTAACACTAGGCGCACCCGCCGCTTTGCTATTGAGCGGCGCAGATTCTTATTCGCCTAGGATTATTCTGGTGTCACCTGATAACAATGCCGACATTGCACCGGGTGCAGTCAACGTGGTGCTGACCTTCAACGAACCCATCAAGCAGGATGCCTACAGCATCCCCAATGCCTCCGTGCCGAACAATATCTACCACGACATCAACGTGTCTTACGGCGGACAAAAGGCAGCGGGGAACTTTGCACATACGCTGTCGTGGAATGCCACCTTTGATGTGCTTACCATCAATCTGCCTTCGACGGGAGTCTCCTCTAAATTTACCGTAGACCTTTCGTTGTTGTCGCCGACTGCGACCGCACTCGGCAAGTTGAAAGACAACGCAGGTAATGGATTGGAAAACAGCCCCGTCTTAACCGCAGGTAATCTATTGGCGTTCACCACGAACGGCGGTGCTGTTGCGATTGCCCCAGTGATATTGAGCCCCAACGCTGCGGGGTTGGACAGCAACGCTACCAGTGTGACGCTGGATTGGTTGCCCGCCACTGGCGCGACCAAGGGCTACAACATCTACCGTTCGATCAAAACGAGCCTTGCACCTGGCATAGCGCAACCTTTTGTATTATTCACAGGGCCTATTGCAGCTTCAAGCTACATAGATACCACGCTCAATTTACTTCCCACAGCGGATGCAGCCCAAAGCTATGCGTATCGAGTTACCTCCATCAATTCCGACTTGATTGAATCCGCACCCAGCAATGAATTATTGATCAGCGATGTTGTCGCTCCCACGGTAGTCGGCACAGCAGGCGTTTGTGTTGCCCCTGGCGGAACCAGCATGACCATCACCTCTCCTGTCACGACCACCACCAACGGACAAGTGAAATTCACCTTCAGCGAAGCACTGGCGGTTACAGCTGCGGAAACGCTAGCTAATTACACCGGCGTGAATATCAGTGCCGCAAAACTGACGACACCGACCACCGTCGTGTTGGATTTTTCCGCACCCATCACTTGCGTCAACACCAATACCGTTGTGTTGGGCGTCGGCATCACCGACGTGGCTGGCAAGGCATTAGGTGGAACGGCAGCGCAAAGGATGGTGACTTATTTGCCTTGAGGACAGTGATTTTCAGGGGCGTCCGAAAAATTCAAAATACACCACAATAAATTGAATAATAAGGTTAATTAGTAAAAACATATAGACCGAGCGGTCTATATACAGTGAGAAAGGCACGCTGTAATTTTCGGATACAAAAAATTCAGCGCACACGTGTTGAATTATCAGCAAAACTAAAAGGAGAGCCACATGGTAGACGCAACAAGCACCACAACGAAACCATCCAAGACCAACGGACAAGCCAAATCACCACGCGTCATCAGCGACCCCAAAGAGGTTGCCCAACTGGTGATGATGCGCATCGACCAAGTCAATTCCAAAAAAGATGAACTCACCATCGCGGTGAAGTCACTGGCAGATACGGCCAAGCAACTGGTGAGCGTCTATGCCAAACAGCAAGCGCAGATTGCCAAGCTGGCAAAGAAGGTTGCAGAACTGGAAAAATCCAACGGCAAATAAACGAGGGGACATCATGCTGACGCTCTGGGTTATTGTCGAACATCTACGCTTCTGCATCCAATGCACCTTGAAGCATTGGATGCAGAAGCGTGCATCAATACCCCATCGTCAGATTGCTATCCGTCCAATTGCAAATCGAAAGCACCACCTTTCACAGCACAAACCAGAATGGCTCAAGCACGAAATCATTCGCCTTAAAGCGCAGATGCCCCAAGCCGGATGCCGCACCCTCTCCGACATGATCAATCGTCGCTATGCTGCCAGTCATCGCATTAGCATCGGCAAAACCTGCGTGCATCGCATCATTCAGCGCCACCAATATGAGATTCAGATATTGAGGCGAAAACATAAACACGCCACCCCCAAACCCGTTGCAAGGAACCTCATCTGGGGACTAGACCTTACCGGCAAGACCGACACACACGGTAAACTACATGCGCTGCTTGGCATCATCGACCACGGCAGTAGATCACTCCTGCACCTGCAAGCCTTGCATGACAAAACAACACACACGCTAATTGCGAGCATCAGCGAAGTTATTCGTCTCCACGGCAAACCTAAAGTAATTCGAACAGACTGCGGAAGGGTCGCTGCGCAGCAGCGGGGTACCCACCGGCGTACCCCTTGCGGGTGCAACGAAGGCATGTTTCGCTCACCCGCCTTTGCCAACGCACTCAAACAACTCGGCATCCGCCATCAACGCACCGACCCAGGGTGCCCTTGGCAAAACGGCAGAATCGAACGCCTATTCGGCACGCTAAAAGAAAAGCTAGATCAACGCATTTACTCCCCTCTCCCAGCTGGAGAGGGGCAGGGGGTGAGGGAACAACTCAACCGCGACCTGGATACATTCCGGCATTGGTACAACCAAGTTCGACCACATCAAAACCTTGATGGAAGAACACCAGCCGAAGCGTGGTGTGGAATAAACCCATACCTCAAACCACCGAAACAAGAACAATGGTTCGAAGCATGGGATGGGCTACTGACTGGATACCAACTGAGGTACTAATGGAGATGGACTGGACCAAAGAGAAACAGATCAACATGACCGAGACAGCAACAACACTGTCCGCGAAGTGATGCGCAAAAATCAAGAAATACCTTAGACAGCGACTGCGTAACAGGAAAAACGAATGCGAATAGGATGAAGCAAGCGAACGGCAGTAGAAAAAACTGACAGGAGATGCGAAAAAAATGAAGAACTCAAGACAAGAATTAGTACAGCGGACACGCGGACGGGGCACCCTGCTGGGTGGAGTAGGCGACGACAGACTGTTTGCCAACGCAGGCAGTGGCAACTATTTAGATGGCGGTGAGGGCAACGACACGGTAGTGAGCGAAGGTGCGAATAACTCACTGTTTGGTGGTGCAGGTGTCCGCCTTTGGCAGTTCATGCTCATTGCGGTGAACGATGCGCGGTATGAAGTGGAAAGGCGGGTGGCGTGATGTTTGCACTAGCGGTCGTTGTGGTGTTGTCGGCTTATCTTTTTATTTCTTTTTTGTTGGTGCGTTGGGCAATTGGTTACGCGAAGAAAAACGGCAAGAGCCGAATGCGTTGGGGAGCTGGCGCTGCGCTAGCGATGTTTATGATTCCCTGCTGGGATTGGCTACCGACGGTGGCGGTGCATCAATACTACTGCGCAAAGGAATCGGGGTTCTGGGTCTATAAGACACTGGATCAATGGAAGGCTGAGAATCCGGGAGTGATGGAGGGGCTAACTTCTACAAGGGTATCTCCTACTACACATCAAGATAATGGCATGGATCACACCACAACGTATTTATTGAACCAGCGTTTCAATTGGGTCGTGAAGAAAACTGGATTATTGCCATTCAACCGCTGGCGCTGGGAGCAAGTGGTGGAAGACAGCAAAACAAAAGAGGTGTTGGCGCGATATGTAGATTTCTCAACAGGTAATGGATTTATCGGTGGTGAACCAGAGTTGCGTTTCTGGCTTCATGGGGAACATTGCAGCGGCGGCGAGATGAACGATAGCCAGATTGCGCATTTTTTTATTGCAGCAAAAAATCTAAATGACAAGGGAGTGATTAAATGAACACCATTCAAAATCTGTTCCAACAAGCTCAACTGGCTGAAGCTGCTTACGCCAATTTTATTGACCCTCAAACAAACTTGCCATACGTAGATACCACGAAAATTCAGGGCGCGCTCGAAGCCAGCAGCTTCTCCGCCACGCAAGCTGCCGATTTTGCTGCCCGCTATCAAGTTATCAGCCACACCCCCAACACCAGCAATGGATTTTCTGCCACTCTGTTTTTGGATACCACAACCAATCAATACACCTATGCACTGCGCGGCACAGAGGGTGCGCTGTCATTTGATTTGTGGGTGGCAGATGCAGGCATTACGGTTAGCGGTTTGGCGATGGATCAAATCGTTGATATGTATAACGACTGGCAACGCGTAACGCATCTGGGTGTGTATCAAGCCGTCGTATTGGAAACTCAATGGGCGGAGACAGCCGCTTACACGCTTGCCTTAGCTGGCAAATTTGTTGGCGCATACAACATGTCAGCGTCGGATTATTTGCAAACAATCCATAACCGCACAGACCTACTTATTGATGGTGGGCAAATTCGCAAATTAAGTTTCAAACCGTCCACAGAGGCTTTTACAGACAGTCGGCAATTTGGACAAGGTGTGACGCTAGGCGGTAATTTGAATGTCGCTGGACACAGCCTAGGTGGTCACCTAGCTGCCGCCTTCACACGGCTTTTTCCTAGCACAGGTGCAAACGCAACCACCATCAACGGCGCAGGTTTTCCGACTGGATTGCTGCCTGGGATTGGGCTGAATGCTGAAACGAACATCGCCCACCTTTTTGCCACTTTGGGTGGCGCCAGCGGATTCAGTTTTGGCAGCATTCAAAACATCCACGGTGACGGCTGGAATATGGTCAGCATGAACAGCATATTCGGACTAGTACAGCAGGGCGACCATCAAGAAATTTATATTGAAAGCGTAGATGCAGCCAACTTGTTTGGTCATGGCAAAAGCCAAATGACCGACTCCCTAGCCCTCTACAACCTCCTCGCCACGCTAGACCCCAGCCTTGCCGAAGCCAGCCCCAGCAACCTCACTAAAATCAGCGCCCTCCTCAAAGCCGAAACCAACATTGCCGCTGACACACTAGAGCGCACCATCAGTTCACTCGGCAAGCTATTCAACGTCCCCAGTGCCAATGTGACTGGCAACGCCTTTGCAGGCAACGGGCGCGACAAACTTTACACTGCCGTTAAAGACATCAAAGCTGCATTTGAAAGCTGCTACAGCAGTGTCAACATCGTCCCACTCGATGCCTCATTACAAGCCAACGCCACCAACCCCGATGGCATCGCCTACCGCTACGCCCTTGCAGCGCTTAACCCATTCGCCGTCATCGGCGTGGACTACAGCAGCTTTAACCAACACGGCGAACTCGACCTGTACGACCCCGCCACCCAACAAGGCCAACTCACCCCTGACTACCTCACCGATCGCAGCGCCATGCTCAGCCTCATGATCCAGCGCAACACCGCAGACAGCACCACCATCAGCGGAGACACCCTGTACCGCGACGTAGAACAAAACATCACGCTCCGTACAGCGGGCAAGGTATTGGACAAAACGTATAAACAAATTGTGTTCGGCGGGGCGGGGGACAACGCCGTCACCGGCGGAGACAACAACGACCGACTATATGGCATGGATGGCAACGACACCCTGACCGGCGGCAAGGGTGATGACTTGATGATGGGCGGCGCGGGTGACGACACCTACATCATCAACACGGGTGACGGCAACGACACGCTCGAAGATAAGCAAGGCAACAACACCGTTGTCTTCAACGGCAAATCAGTCAACGTGCTGTTACGCCAAAGCGACGGCACATTCAAAACCGCCGAAGGCAGCATCAAAGGCGAAATGGTGGGCACCGACCTCATCCTCACCGACACTGCGAATGGCGGACAACTCACCCTTAATAAAGACTTCCAAGAAGGCGACTTCGGCATCACCTTCCAAGATGCCCTAACAGGAGCCCCCCCAGAAGCCACTTCCCCCACTAATGCTGCCGAATATCTCGGCCCCGGTACTTATTGGGCCGTGTTTGGCCTAGGTGGCAACGACGTAGTGACCGGCCATGACGATATTGGAGGCGGGGGTGAAACCCTACAGGGAGACGCGGGTGACGACCGAATCTATAGCGAACACAGTACAGACTATCTGCAAATCACTCCACAAATGGCCATTGACCAAGGCAACAGCGACTTAGGAAGCGGCTTCTTGGGAGACTTTTTGTTTGGCAATGTAGGCAACGATCAACTGATTGCGGGTAACAACGATGACTGGCTGACGGGTGGCGCAGGCAACGACCTGATCATCGCAGGCGCGGGCGACGACATTATTTCAGGAGACCGCGAAATAGATGCCACACCCAGCCCATCACAAAACGTGGCTTCAACCGTGGCGTGGATGACCAATAACAATGGCGTAGTCGTCCTAGGGCAGTGGATTGATTCAGCCCGTAACATTTATCCCATCCCCATCGTGGATGATCCGCTCAATAGCGGCAACGACATCATCTATGCAGGCAATGGCAATGACAGCATAGAAGGCGCAGGCGGTAACGACGTTGTATATGGCGAGGCAGGCGACGACACGATGTGGGGCGATGGCAGCCGGGTCACTTCAGCTTGGGAAGGCGATGACTACCTCAATGGTGGAGAAGGTAATGACTATATTAGTGGGCAAGGTGGACGCGACACCCTAATCGGCGGGGCGGGTGACGATTCCCTCTTCGGTGGCGACGGCGATGACTACCTAGACGGTGGTAGCGGCAACGACACCTTGAACGGAAACAACGGCGACGACACGCTATTGGGTGGTGCGGGAGATGACAAACTCTTTGGTGGCACAGGGGCGAACTATTTGGATGGCGGCGACGGCGCAGACCTACTTAACAGCGGTGGTCCAGGCAGCAGCTTGTTTGGTGGCGTGGGCAACGACACCCTGGAAGGCATAGGCGGCGGCAACTATCTGGATGGAGAAGACGGCAACGACAGCTTAACCGCGATAGATAGCAACAACGAACTCTTCGGTGGTGCAGGAGATGACAAGCTCAAGGCTCAAGGTGTCAATAACTATTTGGATGGTGAAGACGGCAACAACACCCTCATCGCTGACGGCGGTAACAACAATCTCTTTGGTGGGGCAGGCGACGACACACTCTCCGCCACAGGCGATAACAACTACCTAGATGGCGGAGACGGAACCAACCTGGTAATTGCCGTAGGTGGTGGCAATACCCTGTTTTCGGGAGCGGGGAATGACACGCTCTCCGCCTCGGGCGGCAATAATTATTTAGATGGTGGGGATGGCACCAACGAACTCATCGTCACAGGCGGCAACAACACCCTGATCGGTGGCACTGGCGACGACATACTGTCCTCCGCAGGCGGTAACAACTATCTGGATGGCGGCGACGGCGCAGACCTCTTAATTGGCGACCAAGGCGGCTCGAACACCCTGTTGGGTGGCGCAGGCGATGACACCCTATCGGCCAGCAATGGCAGCAACTATCTGGACGGGGGAGACGGTACTGACCAACTGATTGCGAGCGGGGGCGGCAACCAATTATTAGGTGGCGCGGGTAACGACACCCTCTCTGGCAAAGACGGCAACAACACCCTAGACGGCGGAGACGGCAACAACCTCGTGATGTCGACAGGCGACGGCAACACCCTGATGGCCGGCGCGGGTGCCGATGCACTGCAAGCCAGCGGCAACAACAACACCCTCAATGCAGGCGACGGCAACGACACCCTCCTCATCCTAGAAGGCGCAGGCAACACCCTGCATGGCGGCGCAGGCGACGACACCCTGCAAGTGAACGGCGTAGGCGGCGGCAACACCCTCAATGGAGGAGACGGATACGACCGCTACATTATTAATGCAGGCGTTGGCACAACCCACATTGCAGACAGTGGCACACAGGGCAACTCGGTTCGCTTCAACTTCAACTTTACGAATTCGCAGATGGTGCTGGGCATCGGCTCACTCAAACTCAGCTTTGCGAATGGCGACGTATTGCACATCGACGGCTTCGATCCGGAAGACCCGATCAACACCTGCTCCATCGATACATTCCAATTCAACGACCGTGTCTTGAGCCTGCCCGAACTGTTAGCCCTAGGCGGGCCGGACATCACCGCCACACCGAACGATGACGTGATCCAAGGCACAGGCTTGAGTGAACACATCTACGCACTGGACGGCAACGACATCATCGCAGCCAGTGCAGGCAACGACACGATAGACGCAGGGGCAGGCAACGACTACATCGATGGCGGCAGTGGCGCAGACACGATGATGGGCGGGGCGGGTGACGATACATATGTGGTGGATAGTCCTTCGACAGCACAGTCGCTGGGCGACATCGCGGTTGAGAATTTGAATGAAGGTATCGATACGGTGATTAGCAGCATTGGCTACACATTGGGAAGTGAGGTTGAGCATCTCACGCTGACCGGTGTGACCAACATCGATGGAACAGGCAACGAGTTGGATAACGTCATCCGTGGCAATGACGGCAACAACACGCTAGATGGTCAGGCGGGGGCTGACGTGATGGTGGGCGGGGCCGGTGACGATACGTATATCGTGGATAACGCCAATGATCTGATCACGGAAGAGGTCAACGCAGGGACGGATCAAGTGCTGAGTTCGACCAGCAGCTATACCTTGAGTGACAACGTCGAGAACATCACCCTTGTGATGGGTTCTGACGCATTGGATGCAACGGGCAATGCGCTGGATAACGTCCTCATCGGCAATGCGAATAGCAATGTGCTGGAGGGTGGGGCGGGTGCGGATGTGATGACTGGCGGTTTGGGCAACGATACTTATTTTGTAGATAACGTTGGCGACCAAGTGATCGAAAGTTTAGCGGGGCAGGCTTGGAGCAACGACAACTACGATTGGCGTGGTCAATTCATGTACACCTCGCACGGTGTCTATGCGGACACTGAAACCGTCAATGCCTCGATCAGTTATATGCTGGGCAACAATCTTGAGAACCTCAATCTAACGGGTTCAGACAATATCGACGGTACGGGTAACTCACTCGACAACGTGCTCATGGGCAACGACGGCAACAACATGCTGACAGGCAATGAGGGCGCGGATGTGTTGGATGGCGGGTTGGGGGCCGATCTGTTGATCGGTGGTGCAGGTAACGACACTTATTACGTGGACAACGTAGCTGATCAGATTATCGATGATGTGGTGGGGCAGATTTATACCAATACCTATTGGACTCAGGATTGGTATGGCTGGTCTTGGGGCTACGGTCCGTGGTATGAGCGCACCGTTAATAACTACGCCACCAATATCGAAAACGTGTATTCCTCGGTGACGTGGACGCTAGGCACTAACCTAGAAAACCTGATCTTGACGGGGATGGATGCATTGGATGGAACGGGCAATGCGCTGGATAACACGATCATCGGGAACGCGGGTGATAACGTGATTGAGGGGTTGGCGGGGAACGATTATTTGCAAGGGAATGAGGGTAATGA
>JABFSI010000113.1 GCA_013140695.1 Sideroxydans sp. | reverse complement strand
CAACAACCCCATGTTTGCCATCAATGCGGTACTTAACAACTTCTAACTTGAACTCCGTTGAATGCTTGGCCATAAAGAAATACACCCCAGTAATTGGACTCTTGTCCAACTTCTGGGGTGCAGTTCAAAGAAGCCCGTTTTTGTTTGTTGCATCTCGATCTGCCGCTTACTTGCCCATTTCCAGCATCAATTGATTGATACGTTTGACGAAGCCCGCTGGGTCATCCAACTGCCCGCCTTCTGCCAACATGGCTTGATCGAACAACACTGCGGTCCAATCATCGAAGTGAGCGCTCTCCGCTTGCAGGCGCGTCACCACAGGATGGCTCGGATTGATCTCAAGGATGGGTTGTGAGTTCGGTGCTTTTTGCCCGGCCGCTTTCAGCAGGCGCGCAAGGTTGCCGCTCATATCGTGCTCATCCGCTACCAAGCAGGCTGGTGAATCAGTGAGGCGATGTGTGATGCGCACTTCCTTCACTTTATCGCCTAGGCTCGCTTTGATCTTTTCGGTGAGTGGTTTGAATTCGCCGGCCTGTTGCTCTTGCGCTTGTTTCTCGGCTGCGTCTTCCAATGCGCCCAGATCGAGGCCTCCCTTGGCGACAGAGGTCAACGATTTGCCTTCGAATTCGAATAGATTGCTCACCATCCATTCATCTACGCGGTTAGACAGCAGCAATACTTCGATGCCCTTCTTGCGGAACACTTCGAGGTGCGGGCTGTTCTTGGCGGCGTTGAAACTATCCGCTGTGACGTAATAGATCTTCTCTTGGCCGTCCTTCATGCGTGCGATGTAGTCGCGTAGCGAGACGGTCTCCTCTGCATTGTCCGCATGCGTAGAAGCGAAACGAGCCAGTGCGGCGATCTTGTCCTTGTTGGCAGCATCTTCACCGATACCTTCTTTTAGCACTTGGCCGAACTGGCCCCAGAACGTGGCGTATTTCTCTTTGTCGTTCTCGGCCATGTCAGACAACATGCCCAGCACTTTGCCAGTGCAGCCTTTGCGGATGGTTTCGATGTCTTTTGATTCTTGCAATATCTCGCGCGACACATTGAGTGGCAGATCGGCAGAATCCACGATACCGCGCACGAAGCGCAGATAGCTTGGCATCAGTTGCTCGGCATCATCCATGATGAATACGCGACGTACGTACAACTTGATACCGTGACGCGCTTGACGGTCATACATATCGAACGGCGCACGACTTGGCACATAGAGTAGTTGCGTATATTCCTGGCGGCCCTCGACGCGCGCGTGTGTCCATGCCAGCGGGTCTTCGAAATCATGGCCGACGTGTTTGTAGAATTCTTGGTACTGCTCGTCGGTAATTTCGTTCTTGCTGCGAGTCCACAATGCAGAGGCTTGGTTGACGGTCTCGTCCTCAGCCAGCGTCTCGTATTTTCCGTCCTTCCATTCCTCTTTGTTCATGAGGATTGGTTGCACGATGTGGTTGGAGTATTTGCGGATGATCTCGCGCAGTTTGTATCCAGCTAACAAGTCATCTTGGTCGGCACGCAGGTGCAGGGTGATCTCGGTGCCGCGTGTCGCTTTCTCTACCATCTCGATAGAGAACTCGCCGCCGCCGTCAGATTCCCAACGCACACCTTGGTCGGACTTCTCACCCGCACGACGGGTCAATACGGAAACCTTGTCAGCCACGATAAAAGCGGAATAGAAACCCACACCGAACTGGCCGATGAGGTGTGCATCTTTTTGTTGGTCGCCTGAAAGTTTGCTGAAGAAGTCGCGCGTGCCGGATTTAGCGATGGTGCCCAAGTTGGCGATCACTTCGTCGCGACTCATGCCGATCCCGCTGTCGCTAATGGTCAGCGTGCGCGCCGCTTTGTCGAAACTGACGCGGATGTCGAGGTCGGATTGGTTCTCGTACAGCGCATCGTTATGCAGCGCTTCGAAGCGCAGCTTGTCGCAGGCGTCGGATGCGTTGGAAATCAGTTCTCTTAGGAATATCTCGCGGTTGGAATACAGCGAGTGGATCATCAGTTGCAGTAGCTGTTTGACTTCGGTCTGGAAACCTAGGGTTTCGCGGCTCGCGTTGCTAGCGGTCATCTTTCATCTCCTGTTGCATGGTTGTTACAAGGTGCGCAGGAGATTGGGACGGTCGGGCGGGATTTCAAGGGGGCTATTCACCCCCTTTAACTCAATCTTTGCTCTTGTCGCGCTCGATCAGTGCATACGCCGAATGATTGTGGATCGATTCAAAGTTCTCTGATTCCACCACATAGGCTTCGATACGGTCATCTGCGTTCAATGCTGCTGCCACATCACGCACCATGTCTTCGACGAATTTTGGATTGTCATAAGCACGCTCGGTGACGAACTTCTCATCAGGACGTTTCAGCAGACCATACAACTCGCTCGATGCATGCTCTTCAGCATAACGCACCAATTCCTCAATCCACACCACACGCTTGGTGCGCACGGACAAAGTGACGTGTGAACGTTGGTTGTGTGCACCACGCTCGGAGATCTCTTTGGAGCAAGGGCACAAACTGGTCACAGGGATCAACACTTTCATGGTGAAGCGATATTCGCCTTCGACGATCTCACCGATGAAGGTGACGTCGTAATCGAGCAAGCTTTGCACGCCAGACACTGGCGCGGTCTTGTTCACGAAATACGGGAATGACATCTCGATGTAACCCGATTGCGCCTCCAATTTTTCGGTCATCTCACGCAAGATGCTCTCGAACGATTCGACTGAAATCTCGCGACCATGCTGATTCAATATCTGCACGAAGCGCGACATGTGCGTGCCTTTGAAGTTATGAGGCAGATGCACGTACATGTTGAAGGTGGCGATGGTGTGCTGCACACCGACGCTCTTGTCTTTCACAACAACTGGGTGACGGATGCTTTTGATACCGACTTTGTTAATCGCCAAGTGGCGCGTGTCGGCGCTGCTCTGTACGTCGGGAATGGTTTGGATCGCGTTCATTGATGACTTTCTGAAAGGAGATATGGGGTGAATTATAGCCATTCTCCCACTAAAACACTCGGACTAATTTCGCAGGGTGGCGGCCTGTATGGAACGCTGTATTCCTGCCGCATCCAATGCGCAATCTGCCAGCATTTTCTTGTGCTCACCTTGCTCAATAAATTGATCAGGCAAGCCCAAATGCAACAAAGAAATGCGAATGCCGTGTTGTGCCAAACACTCGGCAATGGCACTGCCCGCTCCGCCCTGAATGGTATTTTCTTCTATGGTCACGACTAGCTCATGTTCACTTGCCATGCGTAACACCAGTGCTTCATCCAAAGGTTTGACGAAGCGCATATTAACGACCGTCGCATCTAACTGTTCAGCGGCCTGCAAAGCTGGGGCTAACATCGAACCGAACGCGAGGATGGCAATCTTCTTACCCGCCCTGCGTACTTCGGCTTTACCCACTTCAATCGTTGCCAACCCTAGTTGCACCGTCACGCCTGGCCCCGTACCACGCGGGTAGCGGACTGCCGTAGGAGAATTCATTTGGTATGCGGTACTCAACATCTGACGACATTCGTTCTCGTCAGCAGGGGCCATCACCGTCATATTGGGAATGCAACGCAAGAAAGATAAATCAAAGCTGCCTGCATGGGTCGCACCATCCGCCCCCACCAAACCGCCTCGATCAATCGCAAACATAACCGGTAGATTTTGAATCGCAATATCGTGAATGAGTTGGTCATACGCACGTTGCAAGAAGGTGGAATA
This sequence comes from Sideroxydans sp., assembly GCA_013140695.1. GTDB lineage: Bacteria > Pseudomonadota > Gammaproteobacteria > Burkholderiales > Gallionellaceae > Sideroxyarcus. The sequence continues at coordinate 19,951 of JABFSI010000113.1, read as the reverse complement.
AATCGCCACCACGGGCTTGTAGCCTTCGCATGCCATACCCGCCGCGAAGGTCAGTGCGTGCTGTTCGGCAATCCCCACATCAAAATAACGCAGCGGAAATTTCTCGGCGAACTCTGGCATGCCCGAACCTTCGCACATGGCGGGCGTAATGCCCACCAACTTCTCATCAGCCGCCGCCATATCGCATAACCAATCACCAAATATCTGCGTATAAGTGGGCTGCTGAGATGGTTTAGCCACGATGCCACTGTTGCGATCAAATTTGGGTACGCCGTGATAAAGCAAGCAATCCTCTTCAGCTTTATCGTAACCCTTACCTTTTTGCGTAACGATGTGCAGGAATTGCGGACCTTCAAGTTTGCGTATGTTGCTCAAGGTATCGAGCAACACATTGATGTCGTGCCCATCAATCGGGCCGATGTAGTTGAATCCAAACTCTTCGAACATCGTGCCGGGAATGACCATCCCTTTGAGATGTTCTTCGGTACGCTTCGCAAACTCCAACATCGGCGGCATACCCTTTAATACACTTTCACTGCCCTTACGCACCGCAGTATAGAAGCGGCCCGACATCAGTTTGGCCAGATAGTTGTTCAGCGCACCGACTGGTCGCGAGATGGACATGTCGTTGTCGTTCAAAATCACCAGCAGATTTGCATCCATCGCACCTGCATTGTTCAACGCTTCGAACGCCATGCCACCCGTCATCGCACCATCGCCGATGATAGCAACGGCACGCTCTTCGGAACCGCGTAACTTTGCCGCCGCTGCCATACCGAGCGCCGCCGAGATAGAGGTGCTGGAGTGACCTGTACCAAAAGTGTCGTAAGGACTTTCTTCACGCTTGGGAAAACCTGCGATGCCGCCTTGCATACGTAATGAGCTCATCGCCGCACGGCGTCCCGTCAAAATTTTATGTACGTATGTCTGATGCCCCACATCCCACACCAATTTGTCTTGCGGCGTGTTGAATACGGTGTGCAAAGCGATAGTTAGTTCGACCGTGCCTAGATTCGACGAAAGATGGCCGCCTGTTTTACTTACCGACTCGACTAGAAATTCACGTAACTCATCCGCAAGTTGCGGCAGCTGCGCTCGGTCTAATTTACGTAAATCTTCAGGAGATTGAACAGTATCAAGTAGGGTGTACATCAGAACTTTCTTAACACGATGAAGTCGGCCAGCTGGCGCAAACGCAGTGCCTTGTCTCCAAATTCATTCAAAGATTCCAAAGCCTCACTGTGAAGGCGTTGCGCCATTTCTTTCGCCGCCGCTAGCCCCAATAAACTCACGTATGTGGGCTTGTCGTTGTCCGCATCTTTACCTGCGGTCTTACCCAAAGTGGCGGTATCGGCTTCGCAATCGAGCACGTCGTCTACCACTTGGAATGCCAACCCAATCAACTTGCCAAAGCGATCCAACTTATCCAGTTGCGCATCATTCAATCCATTACCGCAATGCGCACCCAGTAAAATCGCCACACGAATCAGCGCACCTGTTTTGTGGATGTGCATGTTTTCCAACTCGGGCAACGTCAGCTGCTTACCTACGCTAGCGAGGTCGATGGCCTGACCGCCCGCCATGCCGCGCGAACCAGAAGCAATCGCCAGCAACTTCACCATTTTCAATTGCTTGGCAGGGGAGTCGCTCAACTGTTGCTCAGATAAAAATTGGAAGGCCAGACTTTGTAGCGCATCACCCACTAACAAAGCTGTAGCCTCGTCGTACTCCACATGACAAGTCGGCTTGCCGCGACGCAGTACATCATCATCCATGCAAGGCATATCGTCATGAACAAGGGAATAAGCATGGATCAATTCAACAGCAGCGGCAGCATAGTTCACACGAGAAATATCTGCGCCAGCTAACTCGCCGGCCGCAAATGCCAATAAAGGACGCACTCGTTTGCCGCCATCCAACACGCTGTAGCGCATGGCGGCGTGCAACCGCTGCGGCGACAGCTCTGCCGAGGGCAACAAGTTGCGCAATACTGCTTCAAATTGAGTTTGCTGGTGAGCAACCCAGCTAGAGAAATGATTAGGCATCGCCACCTGCCGAGAAATCTTTAAGGGCACCGTCTTCCAGCACACGCACCTGCTGCTGCGCATCGTCGAGCTTGCCTCGGCAGAAAGACATCAATTCCGCGCCACGTTTGTAAGCGGTGAGCGAATCTTCTAACGATAACTTGCCCGCTTCCATATCGGCGACGAGTTGATCCAACTCGGCCATCGCGGATTCAAAACTCACTGTTTTTGCTGCTTTACCGGCCATGAAAGATGCCCTGCTTGCGAAAGGCCGCCATTTTACCCAACCCCTAATGCTTGAGCCAATTATTGTTGCCCCACCTTCTGAATTCGGGGACAATCCCTGCCCCTTAAAACCGTATTCACAGAGGAATCGTGGGTATGTCCGAAATAGCCAAAACGCAACAATTCAACCCAGTCATCGCACAGCCGCCGATGAGCTGGTACTTCGACCCTAACGTCTTGGAGGCGGAACGCCGCGCACTGTTTGCCACAGGCCCTAATTACGTTGGGCACGAATTGATGGTGCCAAATTTGGGCGACTATCACGTGCTGGATGGCAATGCACAAATGTTGGTGCGTAATCCAAATGGCGTTGAGTTGCTGTCGAACATCTGTCGTCATCGCCAAGCCACCATGCTGGAAGGCCGTGGCAATGCACAACACATCGTATGCCCACTCCATCGCTGGACATATAAGAACGATGGCGAACTAATGGGGGCGCCGCACTTCCCGCAAAATCCTTGCCTGCATCTAAATAAATCACCGTTGCAAAATTGGAATGGCTTGTTGTTCTCTGGTCAGCACGACATCGCTAAAGATTTAGCGAAAGTCGGCGTGATGAAAGATTTGGATTTTTCTGGCTACATGTTGGATCGCGTCGAAGTGGATGAATACGCCTTCAACTGGAAGACCTTCATCGAGGTCTATTTGGAGGACTACCACGTCGTACCGTTTCACCCTGGTCTAGGTAACTTCGTGAATTGCGACGACCTTAAATGGGAATTCGGCGAGCAGTACAGCGTGCAAACGGTAGGCATCAACAATGCCCTGCGTAAAGTAGGCAGTGCGGTGTATGGCAAATGGCAAGAGCAAGTGTTGCGCTTGCACGGCGGCAAGTTGCCCAAGTACGGCGCAATTTGGCTCACTTACTATCCCAACATTATGGTTGAGTGGTATCCGCACACACTCGTCATCAGCACCATCATTCCGCGCGGCCCCGAATCGTGCACCAACATCGTGGAGTTTTACTACCCCGAAGAAATTGCCCTATTTGAGCGTGACTACGTGGAAGCCGAGCAAAAGGCGTATCACGAGACCGCCGTGGAAGACGACATCATCTGTTTGAAGATGCACCAAGGGCGCAAATCACTTTACCAGCGCGGCATCGAAGAGGCGGGGCCGTATCAATCCCCCACCGAAGACGGCATGTTGCACTTCCACGAATATCTGAAACGTAACCTCGCACCGCATCTCTAACCGTCATTCCCGCGCAGGCGGGAAAACGAGACGCGTGCGTCGAGTTTCGAGGAACGGCCATCCAGTGGTTTTATTCAAAATGCCTTTAAGGTTTTGCCATCGCGCCGCGATGAATCATCTAAACAACTGGATTCCCGCCTGCGCGGGAATGACGAACTAGTATGGGTTCACTCTGGATGCTCGTCGCAGGTCTGCTCTTCGCGTGCATGGGCTCGCTGGTCAAACTCGGTGGGGCAGACTTCACCAGCGGTGAGTTGGTTTTCTACCGTTCGCTGTTCGGCCTCGCCATCGTGTATGCAATGTTGCATCGCGCCAAACTCTCGTTCGCCACCCCACATTGGCGCGGCCATATCTGGCGCGGCTTGTCCGGCACCATTGCCATGTTGCTGTTCTTCTATTGCATCAGCGTGTTGCCACTGGCGACCGCCATCACCCTGAACTACACCTCATCCTTGTTCCTATCCGTCTTCACCGTGCTGGTACTGAAAGATAAATTCCACGCACCATTAACCAGCGCTTTAGTAGTAGGTTTCGCAGGCATCATCCTATTGCTGCATCCCACACTAGAACAAGACCAACTCTTCCCCGGTTTGCTCGGGCTCGTTTCCGGTGTGCTGGCGGGGGTGGCGCTGCTCAACGTGCGGCAACTGGGGATGGCGGGAGAATCGGGCATACGCGTGGTGTTCTATTTCAACCTCATCGCCACCCTCATCAGCGGCGCATGGATGTTCACTGACACCCTCCACGCACTCGCCTTCAGAGACCTGCCCTTGCTCATCGCCATCGGCGCATCCGCCACCTTCGCGCAACTCTTCATGACGCGCGCCTACCGCACTGGACAGACCTTGGTCGTCGGCAGTTTGGCCTACAGCACCGTGGTGTTCTCTGCCCTGTTCGGATTGATATTCTGGAACGAGTCTTTGAGCATCAGCGCGTGGCTGGGTATCGCCCTCATCATCGCAAGCGGCATGTTAAGCTTGCACCTAGCCCCACCAACCAATACAGAGGCAAAAAAATGATTACCATCGAAGAAAAAAAGAACCTCGTCAACATCGCTGTCATGGGCGAATTCACCCTCGCCGATTTCAAACAATTTGAAGAGCAGGCCGTCCACAAACTCCAAGGCGGCAACACCACTAACCTGATATTCGACCTGCGCGGCATGTTGTCCTACACCCCCGATGTCGCATGGGAAGAAATCAAATTCTTCAGCCGCCTACACAGTCACGACTTCAACAAAATCGCCGTCGTCACCGACGACCAATGGCTCACTTGGCAAGCGTGGCTGTCGCGCTTGTTCGTGGATGCAGATATTCGGGTTTTTGGGGAATATGACGAGGCGCAGGACTGGGTGGCTGAATTAACTGGTAGTAGAAGCAATTCTTAATTTTTAACGCTCTCAAATCATATCGACACAAATAGCCAGGCGAACCGAATGAAACCATTTCTCAAGTGGGCTGGAAGCAAGTACAAAATAATGGAGCGAATTCTCGCTACCCTACCTACAGGCCGTCGCTTAATTGAGCCATTCGCGGGTTCGGGGGCAGTATTTTTGAATACTGATTTTGAGGAATACTTAATTGCCGACACAAATGCCGATTTAATAAATTTGTTCAAACAAATTCAGCTTCATGGTGACGATTTTATTCATTACGGATCAACACTCTTCACTCCAGAAAATAATTCAGAATCAGGCTTTTACACTTTGAGAAGTGAGTTCAATGAATGTGCTGACCTTACAAGAAAGTCCGCTCTGTTTATTTATCTGAACAGGCATTGTTTTAATGGTTTATGTCGATACAACTCAAAAGGCAAATTCAATGTTCCTTTTGGTCGCTATTCAAAGCCCATTTTCCCATCTGAAGCGATTGCGAATTTCCACAAAAAAAGTGCGCGGGCAATTTTTGAGGTTGCCGACTTCAAAGCCACGATGGACAAAGCCACTGAAGGCTGCGTTGTGTACTGCGATCCCCCTTACGCACCATTAACTGCGACTGCCAATTTCACTGCTTATACGCAGGATAAGTTTGGATTACACGAGCAGCGTGAACTTGCATCTTATGCTGCAAAACTAACCGCGCTTGGCATTCCTGTTGTTATCAGTAACCACAATACCGAATTTACTCGCTCAATTTATTCCGAGGCAAAGTTGACCTCATTTGATGTTCAGCGTTTTATTTCTAGTAATTCGAACAATAGAAATAAAGCTGCAGAATTGATAGCTGTTTATGGCTAAAGTCACTTCTTACCTCCTGACTGAAGAGACTATTTATTCAGGTGGATTTAGCTTTGATGCGCCACATTGGACTTCAGAGCCCTCGCCGACCTCCTCCAATTTGCGAGTGATAGCAGACCAGCAGCGCGGCCTTTACTTATATCAAGCAAACTGTTTAGAGCTGCTCGATTTAATCGCAAAGAAACATCCTACTGGCTGTTTCGATATGATATTTGCAGACCCTCCATACTTTCTCTCCAACGGGGGAATCTCTTGCCAAAATGGAAAAATGGTTTCTGTAAATAAGGGGGGTTGGGATAAATCACAAGGTTTTGAAGCGAATCACAACTTCAATCTGGAATGGCTTAAACGCTGCCAAAAGGTGTTAAAACCTAATGGTACGATTTGGGTGTCAGGAACGATGCACAGTATTTACTCTGTCGGCTTCGCAATGCAGCAATTAGGTTTCAAAATGCTCAACGACATCATCTGGGAAAAACCGAACCCTGCACCAAATTTATCTTGCCGATACTTCACCCACGCATCAGAAACTATTTTATGGGCTGCAAAGTCAGTAAAAAGTAAGCATCATTTCAATTACGAAATGATGAAGAACGAGAATGCTGGAAAACAGATGAAGTCAGTATGGCGTATTAAACCGCCCACAATAAGTGAGAAGCTATTTGGAAAACATCCAACGCAAAAACCACTGGAGTTGCTAAAACGATGTATTTTGGCGGGCACATCTGAAGGGGACTTTATACTAGATCCATTTTCAGGTAGTGGCACAACAGGCGTTGCGGCGCTTGGTCTGAAAAGAAAATTTTGCGGCATCGAAAATAACCCAGAGTTTATTTCGCTATCGATTAAACGCCTTACTTCGGCGTAAGCATCACAAATATCTAGGCCTCATACGGAGAAACAAATGATAGAAGGCGGAATTGGCGGTACAACCACAGGAACAGGTTTAGAATTCGAACGGCAGGTTGATTTCCAAGATTTGTTACGAAAAATTCCAGGATACGCAATTCACCCCATTCGAGGCAAAGCTGGGGAGGGAGTCTTTTTTAATGATCAGTTGATTGCAAGATGCTTTAGAAAAAGTAGCTTTTATCACTACCTAGAAGAGGAGGGGGTGAATTGGAAAGAACTCATCAGTAAGCGGCTCTACCCAGATGATGCATTGCTAGTAATCGTTAGAGAAACGCTATTTATTATCGAAGTTAAATACCAGAAAATAGCTGGTTCTGTTGATGAGAAAATACAAACCTGCGACTTCAAGCGAAAACAATATTTAAAACTAGTTTCAGGCCTTGGGCTAAAAGTTGAATATGTTTATGTTCTCAACGATTGGTTTAAGCACCCTTCATACAAAGATTCGCTCTCGTATATCCACAGCGTCAACTGTCATTACCAATTCAATACATTGCCGCTAGCTTGGCTTGGCCTACCCACAGGAAAAATGTAACTTGTCCATTTTTTTCTGATGAGGGAACGGAGCCGCTTCACATTCATGTGGATACAGGAGATGGTGAATGCAAATTTTGGCTTGACCCGATACGACTCGCTCGAAGCAGGAACTTCAGCCCGGTAGAGTTACGCCGCATCGAGGTGGTCATTTTTGAGAGGCAAGCTTTTTTCAAGGAGAAATGGCATGAATTCTTCCACAACTGAAATAGATTTTTGCGCGGTGCGTGCTTGGGCGATTGGGCGAACAGTTTTTGTAGAGTTAACTGATGGTCGGCAGATTGGCTTCCCCGCATCGCGTTTCAAATTGTTGAGCCACGCAAGTGATACACAACTCCAGCAGGTTTCCCTGCGCCTCAATGACGCAGCCTTACGCTGGGAAGCGTTGGATGAAGCTATTTCTGTTTTAGGTATTGCGAGGGGTAACTTTCAACTTCCGTTACCACTGGCTGCATAAATCAATCCAAAAATCACCCAAATAAAAAACCCGCATCTCTGCGGGTTTTCTTTTGCCTACCGAAACTTCACTGAATTACTTCAGCTTGGTTTCTTTGTATGCGACGTGCTTGCGTACCACGGGATCAAACTTCATGAATTCAAGTTTTTCGGGTGTGGTGCGTTTGTTTTTGTTAGTGGTGTAGAAATGTCCTGTACCAGCAGACGATTCCAGTTTGATTTTTTCGCGAGCGCCTTTTGCCATGACTGTTCCCCTTAAATCTTCTCGCCGCGAGCACGCATTTCGAACAACACAGCATCAATGCCGTTTTTGTCGATAGTGCGCAATGCAGCATTCGTTATACGCATAGAAACCCAACGATTTTCAGATTCCACCCACAAACGGCGTTGTTGCAGATTCGGCAAGAAGCGGCGCTTGGTTTTATTGTTTGCGTGGGAGATATTGTTCCCAACCATTGGGGCTTTCCCCGTTACTTGACATACACGTGCCATGACTGACTCCAGACCAATTGCAAAAATGAGGCGCGGATTCTACCCTAAACCTCGAAAAATACACAACCGAAAGTTTAACCAGCGCTTCCGGACCCGTTACACAAGGACACGTCCTTGTTTCTAAAGTGTGCGTTGCACACCCCAGACAAATTACTTTGTTCGATACAACGCGGACTGCGCGTGGGCTTGCAAACCTTCGCCGAAAGCCAATACCGAGGCGATTGCGCCTAATTTCTTTGCACCTTGTGCGGACACTTGAATGAGGCTGCTACGTTTTTGGAAGTCATACACGCCCAACGGTGATGAGAAGCGCGCCGTGCCCGAGGTGGGCAAAACGTGATTCGGGCCTGCGCAGTAGTCGCCCAGCGCTTCTGAGGTGTAACGCCCCATAAAGATAGCGCCCGCGTGTTTTAGCTTAGGTAGCCATGCTTGCGGGTCAGCCACGGACAGCTCCAAGTGCTCCGGCGCGATGCGGTTGCTAATGCGGCAGGTTTCGTCCATATCTTTCACATGAATCAATGCGCCGCGATTTTCTAATGCGGTCTTGATAATTTCCTTACGCGGCATTTGTTCCAGCAGCTTGTTAGCACTGGCGGCAACCGCCTCGATGAATTTCGCATCGGGCGACAACAGAATAGCTTGCGCCAATTCGTCGTGCTCGGCTTGCGAGAACAAGTCCATGGCCACCCAATCAGGATCAGTGCTGCCATCGCAAATAACTAAAATTTCCGAGGGGCCGGCAATCATGTCAATACCACATACGCCAAACACGCGGCGCTTGGCGGAAGCCACGTAGGCATTGCCTGGGCCGACAATTTTGTCCACCTTGGGAATCGTTGCCGTGCCGTAAGCCAATGCGCCCACCGCTTGCGCGCCGCCAATGGTGAACACTCGATCCACGCCAGACAGATACGCGGCAGCCAACACTAATTGGTTTTTCACACCATCAGGCGTTGGCACAACCATGATGAGTTCTGCCACCCCTGCCACTTTGGCTGGTAGCGCGTTCATCAACACAGAAGAGGGGTAGGCCGCCTTACCACCAGGCACATACAAACCTACGCGATCAAGTGGCGTGACTTGCTGGCCGAGCATGGTGCCGTCTTCATCCTCATACGTCCACGAAGCTTGCACCTGTTTCTGGTGATAAGAAGTGACGCGCTGCGCGGCTTGTTCCAAGGCCAGCTTCTGCTCAGCAGGCAAGCCTTCGAACGCGGCCTTCAATTCAGATTGAGCCAATTCCATCGAAGCTTCATCTATCGAAGGCAGACGGTCGAATTTACGCGTGTATTCCAACACTGCCTCGTTGCCGCGCTTTTTTACGTCAGCCAAAATGGCGGCGACGGTGGCTTCTAATTTGTCATCTGCCGTTTCTTCAAATGCCAACAGCTTAGTGAGCGTGGCATCGAAATCGGGTTGTTGAGATGAGAGTCGTGTAATGTTCATGTTCTGCCTACCTAGCTTGTCATACCGGTGAAAGCCGGTATCCAGTCAATAAAAATCACCTTGCAATGCAAGGTCAAAACCAAATTCCTGTTAAATAAAACCGCTGGATTCCCGTTTTGCGAGCATCCGCTACGCGGATTGCCTGCTTACCCCACTTCACGGGAATGACGGCTACCCCTTCACCGCGCCCGCAAACGCATCCAACATCGGTTGAATCGTGCTGCGTTTAAGTTTGAGTGAGGCTTGATTCACCACCAAGCGCGAAGAAATTTGCGAGACCTCTTCCACCGCCACCAGATTGTTGGCCTTCAACGTTGCGCCGCTGCTCACTAAATCCACGATGGCATCGGACAGACCGACCAGCGGCGCTAACTCCATCGAGCCATACAGCTTGATGAGATCAACGTGTACGCCTTTAGAGGCGAAGTGTTCACGCGCGGTCTTCACATATTTGGTCGCCACGCGAATGCGTGCGCCCTGCTTCACAGCGGACTCGTAGTCAAAATCGCTACGCACCGCGACCATCATGCGGCACTTGGCGATATTCAAATCCAACGGTTGATACAGACCATCACCGCCGTGCTCGTTCAACACATCTTTACCGGCAACACCGATGTCTGCCGCACCGTATTGCACGTAAGTCGGCACGTCAGAGGCACGCACAATAATCAGACGAACGTCAGCACGATTTGTGCCGAGAATAAGTTTGCGCGAAGTCTCCGGATCTTCTAGCGGCTTGATGCCCGCTGCTTCCAGCAACGGCAAGGTTTCTTCAAAGATGCGTCCTTTGGATAGGGCGATGGTAATCATGTTGTGTTCCTACTATTTGATTCGTCGAATGTTCGCACCGAGCTGCGACAACTTACTCTCGATGTGTTCGTAACCTCTATCAAGGTGATAAATGCGGTCAATCACCGTTTCGCCCTGCGCCACCAGACCTGCGATGACCAAGCATGCTGAAGCACGCAGGTCGGTCGCCATGACGGTTGCACCTTCTAGATGAGCCACGCCGCGCACAACGGAAGTGTTGCCTTCCACGTCGATTTGCGCACCGAGGCGGCGCAATTCTTGCACGTGCATGAAGCGGTTTTCAAAAATGGTCTCGATGACCATCGCGCTGCCTTCTGCAATGCAGTTGAGGGCCATGAACTGCGCTTGCATGTCAGTAGGAAAAGCGGGGTGCGGTGCGGTGCGCACGTTCACGGCTTTGGGGCGACCACTCATTTCCAAGTGGATTGACGTGCCGTCCACAGTGATTTTTGCGCCCACTTCGGTGAGCTTTTCCAGCACGGTGTCCAAGATGTCGGCGCGCGTTTCGCGCAGGGTGATGCTACCGCCCGTTGCCGCTGCTGCCACCAAGAACGTACCGCTCTCAATACGGTCGGGCATGATGTGATGCGTCGCACCGTGCAGCTTTTCAACGCCCGTGATGGTGATGTTGTCGGTGCCATCTCCCACAATTTTTGCGCCCATCGCACGTAGGCAATTCGCCAAGTCGATGACTTCAGGTTCGCGTGCGGCGTTTTCCAACACCGTTACCCCCTCCGCCAATGCTGCTGCCATCATCAAATTTTCTGTGCCCGTTACGCTGACGATGTCGAAGAAGATGCGTGCCCCTTTTAGCTTCTTGGCCTTGGCGTGAATGTAACCATGTTCGATGGTGATTTCCGCGCCCATCGCTTGCAGACCTTTGATGTGCAAATCAACGGGACGCGAACCAATCGCACATCCGCCTGGCAAAGACACTTTGGCATCACCAAAGCGCGCCACCAGCGGCCCCAGTACCAGAATGGCGGCGCGCATGGTTTTCACCATTTCGTACGGCGCTTCCCAGTTGTTGATTTGGTCACCTTTGAAAGTGATTTCGTTGGTTGCCACTTCAGCGCTCACGCCCATCTGCACCAAGAGTTTGCGCATGGTGCCAACGTCGTGTAGGTCAGGCAAATTGGTGAGGCGCAAGGTGTCTGCGGTAAGCAGACCCGCACACATGATGGGCAACGCCGCATTTTTTGCGCCGGAGATACGTACTTCACCGCGTAATGGATTACCGCCTTGGATGGCTAATTTTTGCATAGGATTGTTCGTTTATTTAAGCAGGGTTCAGGGGCAGTATTTCGGACAAGCCATACAGGCTTACCAAGCTGTGTAAATTAGGCGGCGCATTGACGAAGGACAGCGTAATTTGGCGCGCTTGCGCTTGGCGCACCCATGAAAGCAATAAGCTGACCGCCGCCGAATCAACGGCTTCAACCTTGGCCAAATCAATCATGGCGTGCGTGCCCGTGAAAGCCGGCAGAGTGTGATGTGCCGCCACACTATCAAGGGTCAAACGACCCGACAGCGCAAGCGAGTTGTCGCTCTGTTCAATCACTTAACTTGCGCTCTCTTGTTGCTAGAAACCAACGCGGCGTGATTCATCTCAGTTAATTTTTTAACCAATCCATCCACGCCATTTTGCTGAATTTCGTCGCCGAATGAACCGCGATAACTGGTCACTAAACTAATACCCTCGACAGTCACATCAAATACTTTCCAGCCCAATCCTGCGCGCTCCATTTCGTATTCCACCTTCACCGTTCGCCCATCGCTAATGGTGATAAGCAGCTTCACGGTTGTTTCTTTTGTTTCGGGTGTCACTTGCACGGGTTTAACCGTCACTTTGGGGTCGCGGTAAGCGGTGAATACTTTAGTGTAGGTGCGCACCAACATAGTACGAAATTCGCTGTTTAACACTTGTTGCTGCTCGGGGGTGGCGGTGCGCCATGCCTTACCTACAGCGAGTTTAGTCATACGTGCGAAGTTAAAATGCGGGACGATTTTGGCATCCACCAATTCATTCAAGCGCGTTTCATTGGTTAACACCGCACTGTCTTTTTTGACGATGTCCAACACCTCTTGCACGGTCTGATTCACCAGCACATCAGGCGCAGACTCATCCATTGAAACCGCACTCGCCGCGCTACTCATCAACACAAAACTTACCATCGCAAATAATTTACGCATGTCTATTTTCCTTATTCCGCACCGGATGCTTTGTTGAACATGAACTTGCCAATCAACTCCTCGATGACGATAGCCGATTGTGTTTTCTTAAACTCACTGCCTGCTGCCAACATCTCTTCTTCACCACCGGGAAGTAGCCCAATATATTGCTCACCCAATAAACCCGAGGTAAGGATGTTAGCAAACGTATCTATAGGAAATTGATAACGCTTGTCGATCGTCATGGTAACCAAGGCTTCATAACGCGTCGCATCCAAAGTAATGCTGGTCACACGCCCCACTAACACCCCTGCGCTACGCACAGATGCGGTAGGTTTTAGCCCACCCACGTTTGTAAAATGTGCGCTTACTTGATAAGTCTCCGACACGTTGTAGGTGCTCAAATTACCTACTTTCAACGCCAACACCACAATGGCGGCAATGCCTGCCACCACAAAAGCGCCTACCCATAAATCTAATTTAGTTCGTTCCATTTATTTACGCTCCTCGAAACATGAATGCAGTCAAAATCACATCCAACAACAAAATCGCTAATGAAGATTGCACCACGGTGCGCGTGGTTGCGCCAGATACGCCTTCCGCTGTCGGCGGCGCATCGAATCCTTCAAACAAAGCAATGACCGTAACCGCGACGCCAAATACGAAACTTTTCAGCACACCGTTCAAAATGTCATGCTGAAAATCAACAGTGGCTTGCATCTGTGACCAGAACGAACCTTCGTCCACGCCGATCAGCACCACGCCCACCACATAGCCACCGAACACCCCCATCGCAGAAAAAATCGCCGCTAGCAACGGCATGGAAAGGATGCCCGCCCAAAAACGCGGTGCAATGACGCGCGCGATAGGGCTCACCGCCATCATCTCCATTGCAGCGATTTGCTCGGTCGCTTTCATCAAACCAATTTCAGCCGTCATGGCCGAGCCCGCACGGCTGGCAAATAACAAGGCGGCTAACACTGGGCCTAATTCGCGCACCAAACTCAATGCCACCAACGAACCCAGCGCCGATTCGGAGCCATAGCGTTTCAGTGTTTCATAGCCTTGCAAGCCCAATACAATGCCCACGAACAACCCCGCCACGCCAATAATAATGAGCGACATCACACCACTTGCGAACAGCTCTTTCACAACCAGCTGAAAGCGGCGGAAGCTCATGCCCGAATGAGTCAGGGTGAGATACAGGAAGCGCGTTGCGAAGCCAATGCGCCACACCACATTCACAGCACGGTGGCCGACAGCACGCAAGCTTTTAGCGATAGGCATCAGGCACTCACTTTCAAATCTTGCGCATAGCTACGCGCGCCCGCATGTTGGAACGGAATCGGCCCATCTATTTCGCCATGCACAAATTGATGCACGAACGGTTTGTCCGAAGCGCGAATTTCATCGGGCGTGCCTTCTGCCACAATGACCCCCTCCGCAATGAAATAAACATAGTCCACAATTTTCAAAGATTCCTGCACGTCGTGCGTCACCACCACCGAGGTCGCCCCCAGCGCATCGTTCAATTTGCGAATGAGTTGACCCACCACCGACAACGAGATGGGGTCGAGTCCGGCAAACGGCTCGTCATACAAAATCAACATGGGGTCGAGCGCCACGGTGCGCGCCAACGCCACGCGGCGTGCCATACCGCCCGACAATTCAGCTGGAAACTGTGCATGCGTACCGCGCAACCCCACGGCGTGCAACTTCAGCATCACCAAATCGTGAATAATTTCTTCGGGCAGGTTGGTGTGTTCGCGCATCTGAAAGGCCACGTTATCGAACACCGACATGTCGGTGAACAACGCACCAAATTGAAACAGCACGCCCATTTTGCGACGTGCTTCATACAGCTCGCGTTGATTCATTTCATGGATGATGCGGCCGTCAAACTTAACACTGCCGCGTGTTGGCTTGAGTGCGCCACCGATGAGACGCAGCAACGTTGTCTTACCACAGCCGCTCCCTCCCATCACCGCAATCACCTTGCCCTTACCAAAGGACATGTTGATGCCGTTCAGAATCGCGCGCTGATCGTACGAGAAGTTAACATCCTGAATTTCAACTAAAGCCGACACGAATGACCTTTTGCCAAATTTATTAAGGCGCGCATTCTAGCATCACCTCGCAGTAGTTCTAAACTCGCGTCGCCCCTTGAGCTTGTAGTCATTAGTGGCTATCCTGCGCCCGTCCTCAACTTCGCCCCAAGCCCATTTTGAACGCAGAAACGCTACCCAGCTTACTCATCGTGGACGACGATCCGCTCATACGCGATTCGTTAAATTTGGTATTGGCCGATGAATTCAACGTGCTGCTTGCACAAGATCGGGCGCATGCCATCCGTCTGGTACGCGACTTATCCGCTCTGCCACAATTGGCGTTGGTTGATTTAGGCTTACCCCCCACCCCGCACCGTCCGCAAGAAGGTTTTCGCCTGATTACCGAGTTATTGGCACATTCGCCCAATATCAAAATCATTACTTTGTCAGGACAAAGCGAAGAGAGCAATGCGCGCCATGCACGCGCGCTCGGCGCAATCGACTTCATCCCCAAACCGTGTAAGCCAGAGCAAATTCGCACGGTGTTGCGTGCCGCATTCGCCGCGCAACAAAGCGAACAACAAAGCGTCACTCATGAACAAGCACAGCTCGGTCTTGTGGGTAACAGCCCACCAATGCAAGCCTTGCGTAGCCAAATACAGATGTATGCCAACACGCCGTATCCAGTGTTAATTCAAGGTGAATCGGGTAGCGGCAAGGAATTGGTAGCGGCCGCCTTGCGCCAGTTAAGCAATGGTCACGGCGCGCCGTTCGTGGCACTCAATTGCGCGGCCATCGCTCCCAATTTGCTGGAGTCCACTTTGTTTGGCCATGCCAAGGGTGCCTTCACGGGGGCGACTGCCGCACAAATCGGCTTCTTTGAACAAGCCGCCAACGGCATCTTATTCCTCGATGAAATTGGCGAATTGCCACAAGAATTACAAGCCAAGCTATTGCGCGTGTTAGAGAACGGCGAGTATCAGCGTGTAGGAGAAACAGCCACACGCAAAAGTGCGGCGCGCATTATTGCGGCAACCAATTTAGATTTGGCACAAGCCGTGCGCAGTGGACAATTTCGCGGCGACCTATTCCACCGTTTAAGCGTATTCACCCTCAACGTACCGTCGCTACGCGATTTAGGTGAAGACAAGCTGCGCTTGCTCGAACACTTCCGCGACTTCTACGCTAAACAACTTCAGCGCCCTGCCTTCAACCTAGATGTAGCGGCGCAACAGGCTTGGCAAGCCTATCGCTTCCCTGGCAACACCCGCGAGCTGCGCAACATTGTGATTCGACTCGTCACCAAGTATTCGTCCGCAACGGTGAATGCAACGCAACTGGAAGCCGAGTTTGATACACAAGCACCGTTGCCCCCCGAAGCAATGCACGACGTTAAACAATTACTCTTACAAGGCGGCTTCAATTTAGATGAATTATTGATGAGCTATACTCAAACCTACATCAGTGCCGCGATGGAGATTGCTCAAGGCAACGTCAGCGAAGCGGCCAAACTATTGGGAATTGCGCGCACCACACTGTATAGCCGCATGGAATCAACCCAAAAACATAAGGCAAATCAATAAGGGGAAGCAGTATGTATTTGGAGCATTTCGGCCTTAACGAGCCGCCTTTCAAGATAACGCCCGTCACCGATTTCTTTTTCTCGGGCGCCAATCGCGGCGAAATACTGGATGCCTTGGTGTACGCCATTACTGATGGCGAAGGCATCGTCAAAATTAGTGGCGAAGTGGGCAGCGGCAAAACCATGTTGTGCCGCATGCTGCTAGATAAGTTGCCAACGCATATCAAAGCCATTTACCTCGCCAACCCCAGCTTATCGCGCGATGAATTGCTGTATGCCATCGCCGACCGCCTCGGCCTTAACCTAGAAGGCCAGCGCGTCAACGTCATTCTGCAAAGCCTGCAAAACGATTTGGAATCCAAGTACGGTCGCGGCGAACGTTGCGTGGTGCTGGTGGATGAAGCGCATGCCATGCCGCTAGAAACGCTAGAAGAATTACGCTTGCTGTACAACCTGCAAGTAGGCAAACACAAATTGCTGCAAATCGTATTGTTCGGGCAACCCGAGCTGGATGAAAAGTTAGCGCAAACCAATATGCGTCAACTCAAAGATCGCATCGTGCATCACTTCACTATTTTGCCACTGTCGCAACAGGTGATTCATTCCTACCTGATGTTTAGAATGCGCAAAGCCAATTACAAAGGCCCTGATATTTTTTCGACGGATGCCGAAAAACTCATTGGCAAAGCCTCGCACGGGCTCATGCGGCGCGTTAACGTTTTAGCGGACAAATCCCTGCTCGCCGCGTTTGTAGAAAACACTCACTCTATTCAAGCGCGGCATGTGCAAGCCGCCATCCGCGACAGCGAAATGACCCCGATGCACCCTTGGCTCAATCGCAAAAATGCCGCGATTGTGGGCAGCATGGTCTTGTTGGCGGGCATTTTGATGGGCGCTGGCTGGTTGTTACGTAGCGAAAGTCAGCCTAAAGTTGATGCCACTACAGCTGCGCCGCAAGTCGCTCCCGTCATAAACTCAACTGTCGCCAGCGCCGCCGACGTCGCGATGCCTACTCCTGCTATCACCACGCCTGCGCCCGTTATCGCATCGGCCATCACCGCGCCTTCACCTGCGCCCGTTGCCGCACTGGCAAGTGTCACGCCCGCCACACCCCTTGCACAAACGCCCACCACCCCCTACGCAACACTCGCTGTCAGCAGCGCAGCGCCTGCACCCGAAGCTGCCAAAGTCGTTCCTAAAGTAAAACCGACCACGTCTGATGTATCTACCGCCCCCGCAGCAACATACGGTTTGTTGCAACAACGTTTAGACGCGACCCGGCAAATGATTACGTCAGCACCGACGGGCAGTGCCAGCATTCAGCTGTACTACACAGAAAATGTAACAGCCGCACGCATGGAAGGCTTTTTGGGGCGCGCACAACAGCTCGGTGTGTTAGATCAAATCTATGTGCTGCCGATTAAGTTGCATGAGCGCGATGCATTCCGCGTTCTGTACGGCATCTATGCCAACAGCGAAGCGGCGCGCCTAGGTATTAGCGCACTGCCAGCGCGCTATCAAGAATCTTTTGCGCCTACCTTGCACTTGTTAGATAACTAGCAGAAGTCGCCCTAACTCACTGAACCATAAAATATATAGGCCTATCTGCGCATTGCTTGAATCGCATAATTAGTGTTACCTTTCAGCAAAACCAACAGGGGAAGAACAGAATGAAACCAATCTACGCACTGCTTATTACGTCTGGTTTCGTCGCACTTTCTGCATGCGGCACGAAAGCGATGAAGCCTTCCGCCCAACATCTTCAGCAGACACCCGAAACCGTACAAGCCGCGCCGCGCAACATTCCGCCCGCCAGTAAAAACGTAGTGGTGTTGCCGCCGCCCAAACCCGCAGTCAAGGTCGAAACGTACAGCGTAGTCGTCACTAATTTACCCGCACACGACTTGTTGTTCGCCTTGGCACGTGATGCCAAACTCAACAGCGATATTCACCCCAGTGTGCAAGGCGAAGTCAGCATCAACGCCATCAACCAAACCCTGCCACAAATTCTCGACCGCATTTCTAGACAAGTTGATATGCGCTATGAAATCAACAATGGCGTATTGGTTGTCATGCCTGACTCTCCTTACCTAAAGAGCTACAAAGTGGATTACGTGAATATGTCGCGTGATGCCGAAGGGGGCATAACGAATGGCAATCAAATTGGCGGTTTAGGCGCAAACAACTCAAAGTTAGCCATTACGAATACCGCTAAAAATCACTTCTGGGAAACGCTGGTCAAAAATGTGACGGACATGTTGCGCGAGACAGACAAAATTTTGCCTGAAGGCTCAAGTGAAACAACAGTGCAACAAAACAATACAAGAAGCACTATCAATAACAGCAAACAAAATAAAAAAACGACCCTCAGAGATGGCTCGGAAGCGACAACAGGCATTATTGACAAAGATGTCATAGAAGGCGATGGCACGACCATTACTAAACGCAGCACCTTCCGCGAAGCCGCCTCTGTCATCTCCAATCCCGAAGCGGGCGTGTTGACCGTTCGTGCGACCAGCCGCCAACATGAAAAAATAAACGAATACATCACACAAGTCATGCGCAATGCGCGCCGCCAAGTGTTGATTGAAGCGACTATTGCCGAAGTGCGCTTAAGCAATAATTACCAACAAGGGATTAACTGGGCACGCCTGATTCCTGCGGGTAAAAAAGGCATTTCCATTGGACAAGGCGGCGCAGCAGTGACACCTGGTTCGCAAACCACAGGGGCGATGATTTTGAATTATGCCGATCCCACTTCCGCCATCGCTACGCTCGCAGGCAGCGTGAAATTGTTGGAAACCTTTGGTGATGTCAAAGTGCTATCCAGCCCCAAATTAAGTGTGCTAAACAATCAGACTGCGATGCTGCGTGTGGTGGACAACAATGTGTATTTCATTGTCAGCTCAACGACCACGCCGGCCACCGCTACCAGCGGCCCTGTGACCACGTACACCACCGTCGTCAATACCGTTCCCATTGGCTTTTCGATGAGCGTCACTCCGCAAATCAGTGAAAACGATACGGTGTTGTTAAATGTGCGTCCCACCATCACACGCCTACTCACCCCTGCGGATGATCCAACGCCTAACCTGCTAGTAAAAAATCAAATTCCACAAGTCTCGACGCGCGAAATGGAATCCATTCTTAAAATTGAAAACAACCAAATCGCTATTTTGGGCGGCTTGATGCAAGACGAAATTAACAACCAGTCCGATGGCATTCCGGGGCTTAGCGACATTCCTTATTTGGGCAATGCCTTCAAAAATCGCAATGACACAAAAACCAAAACCGAGCTGGTTATCTTCTTGCGTCCCGTCGTCATCAAAGAATCCAGTCTCAACGGCGATTACAGCAACTATCGCGGCAATTTGCCTGACGAACAGTTTCTGAAGCCAGAAAGTGAAAAGGCACAACCATGAGCCTCCTTCTCGACGCGATGAAAAAAACAGGCGACAAAACCACCGGTTTGCCCACCGATAACTTAACCATGGATGAGTACACACACACACCACAACGCGCAGATAACAAGCAATCGCGCGCGGCAGGCGAAAATTTATTCGCCGCCAAAAAGAAGAAAGCCGCGACTGGATTTCGCTGGACGCTAGGTCTTGTACCCACCACGTTCATCATCTGTTCAGCTATCGGTAGCGTGTATGGTTTTTACGTTTGGCGCGAGCTCAATCCATCTGCACCTGCACCAGTGATGGCTCAACCTCGTGAATTGCCCCCACCCAGCCCAATTCACACGCCTCCGCCC
>JABFSI010000074.1 GCA_013140695.1 Sideroxydans sp. | reverse complement strand
CAAACACCCCGGCACCATCATCATGTCAATCGGCAAGCCCATCGTTACCACGGGTTTGAAGGCCGATGAGATCAATCGCCTGACCGAGGACTGGATTGAAGGCGAGATGACCAAGCTGGGTTGATGTTCGCTTCTTCAAATAAATCCGTCGTGCCTATCCACGTTGAGCAACGCACACTTCAGTTGCTCAATACGCACATCACTTACACCCTCAAACGCAGCAAACGTCGCAGCATCGGCCTGCGCATTGACGAGCGAGGACTTACCGTAAGCGCGCCGTTGCGCGCTTCGGAAAAATGGTTGCATAGCGTGTTGTTGGAAAAAGCAGATTGGGTAGTCGATAAATTAGGCAGTTGGCAATCCAAAAAAGGGGTGGCGATTGAGTGGCGCGATGGCGCGCCCCTTCCGTTTCGTGGCGAGACGTTTGTGTTGCAGCTCACCTCTTACGCACGTGCTGCGCAAGCCCAGTTGCAAGGCGAGATTCTGCTGCTTCCTGTGGGGGTAGAGGCGGATGCGACACGTATCGAAAAATCGGTAACGGCTTGGTATCGTAGTGAAGCCATGCGCGTATTTGAAGAATGCATCGTGCACTTCGCCCCACAATTAAACGTGATGCCTAGCGCACTCAAGCTTTCGTCAGCACGTACCCAGTGGGGCAGCTGCACCACACGCGGCGTGGTGCGCCTTAATTGGCAATTGGTAAAAATGCCCTTGCCCTTGATCGATTACGTGGTGGTGCATGAGTTGGCACACCTACGTGAAATGAATCACTCGGCGGCGTTTTGGAAGGTGGTGGAAAGTGCTTGCCCCGACTACAAAGCGTGTCGCAAAGAGCTGCATGGCTACGGCATTGCCGAGTAAGTTTTGTGGGAGCCCGATTCATCGGGCGATAGTTTTTATTCAAAGAGCCATCGCCCTATGAATCGGGTTCCCACAAAAGCTTCACCCCCATTCTCAAAAAATATTATTGAGATTGGGCGCGCAGTGATGCAGCGACCTCTGAAAATTCGGGTTGCGACAACAAAGCTTGTTGAATTTGCGCGGGGCTTAAGGTGCGTTCAGGTAATGTGGCGACCAGTTCATCAATAGCCTCTTTTTTATCAGCATGAAAACGCAGCAGCATGCTACTCACTTGCTCGCGCGAGGCGAGATCGAGTTTGAAGTCGACGTCGATGCGTCCCGGACGAATCAGCGCAGGGTCAAGCATTTCACGGTGATTGGTGGTGAGAAAAATAATGCGGCCTTCCTGTGCGGCTACACCATCTAAAGCATTCAGCAAGCCACTAAAACTCACTGCGATGCGCTCATCTTGTTTTTGGCGCGCCGCAAAAAACGCATCCACATCTTCAATCAAAATCAATGAACGCGCGGGCGTTTTCTGCAACAACATGGCGATGGTTTGGTCGTTTAGCTTGGGATTGGTGAGTGACAGCCAGCACAGGTTTAGATGCAGTTCACCTGCGAGTGCAAATGCCATGCTGGTCTTGCCTGTACCCGGCGGGCCATACAGCAAGTAGCCTCTGCGCCAAGGAATGCCCATCTGCGCATACCAGCTGCGCTTGGAAAAAAAGCTGCTCACATCATCCAGCAAACGCTGGCGTATTTCGCCATCCAGCACCACAGAGTCAATCGCACGGCGCGGACGCGCATCCGCTTTACGCCAATTTTCCGCCCAGTTATCTACGGTGAACATCAGCGTGTGATTGGCGAGGCGCGAGTAGGTGCGTTTCAGCACGTCATCCAATAAGGTTTCTAGATAACGACGCGAGCCAAACAGCACGTGGATGCGCAAGGTATCCACCACTTGCAGATTCATATTCACTTCACGCTCAATCCACATTAGGTGTCCCTGAAACCAAAACAGATGAAAGCCAGGCGCCGGGCTGTACAGGAGTTGCGGCATGCCATTGGCGCTGCTTTCGTCGTCGGGGTCAGCGTTCTCTTGGATGACGGTGAAGAAGCGGCTACTGCGACCAAATGGCAAATCGTTGAGCCAAGTGATGAGTGCGCTGAATAAATCATTGCGGCTGTCGATGACGGCGGTGACGATAAATACGCGATTGAAATACGACCACAACATGCCCGGCACTTTGCGTAGCCAAGCGGCGAGTAAGCCCATTACGCCGAGCACAAAGCCGCCCACGAACAGTTGATTTTGGAATTGTGCTTGGATGAGCGTTAGCACGGAATCGAACATGGTCGCCCCCTGGATTAAAATTGCAGGGCGACGTTTTGTTCGGCGAACAGTGAAGTGAGTTGGGTGAACAACTCACTCGAATCGCGCGCACTTTGCCAACTGCCCGCATGCAATGCGTAATGGAACCCACCCGATTTAGCGGCCAGCCAAATCTCCTGATTGGGCTGATGGCGGTTCACAATAATTTTGCTGCCATTGCCGAATTCAATTTCCATCACCACCCCATTGTTGTCGTAATCAATATCGTGGTTGTCATGTTCCAACGCCTCCTCAATACGTTGAAATACGGCATCAGCAGCGGTATTAAATTCATGTTCAGTCATCTTGCGTCCCTTTTATTTGCGTCCGATGAGCATCAGCCCATCGCTTTGGTTGACTTGGAAATTGCGCAACACATTTGCACCTAATAGATTCGTTTCCAAATTCGGCATCACCGCGACAGTGATGTTTTCGAGTACAAAATTGCCCAGTGTTATTTTGGGTGCGAGCGCAATGCAGCCGGTGGTCGCACCATTCGCCGTTTGAAACTGCACCTCTTTGCAATTGTGAATGCCCGCTTGGCGTGCGATGTCGCTCGAAATAGAGGTGACAGACGCGCCTGTATCCACCATAAATGTCACAGGAACATTGGCAATCGTACCGGGCAAATAGAAATGCCCATTGCCCTGTCGTTGCACCGTCATGCTGCCGTCACCTGAAAAAGTCGGTGGGGGCGGCGCAGTGGCTTCAGGCATCACCGTTTTTACGAACAGCTGAAAATCTGCCGCGCTTGCGCCTGAAGATTGCATCGACAGTTGCATTGGCCTATCCATTTGCACCACGAGTGATTGTTCAATTTTGATGAGCTGACCATCCGAAAACCCGAGTTGAGGATTGCACCAAGTTTGTCCCACCCCAAACAGCATGTCGTAGCGCCTCGATGGTAAATGGATGCGCGTGTCTTGGCGTGCATGCAGCACCACAGAAAGCAAAGGAATAACGGTGTTGGGTGTTGCCAAGATGAATAAAAGAGGGTGTGAATGGTCATTGCGCAAAGTCACTTCTACATCATTCGCACGGTCGACGCGCAGCCCGCTGTCAGAAAAAATCGACACTGTGCCATGCGCCGGGAGGTTGCCCGCACACTGCATTTTTGTGGGGGCAGTGTCTACGTCGATGAACTGCGTTTGCCCGTCAACATTGGCTTCAGGCGATAGGTACGTTTGCGGTGAGCGCTGTGCAGCCCAGAATCCGAGTGCGGCAGCTAGCAGGATAATCAGCACGTTGCGCAGCCAGTGCGAAGTGGCTACTTCTTCGATCACATTAGCTGGCGCGGGAGTTGGCTTGGTTAGGCGCTCACTTCGGGCGCGCTGATTAAGCACATTGCTGGCTAAGGTTTGGTCAATGCACGCATGCAGATGACTAAAAAATTCGATCTGCATAGGCGCATACCACGAGTTGGCGTGCGCTAAAAATTCTACTCCCCCTGTGCGCGAGGCCAGCCAAATGCTGTTTTTAAGCGGGTCGTGGTTGATGACGATGCGCTGTCCATCAGCAAACTCAAGACGCAGTGCATGCCCGCTGACCTGTTGCAAAATATCCGCGCCACGCGCATCAACCTCTTGTTGAATACGGGCGAACAAAGCGTTCACGATGTTTTCCGTCATATAATTCCGCCCGTTTTGATATTGAAGAAAGAGTGCTGCTATGCGAACCGTTGGCATTATGTTGCTGTTATTAGTTGCCATGCAAGGATGCGGGCGTAAAGGCCCGTTATTTTTACCGCCACCGCCCGCGCACAATTTAACTCCGTCGTCCCCTACAACTCCTCACCCCTAAAATCATGAACGAATACTTTCACTACTCTCACAATCAACTGCACGTAGAGCAAGTTGCGCTCGACGATATCGCCCAGCAATTTGGCACACCATGCTACGTTTATTCACGCGCAGCCCTTACCGATGCCTACCAACAATTTGCGCAAGCCTTCAAAAGTCGTGAACACTTAATTTGTTTCGCGGTAAAAGCGAATTCCAATTTGGCTATCCTGAATGTGTTTGCACGCTTGGGAGCGGGTTTTGACATTGTGTCGGGCGGCGAACTTCAGCGTGTGTTGGCAGCAGGGGGGGCGGCGCAAAAAATTGTTTTTTCGGGTGTGGGTAAAAGTGAAGCTGAAATGCGTTTGGCGCTAGAGGTCGGCATTCTATGTTTTAACGTGGAGTCCGAGCCCGAGTTGGCGCGCCTCAATGCCGTGGCAAAAAGCATGGGGAAAATTGCGCCGATTAGCCTGCGTGTCAATCCCAATGTGGATGCTAAAACGCATCCGTATATATCGACGGGACTCAAACAAAATAAATTTGGTGTGGCGTACACCGAAGCGCTCGCCTTGTATCAGGAGGCTGCCGCCATGTCGCATTTGCGCGTGACAGGGATGGATTGTCACATCGGTTCGCAACTCACCGACAGCAGTCCATTCATCGCGGCCGCTGAAAAAGTTTTAGCGTTGGTCGATCAACTTGCCGCGCACGGCATTGTATTGGAACACCTCGATTTGGGCGGTGGTCTGGGTATTCGCTACGACGCTGAAACGCCTCCCTCAATCGCGCACTATGCCGAGGCGCTTTTAGGCGCACTGCAAGGACGCACGCAAAAACTCATTGTCGAGCCAGGCAGAGTATTGGTGGGTAACGCGGGCGTGCTGCTCACGCGCATCGAATATCTCAAGAACGGCGAAGAGAAAAATTTTGCCATCGTGGATGCCGCGATGAATGACTTGATGCGCCCCGCACTTTACGATGCGTATCACGCCATACTTCCCGTGCAAAAGCGTGACACGCCGGTGCACACTTTTGATGTCGTTGGTCCTATTTGCGAAACTGGAGATTTTATTGGACGTGCCCGTGCAATGGCCGTAGAACAAGGCGATAGGCTGGCGGTGATGTCGGCGGGTGCGTATGGAATGAGCATGAGTTCTAACTACAACACGCGTCCGCGCGCGGCCGAAATCATGGTGGATGGCAGTGCAATTTTTGAGGTGAGAGCGCGTGAAAATGTGAGCCAACTTTTTGCTGCCGAGAAACTTCTCGCTTGATTTATTTGCACTTAATTGCATAAATCTATTGCGTAAAAAAAATAATCACGCATAGAATGCAGTCACCGTGCGATTTTGAAATGATGAAGTAACAGGAAGGCGCATCGGAAGTGCAGTGGTTGCACGAAAAAAGAAGTACCTGGTTAGTCCATCAAACTTTGTAAAGGAATAAAAATGGCAACAGCAGATACCAAAGCAAAAAGCACCACTACCAAAAAACCAGCAGTGAAAAAAGCAGTCGCCGCAAAGAAGCCCGCTGT
>JABFSI010000121.1 GCA_013140695.1 Sideroxydans sp. | reverse complement strand
GGGCTTTCAAGGTGGCACCGGGTTCGGCGTTGTTGGCGCCCTCAATGCTGCACTGTTCCAATAAAAACCAGCCAGGCATGTTGGTGTGAATGGCATCAAGTAAGTTGAGCAGTTGTTGTTCGTGTAGGAGGTCTATTTGCAGTGTCATGGGGCTGACGTTGAGGGTGAAGTTGCCCGCGTCTAGGGGTGGATTGGGGGTGTAGCCTTGTTGTGGGGCGATGGTGTATTTGAAGTCGAGTACGATTTGTTTTTGACGCAGTTGTTCTAGTCCTTCAATCCAATCGAGTCGTTGTTCGTTGCCAATGGTTTTTTGCGCAGTGAGTGCTTGATATTCCAACTGGTAAGACGCCATGTTTTCAGCATCAGACTGGGCGCTGTCGAGTTGGTTTTTGACTTCGTTGAGTTGTTGTTGCGCGGCTTGTTGCGTTTTGCGTGCTTGGTTGAGTGCATTGTCGCTGAAGTAAATCAGCGCAGTGGCAATGATTAGGCTAACGACGAACGCGCCCAAGCTCCATTTAATTTCTGGTATGTCGGCGGCACTCAAGCTCATGACGGTTGCCTCCAGATAATTTTTAGGGTGAATTGCGCGCCCTTGTTTTGGGCGTTGGCACTGTCACCGTTGATGCTGCCTTGCGAGGTGACATCGAGTGGCAGGGTGGTGGCGCTGACGGTATATCCGTGTTGCGTGAGCGCTTGTTGAAATTGCTCAAGATAGGCCAGCGCTTTGCGATGGTCGGTGCCAAATTCGTTGAGCGCACCTTCGAACAGAATGACTTGCGCGGGGTAGGGTGAGGGGGCGGCATCGGCCGCGCTGGTTTGCCACGCTAGCTTGTTTAGGGTGATGCGCGGAAAGCGGTTCATCACCTGACTTACGCCCAGCAGCACTTCTTTGGTCGGTGGTGAGTATTGACTCAAGCTGCGTGCGAGTAGCACGGCGGATTTCATATCCGCTGCGGGAATAGAGGTGTTGGCAAAGCTGCTTTGCACTTGCTGTGTTTGATCGCGCATGCGGGTGGCTTTGTCGTTTAGGGGCTGGGTTTCATCCGTTAAATTCCAGCTTTCAAACAGAGTTGCACCGCTCAAAGCCGCCCCCACGAGGGCGGTGAGGAGGGCGAGCCCAAATAAAATTTTGCGTAATTTCCACAGCCAATAAAAATGCGTGTGCTGTGCATTTGCGTAGTGGCTGCTGGGCGGTTTTTTAGCCAGCAGACTTAAGAATAAATGGGTGGCATCCGAGTCGGTAAATTGATGTTTGCAATGGTGCGTCTGCGCGAATTGATTGATGTCGACAAGCGAGTATCTCAAGCTGTTGTCACCTTCCAGCAAGGTTTCCAATTCTTGTTTATCGCTGGCGTGGCAAATGACGTGAATGTCTAGAATTTCTCCTGGCGGAGGCAAGGACAAGCTTTTTAGATATTGTTGTGTGCGCGGTGTTTCTGATGCAACAGCGGCGCTAAATGAGCTATTGAGGTTGGTGGGGGTCAGGCGCGAAAAGTGTAGCCGTTTGTTGTTGAAATAAGTTTGGCGTAACCCCGCGTCTTTTTCCCAAGACAATAACAAGATGTGTTCTGACGGAATGGCTTGCACCACGGCGGTGCTGACATTGGGCACAGAATAAATACCAACGACGGGTGTTTTCTGCGCGTGCAGTGTGTCTAGCCAAGGTGAAATACGCTGTGGATTGGTCAGCGCAGAAAATAGCATGTCATCGTCGCGTCTGCCCTCATCTTGCCGTTTGACAAGGGTGGCTTGGCGGAACGGCGTGCTGCGATAGTACTGCTCAAATTTACGCTCAAATAAAGCGTTGCGACTGGAGCCGGTTAGATGGGGAACGGTCTCGTGGTGGAAGTCTTCTTCAATCACATCCACCATCATGTAAGCCGGGTAGGGGTGATTTTCTAAATAGATGGCAAAGCTTTCTCGACCATCGGCATCGTTAGAAAATGTTTGCGTTGAAGTGAAGTCGGCACCGCTCCATTGCAAGGCTTGGAACGTATCAGAGCTTAAAAAAAGTAGGGTGCGTTTCATTACAGTTTCACCTTGCCGATGATGTCGTAAATGGGTGACAACACAGACAGCATCACCCAGCCCAGTAATGCGCCCAAGATGATGGTCATGGTGGGCTCAATCATCACTTGTACTTTTTTGATGGAGTCTTTCACATCGCGGTCGTAAAAATAGCTGACGTTAAGCAGGGCTTGGTCGAGCTGGCCGGTTGATTCGCCTACCTTGAGCATGCGCACCACCAGTGGAGGAAAGATGCCGGCTTGTTGGAAACTCTGCGTTAAATTTTTACCCGCTTCGATTTCGCTCATGACGTTTTGCAGGCTTTCTGCGATGACTTGGTTGTCCACCAAGTCGCGTGAATTCGCAATGCAATCCAGAATAGTGATGCCAGAACTGTACATCATGGCAAAGGTGTTGGCGAAGCGAGCCAAGATGATTTTGCGCAAGATGGGGCCCGTCGGCCAGATGTTGAGTTTTAGGTTGTCCACGTGATATTGCAAGCGCGGGTTAATCTTGAGCGCGGCAAGGTAAGCACCAAATAGAATGGGCGGCGTCACTAGAATGACATACCAGTAATTCACAAACACGGATGAGGTGGCAAGCAAGAGGCGCGTTTGAATCGGGATTTCTTGTCCCATGCCTTTGATGAAGCCGACCAATTGTGGCACCAGATAAATCATCAGGAAGGCGGTAATACCCAGCACGATGGTGCCCACGAAGAGCGGATAAATCATCATGTTCTTTGTTTGCGAGGCCATTTCATCTTGCCATTTAATCGACTCGGTGAGGTGTTCAAACACTTCTACCAAGCGTCCGCTGTCTTCACCTGCCTTGGTGAGATTGACGGTGATTTTGTCAAACGCATTGGGATTTTCTGCCATGGCTTGCGATAGTTTTTTGCCGTTCTCAATCGACTCAACCATGCTGGCGATAATTTCGCGGAAGGTGGGTTCTTCCATGGTGTCGCGTAAGTCCGCCAGACATTCCAGCAGCGGTACGCCCGCACGACTTAACTGACCCAAGTTGAAGAAGAAGGTGATGAGGTGAACGCGTTTAATTTTGCTCGCGCCGAAGGCGGTGTGACTGGCTTCTTCTTTGCCGCTAATTAAATCCAAACCGCCGCGTTTGAGACGCATTTCCAAGTCAATTAAATTGGCCGCATCTTGCATGCCTTTGGCGCTTTTGCCGTTGCTGTCGATTGCTTTGTATGAGTAGAGCGCCATGATATTTTTTGATTAGTGACGATCGGTAAGGTCAACCACGCGGGAGACTTCTGCAATCGAGGTGACGCCTTGCAAAATGCGGCGTACGCCATCTTGTGCCAGCGGGCGGAAGCCATTTTCAATAGCGGCATGTTTAAGGTCGCGAATGCTGGCGCGGCGCGCAATTAAGTCGTCCAAGTCGGAATCCATTTTTAGAATTTCCATGACGGCTTGCCGACCTTTGTAGCCTTGATGGTGGCAATGGTCGCAACCTGCTGCACGATACAAAGTGATTTCATCGGTGGGACGTAAGCCAAGCAATCTGCGTTCAGCCGAGTCGGGTTGATAAGGATATTTGCAATGACGACAGAGCACGCGCACCAATCGTTGCGCCACGATGCCGATGATATTGCCCGCCAAAATGTCGGGCAGGATGCCGATGTCGAGCAGGCGTGGAATGGCACCTACCGCCGAGTTGGTGTGCAAGGTTGAATACACTTGGTGACCGGTCATGGCGGCACGGAAAGCCATTTCCGCCGTGGGATGGTCGCGAATCTCACCCACCAAAATAATGTCTGGGTCTTGCCGCATCAGTGAGCGAATACCGCTGGCGAAGTCGAGTTTGGCGGCTTCATTGACCGAGCTTTGGCGAATCAAGGGAATCGGATATTCCACCGGATCTTCCAACGTCATGATGTTCACTGACTCGGTGTTCACATGGCTTAACACCGAATACAGCGTCGTTGTTTTACCGCTACCCGTGGGGCCGGTAACCAGCACGATGCCTTCGGGCTTGGCAATTATGGATAGCAAAGAAGCGAGTGCGCTGTCATCCAAGCCAATTTGGTGAACAGGCACGATGCCTTTTTGGCGATCCAAAATACGCAGGACTAAATTTTCACCATAGGTTGTGGGATGTGACGCTACCCGAAAATCAATGGGGCGACCTGACAAGCGCAAGGAGATGCGACCATCTTGCGGCGCGCGCGTTTCGGCGATGTTCATACCACTCATCACCTTCATGCGCACCACCATGGCCGGCCAAAAACTTTTGTGCAAACTGCGTACCTGACGCAACACACCATCCACGCGATAACGAATACGCAAGAAGCTGTTTTCCGGTTCGAAGTGAATGTCCGAAGCATTCTGTTGCACAGCCTCGGTGAGCAAGGCATCAATTAGGCGCACCACGGGTTGGCTGAATTCATTGACCCCTTGTTGCAACCCTTGGTTCTCCATCTCACCGGGTTCAATTTCGTGCAGGATGCCATCAATGGAAAGCTCAAAGCCGTAGTACTGGTCAATCGCGCGCAGGATGTCCGATTCGCTGGCGAGCAAAGTGATGAGTCGATATTCGTCACGCAACAAAGCGCGCACTTGGTCGAGCGCGATGATGTTGTCGGGATCTGAAATGGCTAGCGTGAGGTTTTTATTGACGAGATCGACCGAAATGGGAACGAGTAAATAACGTCGTGCCACTTCTTTGGGAATTAAGGCAACCGCAGCGGAATCGACAATGACGTTGGCGAGGTCAACGCTTTCTTGCCCTAAATTTTCAGACAGTACATCCCGAATCGTGGCTTCAGACAAGAAGCCCAAACGCACTAACAAGCGTCCCAAAGGCTGCGGAGATTTGCTTTGTTCTTGCGTAGCAATACGCAGCTGATCTTCGCTGATCACGCCTTTGGAAATCAGCAGCTGACCGATAGGCTGCTGCATTTGTTGTAGCGGAGCTGCCATTTGCTTGTTCCTTAACGAGACGTAGTCAGCTCGTTCAGGCGTTGTTGTGCCTGTGCGTGATCAAAACCGGCGGTGTTGGCAGAGTCAAGTTGCAAAGCTTGTTGGTAGTACTGCACGGCCTGTTTGCTTTGACTTAAATGATCAAGACTCACTGCCAAGTTGTACGTAAATTGCGCGTTGCTGGGTTCTAGCGTGTGTGCGTCGAAATAAGCTTGCTGTGCTTCTGCCCAACGGGATTGCTCACCGTACACATTACCCAGCGCGTAATTCAATGCGCCCGAACGTGGCTGCTCGGACAGTAATTGCTTTAGATTGCTTTCAGCATCCACGCCATTGCTGGTGCTATACGCAGACATTGCGCCTAGCGCCACTGGGTCGCGTGGATCAAGTAGTAGCACTTGACGATAGTAGTGTTGCGCGGTTTGGTCTTGCGCTTGTTGTTGTGCAATTGC
The DNA here is from genome assembly GCA_013140695.1 of Sideroxydans sp. GTDB lineage: Bacteria > Pseudomonadota > Gammaproteobacteria > Burkholderiales > Gallionellaceae > Sideroxyarcus. Next base: position 323 of record JABFSI010000121.1, on the reverse strand, counting down.
ACCGAGACCCAGCAAGGCATCGCGGTTGTGTGCGTCTTTTTGCAACACAGCGCGATAGCCCTGACTCGCCGTGACGTAGTCGCCACGTTGATACGCTTGGTAGGCATCAACGAGGGCAGGCGTAATGGTGTCGGTGGCATTTTGATGCGCAATCGCCACTTGGGAAGGAGACGATTTAGCACGAGCGGGCTTGGCACTGCCAGCAGTATCGGCAGTTGGGGCGTTAGCGGGGGGTGATTTTTGCGCAGGCGTTGGTTTTGTTTCAGCCGCGACAGGGGTAGGTTTGGCAACTATTTCAGGTTGAATGTTCGCCACTAAAACAG
>JABFSI010000084.1 GCA_013140695.1 Sideroxydans sp. | reverse complement strand
CACGCAGTCATTGTGTTGCCAAAGCCACCCGTCTCGGCTTGTTGAACGGCCTCTAAACTTTCACCACTCCCTTTATTCGTCGCGAACCTAGGTCTGCCGCCGCAGGTGCGTAGCATGATTTTTCGCGTCGCACAACTAGCGTAATAGCTAGTTACCCAATGCGATGTCCTATGCGTAAATAGCCTCGCGCGCGCGATGAATGCTTGTAGCGCAAATTCAAACGGGCTCATCGCCCACCTTAATAGCGATTCAATCAGAACAAAGGAATGCAAAATGAGTATCAAGAAATGGGTAGCAATGGCAGGTGTTGTCTTGGGTTTGGCGAGCGCTTCAACGTATGCGGAAGAAGCCGCACTTGAGCGCATTGCCCCTATGGACGGCGGCGTGACACCTTCCATTGCGCTGATATTGGGCAAGCCCCTATCGCTGGCGGCGTGTGCGGGCGCGTGCAGCACCCAGCCTGGCTTTGATGTGGACATCCGCTGGATGAAGCGCTCTTGGTTTGATTATTCTGAAAATTCATTTGAATTGCATACCTCGGCAGGCGTTCGATATGCCTCGTATGCCATGACCGTGAATGGCAGTGCCAATCAGCTTGATAGCGAAGCTGTGAACGTGGGTTTCCATATGCGACATCGCGCGCTGCCCCGTCTGGAATTGAGTGTGCGTGCGGACGTGTTTGGCATGGCGACCTTGAGAAGCGACAACGCACCGCGCCAAATAGACTTTGCGAATATGGTCGATGCTGGTTTGTCGTATGACGTGACCCCCGCTTTTCAAATCTCGCTGGGTCTGTCTAGCCGCTTAATCCCAACCGCCAGTTCGAACACTATGAATTTGAATGCGGCCAACTTGGGCTTTGTGTGGACACCCAATCGTAAATAACTAACGCAAAACGGTTGTGTAGGAAGGTAGGAGAAAATAATGAAAATCTATCGAGCTGGGCTGGTTGTGCTTGTCTTTGCCTCTTTGTTACTAGCTGTGCCAAGCGTATTCGCAGCGACAGAGGCCGATGTAGAAACGCGTATCTACGATTTTCCCGTGCTGGATTTTCCCTACAACAACGGTCGCGCACCGAGCATGAAGCAATCCATGCAGATGTCGAACGACTTCAATTACTTTGTACACAACGCGTGGTTGGATATGGTCGCGGAACAAGGCATGCACGATTGGGCCAGCCAAGAGCTGCCGATCTATTTGTTTGATTTCATTGCAGGTAGCTGGCCGCTGGGGCAGGGATGGTTGCATGAGGAATGGCACAGGGCGGTGCTGGGGCGGCGCGGTATTGACAGCTACAACGGTATTTATGATTTCAGCTCGTCATCCATGGTGTCGGTGAGCCGCGTGCAAGATGCGGCGCTGATTGCTTTGAAGCGTGAACATCCGCAAGAGCTGGTGCGCGCGCATGCGGCGGGGTTTGAGTCGCAGTACGAACAAAATTTGGAATTTGAAAAGCACGCTTTTTTTAATCAGCACTCGCCTGTGATGGGCGCGCAACTTTGGCTTAATCATCTAGGCAATATCCTTTACATGGATATGTGTGCCTCGACGATGAGTAACACCGAAACAGATTTAGCCAATCAACAAGAGGGCGCGAATGTGGCCAGGCGTGATTTCACGGGATTTGACTGCACGGCATGGACTTACGATTTATTCCGCCCCAACGAAGCCTATACGGCACGTGGCGTGCATCCTTCAGGTGTGGGGGTGGATCGGTATATAAAATTTTCCGATCTGACAGCGGATGAGCAGCGTTACCTAACGAGACAACGAAATTTGTCTTTGCTTAATTTGATGGACCCATTTTTGTTTGGGCTGAATCAATTTGAGACACCCTCGGGCAAGGGCTACTGGAATGCCAATCTGCGTCATGAACTCACCCCCTTTGGTTACGACATCGCCGCTAACGTGTTTCTGAAATCGAGTGAGGGCGCGGCGATTTTTGGCGCGCTTCACACCTATCGCAACGACAAAGCAACCTCACTCGGCGTGGATGTCACCCTGCCGCGCTACCCCACGCAGGTATTTGACAAGCCTGTGCACATCACGCCGCGCGTGTTTGCTTGGATGCAACCTGATAATTTGATGTTCCGCGATACGTCAACCAAGCTGGGCGGGTTGGCTTCGGTGCGCGTGGATGTGCCTATCGAAGAGGGATGGGAAATTTACGGCGAGTTGGAAAGCAAATCCAAGGGCTGGGTAGCGGGGAATGAATACTTGGATAGCAAGATGGCCGTGCGCTTGGGTTTAACGAAAGTGCTTGAAACACAGTCGCGCTGGAAAAAAACTGCGCCAGCGGCAGCGCAAACAGACGTGCCACAATGAAGATGTGTAGCGGCATGTGGTGGGCGCTACGTCACTAAAGTGCCATCGCTTACACTGCGCGCCTGTGTAAAAAATGGGCGGTATGAGGCTGGGCTTGGGACGGAATAAAAATCAGTTGGCAAATTTTCTGTCTGTGTCGCGCGGGGTGCGTTCGCTTTCCCCGTTCTTGCTGGTGTCGTTGTTGCTGCACGGTGTGTTCTTCTGGTTATTCTCTGCGTGGGTGCGCCCAGCACCGCTAACGCCGCCGCAGCCTTTGCAAATCACCCTGTCTTTGATTCAGCCGCATGTGTTTGCTGCGCCTGTCCACCTAGCAGCGCCCCCTCCTGCTTTACTTACCCGACGCGCGGGCGAGACTACTTCTTTAGCGCCAGCGGAGGTTGAAGATTGGGCGGCCTTGGCGCACCAGATTGCGCGTGAGGATGCGTTGCAGGCGGAGCGTAAAATCGAGGCGGACGCAATGTTAAAGTTGAATACCCCGCTAGGGCAATTGCAAGCGAGTTTGCGTCATTCGCATAAGGAAACGCGGCTGGCCAATGGCATGGTGAAGTGGGAGGGGGAGATGGGCGCGGTGTGTTTCAATGAGCCGCCGCCGTACTTTGCTTGGGATGCGCCCAATCTGTTTAAGATGGCGCGCACGTGTCCGTAATTCAAAATCCATAGGAGGCGATATGCATATCTTCATCACAGGCGGAACGGGGCTGATTGGCACGCATCTGTGCAAGGCGTTATTGGCGCAGGGGCATTGCCTCACGGTGTTGAGTCGCCACCCCACAACGGTCGCTGCCAAGTGTGGGCCTGCGGTACAAGCGATGAAAAGCTTGGACGAGTGGACATCGGATAGGGCCTTTGACGCAGTCATCAATCTGGCGGGTGAGCCTATCGTCGAGGCCTATTGGTCGGCGAAACGTAAGCAAGTGTTGTTGGATAGTCGAGTGGGGCTGACTGAGAAGTTGGTGCAGCGAATCGCGGCAGCTCAACAAAAACCTACTGTGTTGTTGAGTGGCTCTGCGGTGGGCTATTACGGTAATAGCGGCGAGACGGTGCAGGATGAGGCTATGGCGCCAGGCCATGATTTTCCATCCGAGCTTTGTGCATCATGGGAGAACGCTGCACGTGCGGCAGAACAAAGTGGTGTGCGAGTCTGTTTGTTGCGCACCGGCTTGGTGTTGAGTAAGCGCGGCGGCTTGCTGGGGCGTATGTTGCTACCGTTCAAGTTGGCGCTGGGGGCAAGGCTGGGCGATGGCAAACAATGGATGAGTTGGGTACATCTCGATGATTACGTGGCGATGGTGTTGCGACTCCTGAATGACACTTCACTAAATGGTGCATTCAATATGACGGCTCCTGCACCTGTTACCAATGCCGAGTTCACCCAAACTCTGGCGCAGACTCTGCATCGCCCGGCGCTGTTCGTTGCGCCCAGTTTTGCATTGAAGCTGGCGATGGGAGAGCGAGCCTGTCTGCTCTTAGAGGGGCAGCGGGTGATTCCCAAACGGCTCGAATCATCAGGTTTTCAATTCTCACACCCTCGGTTAGGCGGCGCGTTGCAAGACTTGCTGAAATAACCATAAAACCTCCTCCAACAATAAAATAATACGCCGCCCTTGAAAGAGTGTATCTAGGGTGCGGCGTTGTAAAACTGAAGTTCCCATTCGGCAATCGGCTGCGATTCCTTTTCTGCGATTCCTCTAACTTCACGAATAATCGCTTGGTATTCTTTCATGTCTGTAATCTTCGTCCACTTAACGTTTTTACACGTATCTAGTTTGGCAATGACATCGGCATCAATTGGACAATGTGGTGGCATCTCAATACGATTTAGACACCACAAATATTTCAGATAGAGGTTGAGCGCTTTCTGTGCCGAGCCGATGCGAAATTGGTTCTCATAAAGTACGTTCTTATGTTGGTTAGTAACAACGTTGGCTAGATTCTCGATATTTGCGCAGTGCTCTGCCTCGGAAACTTTTTCGCGATATTGCACGGACACCTGAATGAGATGTTTTCGTAGAGTGTTGCGAACAGAAGTTTTGTGACTTTCATTGAGGTTTTCTTGGTAGGTCGGTGACCGTTGCACAGTGGCAGCTAGTGTCATGCTGAATATCTGGTCAAGTAAGAATTGTTCTTTATTAGATGTGCTCAAGTGGGTTCCAATCGACAAAAAAGAAACGCCGCAGTTGCGGCGTTTGTAGTTATTTAAGCATCTCTTTCCGTACGCTATATAGATCCAGCAAACAATCAACTTCGGTGCATGAATCTCTTGGTTTGATTAAATCCATTTCCTGTTCTCGTACTTTCTCTGCACGATCTGGATGGTTGGCAATAGCAGCCAAGTAAATTTTCGACAACTCCTCGTCAAGTGCAATCAATTCTGGCGTTGAGCAAATTAGTTTTGCGGCATCACTGGTTGCTTTTGCGCAATCTTTACTTGGGAAGATTGTGGTCAAATCTTCTTGTGCCATTGCTGGTTTTGCAGCACTAACCGCAGATGCGGGTACTGTTTTAGCCGCTGGGTCATAAGCCTTGGAGAATTTGGCTAGCTCAATCAATAGTAAATCTGGCTGTTTCCACAATTTTTGAACTTCTACTAAATGTTGAGTCGATCCATCCTGTTGAGCCGTAGTAGATACAAACTCAATGCTTTTGGGTTCATAAAGTCGCGCTGTTGTTGAGGCAGTTTTAAGTGCCACCATGGTTGATGTCATTGCAATGGTTGTGGCGCGGTCTCCATCAAACAGTTTGAAATCCTTCTTAAAATACGTGGCTAAGACAATTTTTTCTAATGTGAGCCCTACATCGTTAAAATTTATTTTGTTGGGCTTGCTGTCAATACTCTCAACAAAGGCTGAATATTTCTTCAGCTGTCGTGCTTCGCTTTCCGTCATTGTGTTGTTTTGCATTCGCGATATTTCATCGGAAGCATTACCAAAAAGCTCGCCCAATTTTCCAGTAGTTGTGATCTTAACGTTTGCCTTACAAGTATATTTTTCTGGATCTTTCGTGTGGATAACAGTTTGTACCGCACTAATCTCCACTTTGAACATGTCCGACAAACTTTTCGCATCGGAGCCGAGCAAAGATTGCAGAACTAGATCGTTAACCATGTTGGTGGTTTTTGTATCGCCGCAATCTGGAACGTTAGTTGAACAGCCAGACAAGAAAGTAATAGCTAAAGCAATTAGAAGCAGAAAACGTTTCATTGGAACTCCTCTTTTGATTTGATGGCCATATAAGCGATGCGGATTATGGCGTGGCAGTAACTAACGGTCAAACAAATACATACAGACTGTTAATCTCAATGAATAATACCCTTGCGGCATGGGAATCACGACCGAACAAGAACGCGCCGCGTTCAGCCAACGACTAGCGCTTGCCTTGGGACAAGCAGGAATGCAGCCGTGCACATCCGCCAAACTTGCTAGTGAATTTAACCGCATACATTCTGGTGCGCCTGTAACGTTACATGCAGCACGCAAGTGGCTGATAGGCGAATCCATTCCAACTCAAGAAAAACTCAAAGTGCTGTCGGCATGGTTGGGCGTGTCATCGGTGTGGCTGCGTTATGGCGAAGAGAGCGAAACGGCGACTCCTAAAAAATCACTGCGCGTAGATGAAAAAACTCAGCGTGACTTGAATGAGAAAGTTTCCCGTCTGAGCCGACATCACAGGCAGATCGTGATGGGCATGGTGGATTTCCTTCTGAAGCTTCAACAAAAACAAAATAACGTTTAACAAGTGGGCGTAACCATCATGTGTTGCACGAGGCAAGCATTGTTCCCTCATTTGAATAGCCCTAAAACTTCACCCAACAATAAAAATCTACACCGCCCTTGAAATCGGAGGGGGGAGCCCCTATTATTAGCAGTCGCTGGTGGAGAGTGCTAACTACCCACCTTCGCATTTGATCAACCCACTGATTTTAGGAGAAATAAGCATGAAGATTCGTCCTTTGCATGACCGCGTGATCGTTAAGCGCATGGAAGAAGAGCGTAAGACCGCATCCGGTATCGTGATTCCTGACGCGGCGACTGAGAAGCCAGATCAAGGCGAAATCGTTGCAGTTGGCAACGGCAAGATTGGTGACGACGGCAAAGTTCGCGCAATGAGCGTAAAGGTTGGCGACAAGGTGTTGTTCGGTAAATATTCCGGCCAAGCTTTCAAGATCGACGGCGTTGAGCTGTTGCAGATGCGTGAAGACGACCTTATCGGCGTCATCGAAGCCTAACCCCAATTTGTCATTCCCGCGAAGGCGGGAATCCATTTTGATGAATACGCTGGATTCCGGGTCAAGCCCGGAATGACAGAGCAAATAATTTCAGGAGAATAAACATGGCAGCAAAAGACGTGAAATTCCATGATGCAGCACGTGCCAAGATGGTCGTGGGTGTCAACATTCTGGCCGATGCGGTCAAAGTAACATTGGGTCCTAAAGGCCGTAACGTAGTTTTGGATCGTTCATACGGTTCTCCACACATCACTAAAGACGGCGTGTCCGTGGCTAAAGAGATCGAACTGAAAGACAAGTTCGAGAACATGGGCGCGCAGATGGTCAAGGAAGTTGCTTCCAAGACTTCTGATGTTGCGGGTGACGGCACAACGACTGCGACCGTTCTGGCGCAATCCATCGTGCAAGAGGGCATGAAGTTCGTGGCAGCTGGCATGAACCCAATGGATCTGAAGCGCGGTATCGACAAGGCAGTGATCGCTGCTGTGGCCGAACTGAAGAATATTTCCAAGCCTTGCGCAACCACAACTGAGATTGCTCAAGTGGCTTCCATCTCTGCGAACTCTGATGCAAGCATCGGTAAGATCATCGCCGACGCGATGGAAAAAGTGGGCAAAGAAGGCGTCATCACCGTTGAGGATGGCAAGTCTTTGGAAAACGAGTTGGATGTTGTCGAAGGTATGCAATTCGACCGTGGCTACTTGTCACCGTACTTCATCAACAACGCAGACAAGCAGATCGCTGCAATGGACAATCCGTTCATCCTGTTGCACGACAAGAAAGTTTCCAACATCCGTGATCTGCTCCCGGTATTGGAGCAAGTCGCTAAAGCTGGCCGTCCACTGTTGATCATCGCTGAAGATGTTGACGGTGAAGCATTGGCGACACTGGTTGTGAACAACATCCGTGGCATCTTGAAGACCGTTGCCGTTAAGGCGCCTGGTTTCGGTGACCGTCGCAAGGCCATGCTGGAAGACATCGCTATCTTGACTGGTGGCACTGTGATCGCTGAAGAAGTCGGCCTGACTCTGGAAAAGACTACCTTGGCTGAATTGGGCCAAGCTAAGCGTATCGAAGTCAGCAAAGAGAACACCATCATCATCGACGGCGCTGGTAAAGAAGACGCTATCAAGACTCGCGTCACCCAGATCAACAAGCAGATGGAAGAATCCACCAGCGATTACGACAAAGAGAAGTTGCAAGAACGCAAAGCGAAGTTGGCTGGCGGCGTTGCAGTCATCAAGGTTGGCGCGGCAACTGAAGTCGAGATGAAAGAGAAGAAAGACCGTGTTGACGATGCATTGCACGCGACTCGTGCAGCGGTTGAAGAAGGTATCGTTGCCGGCGGCGGCGTCGCACTGTTGCGCGCTAAGGCTGCGGTTGCTGCCCTCAAGGGTGACAACCACGACCAAGACGCAGGCATCACCATCGTCTTGCGTGCGATGGAAGCGCCACTGCGTGCCATCGTGTCTAACGCGGGCGATGAGCCATCCGTAGTCGTCAACAAAGTGCTGGAAGGTAAAGGTAGCTTCGGTTACAACGCTGCCAGCAGCGAGTACGGCGACATGTTGGCAATGGGCGTAGTTGACCCAACCAAAGTCACCCGCACTGCCTTGCAACACGCTGCATCCATCGCAGGTTTGATGTTGACTACAGCATGTATGATCGCTGACTTGCCAGAAGACAAACCAGCCGGTGGTATGGGTGGTGGCGATATGGGCGGCATGGGTGGTATGGGCGGCATGATGTAATTTAAGCCTACTGCGCGACCTGATTGCGGCGTTGCGCGGTGCTCAAAATCCGGGGCTGCGTAATAGCAAGCCATATGCACATTCCGGTTTGGTTACGACTAACCTGAAGGAAAGTCTGCACCGCAACTTCGTTGTCTGTGCCCCGTGCGCCTTGCACTCAAGCCGCTCGCTACGGCTTAAAGTAGAACAGAACTAACCCCGCCTAGTGCGGGGTTAGTTTTTTGTGTTGCCCGTTGTGCGGCTTATGGCTACAATGCGCGCCTTCGTTTTACCTATCCCGCAAGAGATAGTCGCAAAACGGCCTGGTAGCTCAGTCGGTAGAGCAGAGGATTGAAAATCCTTGTGTCGGTGGTTCGATTCCGCCCCGGGCCACCAAATTTCGCGTGCGTTAGTACGCATAGTGGTAAGGGAGAAGTTTCTATCTCGGGCCATTAAAAATTTCTCGAGCTTTAGTTTCGTAGAAAGTATCAATCAAACCCAACGTGTCCCGTTGGGTTTTTGCATTTCCGCGAAAAATATAGATGGGCTGTGGCATGATTCGCCCTCGGTTGGAGTCGTCTCCAACATCCTAAAATTGCGTAGGGGAGTGTTTCGGAAATGGTCTCTTCGTCGTTCATTTTCAACTGGTCGCATCGTATTAATAGCACTGTCCTGTCGGTTTCGTTGGCGGCGCTTTCTATTTTTACAGCCCTCTTTCTTTACTACTCCCAAAATGCTTTTCTAGAGGCCTTTGAAGCAAAAACTTACGACCTGCGCTTCCGCGATGTGCGTGGGGCAATTCCGCTTGAACCCAGTATTGGGATTGTCGCTATTGACGATAAAAGTATCGCCGAGTTGGGGCGCTACCCTTGGACGCGTACTGAATACGCGCGCTTGTTGGATAAGCTAAAAGCGGCACAAGCGAAGGCGGTGATGTTCGATGCATTTTTCCCCGAGCGAGAAGGCTTGGTGAGCGATCAAGCGTTCGCATCGGCCACCAAGCGTGCGGGGAATGTGGTGTTAGCGGTGCTTTACGATTTTGATAAGAACGCGCAGTTAACGGGAGTGACACGTTCGCTGCCCGAGATTGAGCGCGCAGCGGCGGGGGTGGGGCATATCAATTTACTTCCCGATGACGATGGGGTGAACCGACGTGTGCCACTCTTAATTGAGACGGCGGATGGCAAGTTCACCCCTTCGTTGGGCATGAGTGCGGCGATGCAGGCGTTAGATGTCAAAGAATTTAGTGCGGACGCGATGGAGGTGGTGGTGGGCGAGCGCCATATCCCTGTGGGAGAGCGCTATTCGATGTGGGTTAATTTTACGGGTCCGCCCGCCAGCTATCCGCGTTACTCCTTTACAGATGTGGTGAATGGGCGCATTGCGGCAGAAGAGCTTAAAGGTAAAATTTTGTTTGTCGGTGCGACGGCAATGGGCGTCTACGACATGCGTGTGACGCCGTTTCATGGCAACACGCCAGGAGTCGAAATTCACGCCACGATTGCCGACAACATTATTAGCAATCGTTTTATTCAGCAAGGTGGAATGGAAGCCTTGTTGGACATGTTCTTCATTATTTTGCTGGGCGCAGCGGCTTATTCGCTCACCACGCGACTCAAGCTTTACGGCGCAATTCCTGCAACAGGATTACTCTTGTTCGCTTACATTGCATTTGCTTACAGCATGTTTGCCGAGGGGCATTGGCTTAACATCATTTACCCCACGCTTTCCGCAATTTTGGCTTTACTCATAGGCGGCAGTTTTCGCTATCTTGTGTTGGAGCGTAGTGCGCGTGAAATGCGCTCGATGTTTTCTAGTTATCTGTCTCCCAAGCTGGTCGCACGATTGGAGAAAAATCCAGATGCTGCAAAAATTGGCGGCGACGACAAGCAAGTGACAGTGCTATTCACTGACATCAAGGGTTTTACCAGTTTCAGCGAGGCACATCCCGCGCAAGAGGTGGTGTCGCGTTTGAATGAATATCTGGGCGAGATGGTGCAGGTCATTGAGAAGCACGATGGCACGATAGATAAGTTTATCGGTGATGCCATCATGGCTTATTGGGGTGCGCCCTTAAGTCAGGTTGACCATGCAACATTAGCCGTACAGTGCGTACGTGCGATGGCCAGTAAAATGGACGAGTTACAGCAGCGCTGGAAGCAGGCGGGATTAGAGCCCTTTGCCATTCGCTGCGGATTGAATTCAGGCGAAGTGGTGGCGGGAAACGTGGGGTTGGCGGGTAAAAAAATGGAATACACCGTAATCGGAGACACGGTCAACTTGGCCTCCCGATTGGAAGGCACCGCCAAGTTTTACGGCATTACTTATTTGGTGGGAGAAGCAACTTATGAACAGTCGGCAGCCTTATGCGACTATCGTGAGATTGATAAAATCCGCGTAGTAGGTAAGCAGCAGCCCGTAACAATTTTTGAGCCTCAAGTTGGCGGTGACCGTTTGTCGGCGAGTGAGTTGGCCTGTTTCCAAGCGGCACTGATGCTGTATAAAGCGCGCGATTGGTTGGCAGCACAGTCGGCCTTTGCGGCGCTGTCAGCTGAATTGCCGCACGATATGCCGTGTAAAATTTATATCGAACGCTGCCAGTATTTTGCGCAGAATCCCCCTGTTGAAAATTGGGATGGTGTGTTTAATCGAGCAGAAAAATAGTTGTACACGAGATTCGGTGTTAGCCGAGCGAAATAAATTGAATGATTGAATAGACAGGTGAGTGTATGCGTAATGTTTGGATAGCTTCGTTAGGAGCGGCTTTTTTATTGGCGGTCAATTCGGTTAGCGCCTTTGCTGAAACAGGAAACGGCTTTTTGAAAGCTGATTTTAAGAAGGAAATTGCCACGCCCAAGTTGGAAAAGTTGTTGGGGGTGAGTGGCACGCTGTTATTGGTGTCTAAACAAGAAGGCGCATTGGAGGCGGTGGGGGATGACGGTAAGGTGACGCTAACCTACCCCGCCAAAGCAGGAGAAGAGACACTGCTTAAGCAACCCGAAGCCATTGCCATTGAAGGTGACACGTTGTATGTGGTGGATAGTGGCTCACAACAAGTAGTGATGTACTCATTTTCCACGGCTAAATATCTGGGAAAGTTCGGTGCAAAGAACGGCGGCCTATTTGGCGGTGACGACAATATGCTGAAGTCACCGCAAGGTGTAGCGGTGAGTGAGGGTGTGGTATACGTTGCGGATACCGATAACGCACGTATTCAATTGTTTGGTGTGAACGGCGTGTTCATGCACACGTTTGAAGTGTCCTCTCCTAAAGCGGCAGCTGAATCTAAAGAAATTCCCTACTTATTGAAAGAACCTACCAGCATTGCATTGGATGGGGTGGGGCGCGTGTATGTGCTGGATGCAGGCGATAGCCAAGTCAAAGTTTATGACCCTAGCGGACGTTATCTGAAATCGCTGCCCAGTGTTGGCAAGCCGATTGCCTTGAGCGTGGCGGAAGATGGTGTCTACGTGGCAGATGAAGTGTCGCAAGTGATTTCAAAATTCGATTTTGAAGGCAAGCTGGCCTATATTTTTGGCTCTAAAGGCGAGGCGCGTGCGCAGTTCAAAAAATTGGCTGGGTTAGCAGTGGAAAAAGGCCAGCAGGTGTATGTGGGCGATGCAGGAAAGGCATGGGTAAATCAGTTCTTAACGGTCGCGGGCAACAAACCTGAACCCTTGGCGAAAGTACCGGGCCGTGCCTCTGTTAAATGGATGGGAAACTTTGCTATTGAGGCGCAAGTATTGGCCAGCGACGCAAAAGGCGCAGTATTAGCGATTAGCAAGGATGGCAAGAGTTTATTGAAGCTGCTGGAAGGCAAAGTCATTGCTGAAATCAAACCAGAAGATATGGAGCTGGTGGCCGTTACGGTGGATAAAGCTGGTGCGATTTGGGTATTAGATGAAAAGAAAAAACGCTGCGTTCAATTAGATGAAGCCGGAAAAGTGCTGTCTAGTTTTGGTAGTGTTGGCAGCGGTGCGGGGCAGTTTGGAAATCCCGTAGCCCTGGCGGTGAATTCGGCAGGCCTCATTTTTGTGGCTGATAGCAGCAATCACAATGTGCAAATGTTTCGAGGTGATGGCGTTTATCTGAATAATTTGGGCGGCACCAATTCCGCCATTAGCAACCCTGCCGCACTCGCATTTGATCCATTGGGTGACCTATTTGTGTTGGATGCATCGCGACGCAGTGTGTTGGTGTATTCCGCAACGGGTGACTTCATCCAAGAGTTGGGTAAGCAAAAAGAAGTCAGCTTATTTAATAAGCCTTTGGGGTTGGTGGTGACCGCTGACGAAATGCTGGTATTAGATGGAAGCCAAGTTAAAGCCTTTACTCATAAAGGCGAGCTACTGCGCGTATTCGGCACCAGTGCGACCGGTGTTGGTGATATTCCTGACCCCGTTGGTATGATCACCGCAGGCGGCAGTTCACTATGGGTCTCTGATCGAAAAAGCAAAAGCATTCGCCAGTTTGCAGTGCTGTATAAACCCGAGAAAGTAAAGACGCTGACCGCGCACAATAAAGTCCATGCGATTGAGTTGCATTGGGCGAAGCCGGCGGTGGCATATGTAAAAGAGTTCCGCATCTATCGCTCTAAAACAGAACAAGGCGGTTATGTGCAATTGGCAACAACGGCTGCGAATACCTACGTAGATGCCGGCCTCGATGCAGATGCACGTTACTACTATCGCGTTGCGGCGGTGTCGGACTTTGCCTACGAAGGGGCCATCAGTGACGGAGCGACTGCCGTTGCGGATAAATTCATACCTAAGTCCTTAGCTGAAATCAAAACAGAAACGACCCCGTGGCAAATTAAATTGAGCTGGGAAGCCGCTGACCCTCAATACCTTGCGGGCTATCGAATTTATCAAAAAGAAGGTGAAACTTTCGTGAAGTTGGGCGAGGTCATGCAAACGGAATACAGCCGCGATGGCTTGTTGCCTGAAACCAAGCACAACTATTTTGTGAGTGTGTTGAGCACGGATGGGACAGAGTCTGAAAAAAGAATGGTTGAAGCAACAACGCTGGTTTTTAATCGCCCCCCCCTAGAAATTGAAGTGCTCAAGTTGAACAATATTTTTTCTAACTCTTACAAGCTGTATGAGAAAAGTGGACTGGGCAGCATCAAGATTACTAACAATACCGAAAAGCCGATGGAGAAAATCCGCGTCAGTTTTGTGCTTAAAAACTTTATGGATTTCGCCACGGAAAATAAAATCGCAAAACTATTACCAGGCCAAAGCGAAGAGTTATTACTTAAAGCGGTCTTTAACAACAGCATCCTGACGGTGACAGAAGACAGTGCGGTGCAAGCAGAAATAGAAGCTAGCTATTTCGAGGCAGGTAATCGTGTCGCTTATAACCGAATCGCCACTGTGAACGTGTACGACAAACATCGCTTAACATGGGATGAGCGTGAGCGTTTTGCAACTTTCGTGACGCCTAAAGATCCGCCCGTGATCAACCTAGTACGCGCCGTTGTTGGCGAATACAAAGAGACCAAAGATGAGGCGCGTTTAGCGGCAGCTTTGTTCGATGCGTTGGGGGTGTACGGCGTCACGTATATTCAAGACCCTAGCAATCCGTATCAAGTAAGCTCTGAAAAAACTAACACAGTGGATTACATCCAATTCCCACGCGAAACTTTGGAGCGCAAATCCGGTGATTGCGATGACCTTGTGGCGTTTTATTCCGCAGGGCTAGAAAGCATGGGTATCAACACGCGCGTGTTGGAAGTGCCTGGGCACATGCTGATGATGTTTTCTACTGGCATTGCGGCGGAAGCGGATGGCTATAACATGAATAACTTGTACGTTATTTATGAAGACATGTTGTGGATTCCCGTGGAGACCACGTTGATTGGTAATTCCTTTATTAACGCATGGGAAAAAGGTAGCGCAACTTATTACAAATTCAAAGACAAGGGACTGACCATCCTCGACGTGCATGCTGGATGGGAAAAATACAAGCCAGCGAGCTTGCCAGACTCGGAATGGAAACCCAGCGGATTGTCGCGTGCCGCTATCGACAAAAAATTCCCCGGCGACAATATGTCTGTGTTGAAAATTAGTTCGCAGGCGAGAACACGGCGTTATTTGGAAGCGCTTAAACAGAGCCCGTCGGATGTCAATGCGAACCTGCAACTCGGTATCATTATGGCCAAACTGGGTGATCACAATGAGGCAATGAAATACTTCGATAAAGTGATTAGTTTGGACAGCAAGCACGCGGGTGCAATGAACAATCGGGGCAATTTATTTATGATTGACGACAAATATGTAGAGGCGCAAAAAGCCTATTTGGCGGCCTCGCAAGTTAGCCCCAAGGATGCTCAAATTTGGGTCAATTTAGCGCGTGCCTATACGCGTACAGGCGATACCAAGAAAGCCAAGGCGGCCTTCGTGAAGGCGCAGACCCTTGATCCAAAAGTGAAAGAGCAATACCGCGCGCTGGGATTGGAAATATTAAATGCAATGTAAGTCCGATGGCCGGCTTCAAATTGAGCAAACAATTTAACTAAGGAGAGACACAATGAAAAAACTAGTCGCAGCATTTGTTTTGTTGGGAATGGTGATGGCGACGCCTAGTTACGCGGCTGGTGTTAGCACAGAACCTTCCTTGTGGGAACGCTTGCGTAAAAAAGTTGAATTGATTACGCCCAGAAAAAAATTAGTGACAACCAATGCTGCCGGTGGTGTTCGTGGCTCATTAGCCGATGCAGATGATGTGTATTGGAAGGGCGAGCAAAAGGTTCAATCTGTGGATGTTGAAGAACTGGACGCATTCAAGAAAGCGATGAACTTGGCGGGCGCGGGTAAGAATGCCGATGCGCAAGCTGCGTTTAGCGAGTTCGTTAAACTACATCCTGAAAGTAGTTTGCGTGCGGATGCGGATGCTGCGTTAACGCTGTTGCAAACAAGCAAGTAAGCATTTCAATTGACTGGGGCGGCTGGTAGAAAGCCGCCCCAGCCACTATAATCCCGCCCCCGATTCACGCGGACACGCGGATTACTCATGCAGTTATTTACCTTTGGCTTAAACCATCAGACCGCGCCGCTTGCCGTGCGCGAACAGCTCGCCTTTAATGCCGAGTCGATGGACGTTGCCTTGCGTGATTTAGTGGAAAATGGTGCGGCTAAAGAAGCCACCATTCTGTCTACTTGCAACCGAACCGAAATTTATTGCAGTACCAATGACCCCGTGCAGGCGGTGAGCTGGCTGGCAGATTTTCACCATCTTCCTGCGCATGACGTTGAACCTTACATCTACCGCCTACCGCAAGAACAAGCGGTAAAACACGCTTTTCGCGTGGCGAGCGGCTTGGATTCGATGGTGTTGGGCGAGCCACAAATTTTGGGGCAAATGAAGCAGGCGGTGCGCCAAGCCGAGCAAGCAGGAACGCTGGGTTTCTTATTGCATAAATTATTCCAACGCACGTTCTCTGTAGCAAAAGACGTGCGTACGCAAACGGAGATTGGCTCGAATTTAGTGTCGATGGCGGCGGCAGCGGTGAAATTGGCCGAGCGTATCTACCCGTCCATTTCTGAGCAGCGCGTGTTGTTTATTGGCGCGGGCGAAATGATTGAGCTGAATGCGGTTCACTTCGCTGCGCGTAACCCCAAACACATTACCGTGGCGAATCGCACGCTGGAACGCGCTGAAACATTGGCGCGCCGCATCAACGGACATGCCGTTACGCTGAATGAATTGCCTGAGCAATTGGCCTTGCACGACATCATCGTTACCTGTACGGCGAGTACCTTGCCAATTCTGGGTAAAGGCATGGTGGAGCGTGCGCTTAAAGCGCGCAAACATCGCCCTTTGTTTATCGTTGACTTGGCTGTGCCACGTGACGTGGAAAAAGAAGTGGCGGAGTTATCGGATGTATTTTTGTACACCGTGGATGACTTATCTGATGTGGTGCGCGATGGCTTGGATGCGCGTCAAGGTGCGGTAAAAGAAGCGGAAGTGATTATTGATTCTGGTGTGAGTGACTTCGTACATTGGATGGAATCACGCGGTGTTGTGCCCACCATTCGCGCCTTGCGTGACCATGCCGAGCGTCAGCGTCGCGGTGAAATGGAAAAAGCGCTGCGTGCTTTAGCCAAAGGCGATAACGCTGAAAAAGTATTGGAAAGTATGAGCAATGCATTGACCAATAAATTTTTACATGGCCCTACCCAAGCCCTCAATCAAGCGAATGCCGCCGAACGTGATGCCATGCTCGAAACTGTGCATCGTTTATACCGCTTGCACGATACCGAATGAAACCCAGCATCGCCTCAAAACTGGCGCAGCTCGCTGATCGCCTCGATGAAGTCACGCGCCTGTTGAGCACGGAACAAGCTACGCGCGACATGGAGGGTTTCCGCAAACTCAATCGCGAACGTGCCGAAATCGAACCTGTGGTCGAGGTGTATCACGCCTATCAGGCGTGCCAAGCAGATATTGCCACGGCGCTCGAAATGTCCAGCGATCCTGACATGCGCGAATTCGCTGATACAGAAGTGAAAGCGGGGCGCGAGCGCCAAGAGACCTTGGTTGCCGAACTGCAAAAAATGTTGTTGCCTAAAGATCCCAATGACGATCGCAACGTATTTTTGGAAGTGCGCGCTGGCACGGGTGGCGACGAAGCTGCCATCTTTGCAGGCGACATTTTTCGTATGTATATGCGCTTCGCCGAGCGTAGACGTTGGCAGGTGGAAATTATTTCCGAGAGCTTGGGCGAGATGGGGGGCTACAAAGAAGTCATCGCACGTCTCATTGGGCAGGGGGCGTATTCCGTGCTGAAGTTTGAATCCGGCGTGCATCGCGTGCAACGCGTGCCTGCTACTGAAACACAAGGCCGCATTCATACTTCGGCGTGTACTGTTGCCATCCTGCCCGAAGCTGACGAAGTGGGTGAAGTGGAATTGAATCCCGCCGATATGCGCATCGATACTTTCCGTGCCAGCGGTGCAGGTGGGCAACATATTAACAAGACCGATTCCGCCGTGCGCATCACGCATATTCCGACAGGCACGGTGGTGGAATGCCAAGACGGTCGCTCGCAACATCAAAATAAAGCGCAAGCCTTGCGCGTTTTGGCGGCACGTATCAAAGCTAAAGAAGAGCAAGCTGCGCATAGCAAAGTGGCCGCTGAACGCAAATCACTGGTGGGTAGTGGCGATCGTTCAGAACGCATTCGCACCTACAACTTTCCGCAGGGGCGCGTCACCGACCATCGTATCAACCTCACTTTGTATAAGATGGATCACATCATGGACGGTGACATCAGCGAACTGACCAACGCGCTAATGGCCGAGCATCAAGCCGAGCTACTGGCGGCGCTAGCGCAAGAAGGCTAATGCTATGCATAGCATCGCCGACATGCAGCGCGAGGCGACACGTAGCATCAGCAGCACACTCGTTATCGACCTAACAACCTCGCGTATCGAAGTTCAATGTCTTTTGCAGCACGTGCTGAATGTGCAACGGGCCTATCTATTGGCGCACCCTGAACAAAAATTGGATGAGTTACAGATGTGTGCATTTGATGCCTTGTTACAACGTCGTTTGCATGGTGAACCCATCGCTCATTTACTTGGGGAGCGCGAGTTTTTTGGACTGAATTTCAAGGTCACGCCAGACACGCTCATTCCACGCCCAGATACCGAGCTGTTGGTGGAGATGGCGCTACAAAAGCTGCTATCGCTTCACGCAACTCTCCCACAGCTGCGCTCCCGCGAGCCAAAAAGCGCGGCGCGTGTTCTTGATTTAGGTACGGGAACGGGCGCAATCGCTTTGTCCATCGCACACAGTCATCCTAATGTTGAAGTCACTGCGGTGGATGCTTCGCTAGCGGCGTTACAGGTCGCCCGCGAGAACGTGCAGCGCCTTGCCATTACCAACGCCTGTTTTGTGCAGAGCAATTGGTTCGCCGCGCTGGGCGATCAACGTTTCGACCTTATTGTTTCCAATCCGCCTTATATCTCCGAAGGAGATATTCATCTTACGCAGGGCGATGTGCGCTTCGAACCCTTATCGGCGTTGACATCAGGTGCAGATGGATTGGATGACCTGCGGCGCATTATTCAGGAAGCGCCGAATTTTCTAATGCATGAAGGTTGGCTATTGTTAGAGCATGGTCATGACCAAGCAGAGCGGGTGAGGGCTGTGTTGATGACGCATCAGTTCGAGCAGGTTTTTTCTGAAAAAGATTTGGCGGGTATAGAGCGAGTGACAGGCGGCAAACTTTGCTCGCTATCAAAAACAAAGACTTGCTGAAAAATTTGGCAAAGTATATAGGCCGATATATAGGCCATCAGACATATAGGCAGGAAGCAATTTGGAAATTAAGATTCGCCCCGAGTTGCAAGCTTTGAGTTGTTGCCAACTCTTTCTTTCATACTCTCCTCCTATTCTGGGGCATCGCAAGGTGCCCCATTTTTTTGCCTAGAGGGAAGCTGAATGTCGCATCTATTTTTTTGTTGTGGGTGCGTAGTGCTCTTAAGGGAAAATGTTGCCTAATGTGCGAGTCGAGATAGTACGGCAGGAGCAATGAGTTTGTGCATGGGGGTAACGGGCAACATGTACAACTTACCGAGGAGATTGTGAGTGTGAACGACGGTGGTCACAGAAATCGAACAATCATCAGTTGAACTCACCGAGTTTTTATAGATAGAAAGCACGACATCCAAATGTTTGTCGCTGTCGCCCAACAGGACTTCGTTGGGGGTGTTCGAGATCAGTGTGAAGATGCCCACGCGATCACCAGGAAGATAGTCCGTGTCTTTTTTTGTAGCAACGAAATTCCCCATTCCCCCAAGATCCTTTAAGCCGAACAAGAGTACAGTCTTGTTGCGCAACGTCATCAGCGAATTGACCCATGAGGGCGTATTCGAGACGGCAGTAAGGAAATAGCCTAGTGCATTACGTCCGTCGTTGGGAACAGTGATGGTGTAGCAATCGTAATAACTAGCCCCAACAAGTCGCGAATTAATCGCACTAGCGGCGGGAACATTGGAGGCGGTGACTTTGTTAGCCATATTTGCCGATGCCTATTTGTTTTTATTCAGCGCCTCATCCAATTGCGCCGCAGGCATGTAGCCGGGGTTGATCACTCCATTAGCGAAGATCAGCGCAGGGGTGCCGTTCACTTTCAATTTCGCACCGAGTTGGCGCACTTTGTCCGTACCCGTTGCGCATTTTCCAGCCGCAGGGGTCACGCCATTCAGCATCAGATCATCCCAAGCTTTGACCTTGTCCGTGCTGCACAGCACGCCCTGCACTTTTTCTGCGGACCCATCAAAGATCGGATAGAGGAATAGGTACAGGGTGACGTTCGTCACATCTTTCAATTCATGCTCCAACTTCTTGCAGTAACCACAGTTTGGGTCGGAGAAGTAAGCCAACTTGCGACTTCCATCGCCTTTCACTTTTTTGATGGCAAGGTCGAGTGGGAGTTTGTTGAAGTCGACCGCGAACAAAGTGCGAGAACGCGCTTCGGTGATATTGCGGCGCGCCTTCAAGTCGAACATGTTGCCATCGATCAGATACTGCACTGATTTGTCGGTGTAGAAGATGTGGTCGCCCGTGA
Organism: Sideroxydans sp.; assembly: GCA_013140695.1. Lineage (GTDB taxonomy): Bacteria > Pseudomonadota > Gammaproteobacteria > Burkholderiales > Gallionellaceae > Sideroxyarcus. The sequence goes on along the minus strand of JABFSI010000084.1, from coordinate 5,250 downwards.
CCACTTCATACAAGCCCACCATCGGTGTTCGGTTCACTTGAGAGACGGGGCCGATGAGTTGTTCGTAGTTCTTTTGCAGATTGGCTTTGATGGCTTCGGTGGTCTTGTCCGCTTCGGCAGCGTGGGCGAAGGAAATGGTGAGCAGCAATACGAGTAGTGAACGAAACATGGTGTCTCCTTGAAATGAAATCAGGTGAGTGCGTGACGTGCCAGCATCTTCTTCAGCGGCACGATCTTGTTGGTGGCGGTGAGGCCGATGTTGCGCAGGGTGCGCAGAATAGGATTGTTATTGACGAACAAGTGCTTCAGCGCATCGGTAGTGAGTTGCATGGAGAGGATGTCAGCTTGGCGCGCACGTTCGTAACGACGCAGCAAACTCAAGTCGCCGCAATCTAATGCACCGCGTTGCATCAACACTTCGGCCAAGTCGTGCGCATCGTGCAGCCCCAGATTCACGCCATGCCCAGACAGCGGATGGATGTTGTGCGCGGCATCGCCAATGAGCGCCAAGCGCGGTTTGGTGAGGTGCGCCAGATTCAGCACGCGCAACGAGAACGAAGCTGGCGGTGTGATGACTTCTAAGTCTCCCAAGACGTGTTGCGATGCCTCGGCCACGCGCGCGCTCAATTCTGCGTGAGTAAGCGCCAACAGTTCGGCGGACTTCTCTGGGCTCACCGACCATACGATGGAGGTGCGCTTGCCGGGCAAAGGCAGCAAAGCAAGGATGCCATCCTCGGTGAACCATTGATGCGCGATGCCTCGGTGTGTCTTGGTCGTATTGAAGTTGGCGACCACGCCATGCTGGTGGTAGGGAGTAGGGACTTCCGGCATGCCCGCTTGCTGGCGTACCCAAGAGTCACGACCATCCGCGCCGACGATAAGCTTGGCCTTGATCTCGCGCCCATCCTTCAGCTTCAAGTGAGCGCCTGCTTCCTGCCAATCCAACTCGGCGCATTGAGCAGGCTGGAACAGGGTGAGATTCGCTTGGCCTTGGATCGCTTTCCACAACGCATGCTGGATCAAACGGCTTTCCATGATGAAGGCCAATTCAGGCGCACCCAGTTGGTAGGCGCTGAAGTTCAGTTTGGAGCCGGTATCGCCGAAGACGCGCATCTCTTCGATCTGCTGGATACGTGATGTATCCAGATACTCCCAAGCGCCGCAGGTCTTTAGGAAATCCACATTGCCGGGGGTGAAGGCATAAATTCGACTATCCCACTCGGTCTCTAGGCTGGGCAGATTCTGCCCTTCGATCAGGGCGATGCTTAAGTCGCTGTCCTTAAGAGAAGCGGCCAGTGCTGCCCCCACGATGCCGCCACCTACGATAATGATGTCGAATTCCATGTCGGTCACCTCTAAAAATCCAAATTTCGTCGCAATGCTGCGTTGCTCACAAAAAATTACGCCTTACATATCAATCATATGCTGCGGCGCAATTTTTTGTTCGCGCCTTGCCTTGCTTAGAACTTTGAATTTCTAGAGGCGACCGAGAATCACCGAGCATATTAATTCTGCGAGCAATCATAGCATGGGGCAGTTGATTAAATTATAATCAGCGCCCTTTTGGAAAAGCCCACCTAGGAATTCCCTTTGCAGATCGGTAAATACAAGCTGAAAAACAACCTTATCGTCGCACCCATGGCGGGCGTGACCGATAGGCCGTTCCGCATGTTGTGCAAGCGCATGGGCGCAGGCATGGCCGTATCCGAGATGGTCGCTTCCAATTCCTTGCTCTATGGTTCCGAGAAGACCAAACGCCGCGCCAATCATGAAGGCGAGGTTGACCCCATCTCCGTGCAAATCGTTGGTGCCGATCCCAAGATGTTGGCTCAGGCAGCGCGACACAACGTGGACAACGGCGCACAAATTATCGACATCAACATGGGGTGCCCTGCCAAAAAGATTTGTAATGTGATGGCAGGCTCGGCGTTGTTGCAGAACGAACCCTTGGTGAAGACTTTGCTTGAAGCGGTGGTAGGCGCAGTGGATGTGCCTGTCACCTTGAAGATTCGCACGGGTTGGGACAAACAGAACCGCAACGCAGTGAACATCGCGCGCATCGCTGAATCTAGTGGCATCCAAGCCCTTGCCATCCACGGACGCACTCGCGCTTGTGCTTACACTGGCGATGCGGAGTACGAAACCATCCGTGCCGTAAAAGACGCAGTGCGCATCCCCATCATCGCCAATGGCGACATCACCACCCCCGAAAAAGCGCGTTTCGTATTGGAACAAACAGGCGTGGATGCCGTGATGATTGGCCGTGCGGCGCAAGGTCGTCCTTGGCTGTTCCGCGAAATAGAACACTTCTTGCAGACAGGTGAGCACCTGCCAGCACCAGAAGTGAATGAGATTCGTAGCGTGATGTTGGCCCACGTGAGCGATTTGTATGATTTCTACGGCGACCTTTCCGGCTTGCGCATCGCACGTAAACACATCTCTTGGTACACGAAAGGACTGCATGGCTCGGCGGCATTCCGTTTCCGTATGAACCAATTGGAAAGCATCGACGAGCAGCAACGTGCGGTGAATGATTTTTTTGATGAACTGCAAAGCAGAGGAACGCATTTGCATTATGTAGAAGCAGGGGAAGTGCAATGAGTGAATCTCCGATCAACGAGAATGATATCGCCAAGCACGTGCGCAAAGCGGTGAACGACTACTTCAAAGACCTCGATGGTGAAGAACCTTCGTGCGGTGTGTACGACATGGTGATGTGCTGCGCAGAAAAGCCGCTCATCGAGACCGTGCTGCTGCAAGCCGAAGGCAATCAGACTCGCACCGCCGAACTACTCGGCATCAACCGCAATACGCTGCGCAAGAAGATGCAGCAATACAAGATCAAATAACTCACAGGAAACATCATGTCCATCACACAAGCACTCATCAGCGTCTCCGATAAATCCGGCGTCCTCGAATTCGCCAAAGGTCTCAATGCACTTGGCGTGAAGATTCTTTCCACCGGTGGCACCGCCAAGCTGCTCGCCGACAATGGCGTACCTTGCACCGAAGTCGCCGATTACACCGGCTTCCCCGAGATGCTGGATGGCCGAGTGAAGACACTGCAACCGAAAGTCCACGCCGGTATCTTGGCGCGCCGTGATCTACCTGAGCATGTCGCTACGTTGAAGAAGCACGACATCCCAACCATCGACCTCGTCGTGGTGAACCTGTACCCGTTTGCGGCGACCATCGCTAAACCAGGTTGCACATTGGAAGACGCCATTGAGAACATCGACATCGGCGGCCCAACCATGGTGCGCTCTGCTGCCAAGAACCACGCTCACGTCGCTATCGTCACCGACCCTGCTGATTACGCGGACGTGCTGGCCGAGATGCAGACCAACAAAGGCGCAGTGAGCGATGCGACCCGTTTCGACTTGGCTAAAAAAGCGTTCTCGCACACTGCCGCTTACGACAGCATGATCAGCAACTACCTGACTGCCATCAATAGCGACGGCACGAAGAGCGAATTCCCCGCGCAGATCAATTTCAACTTCGCCAAGGTGCAAGACATGCGCTACGGCGAGAACCCACACCAGCACGCTGCGTTCTATCGCGATCTGAACCCAGTCAAGGGCGGCATCTCCGACTACACGCAAGTGCAGGGTAAAGAACTTTCCTACAACAACATCGGTGACTCCGATGCGGCATGGGAATTGGTCAAGACTTTCGATCAACCCGCCTGCGTTATCGTCAAACACGCCAACCCATGTGGCGTCGCCATCGCCGACACCGCGTTGAACGCGTACAAGCTGGCCTACTCCACTGACACCACCTCCGCGTTCGGCGGCATCATCGCCTTCAACCGTGAGCTGGACGAAGCCACCGCTGCGCAGATCACCGCTAACCAATTCGTTGAAGTCATCATCGCGCCGAGCGCGACCGAAGCGGCATTGAAAGTGACTGGCGCCAAACAGAACGTGCGCGTACTCACCGTGCCGCTGTCTAACGCGTTCAATCAATATGATGTGAAGCGCGTGAGCGGTGGATTGTTAGTGCAATCACCCGACATGTTGAACGTGCAACTTTCTCAGCTCAAAGTCGTGAGCAAAGTACAACCGACACAACAACAACTCACCGACCTGCTGTTCGCATGGCGCGTGGCGAAGTATGTGAAATCCAACGCCATCGTCTTCTGCAAAGGCGGCATGACATTGGGTGTGGGCGCAGGTCAAATGAGCCGTGTAGACAGCACCAAGATCGCCAGCATCAAGGCACAGCACGCTGGGCTGAGCTTGGTGGATTCCGTCGTGTCTTCTGATGCCTTCTTCCCGTTCCGTGACGGCATCGACGTACTGGCAGCAGCCGGTGCAAAGGCCGTCATTCAGCCAGGCGGTTCGATGCGCGATGAAGAAGTCATCGCAGCGGCGGATGAGCATGGCTTGGCGATGGTGTTCACCGGTTTCCGTCACTTCCGCCATTAAGCCTACTGCGCTTGGAATAAAGGATTGCAATGAAGATTTTAGTCATCGGTAACGGCGGTCGCGAGCACGCACTGGCTTGGCGCTTGGCGCAGGGTGTGAAGGTGCAGAAGGTGTACGTTGCCCCCGGCAATGCGGGCACGGCGTTGGAAGACGGCGTGGAGAACGTCGCCATTACGGCCATCCCCGACCTCATCGCTTTCGTACAGCGCGAGAACATCGAACTTACCGTCGTCGGCCCCGAAGCACCGCTGGCAGCAGGTGTGGTGGATGCGTTTCGTGCTACAGGGCTGAAGATATTCGGACCCACCAAAGCGGCGGCACAGTTGGAATCTTCCAAAGATTTCGCCAAGCGTTTCATGACGCGCCACAACATTCCCACTGCATTCTTCGAAACGTTCAGCGAGATCGCTCCCGCGAAGGCTTACGTCGAAAAAAATGGCGCACCTATCGTAATCAAGGCGGACGGCTTGGCTGCTGGTAAAGGCGTGGTCGTAGCGATGAGCAAGCAGGAAGCGTTCGACGCCATCGACATGATGTTGTCCGACAACAAACTGGGTGACGCGGGCGCACGTGTGGTCATCGAAGAATTCCTCGCGGGCGAAGAAGCCAGCTTCATCGTGATGGCGGACGGCAAGAACGTGTTGGCGATGGCGACGAGCCAAGACCACAAGCGTTTGCTTGATGGCGACAACGGCCCCAACACCGGAGGCATGGGCGCGTATTCTCCCGCGCCTGTCGTCACACCAGAGATCCATGCGCGCGTACTGCGCGAAGTCATCCAGCCCGTCATGCGCGGCATGGAAAGCGAAGGCATCACCTACAC
>JABFSI010000020.1 GCA_013140695.1 Sideroxydans sp. | reverse complement strand
TACATCCACTATTACAATCACGACCGCATCAAGCAAAAACTAAAAGGACTGAGCCCCGTAAACTACAGAACTCAGTCCTTTCCTTTAACAGCATGACTTACCTGTCCAACTTTACGGGGTCAGTTCAAATCGCCTCTTTTTTTGGGGTACACAAAACCTTCGCTTATCCGCGTCGCGTATGTCGCAACACATGCGTGTTTGAACCTTCCATCCAACGCTTGATGCGATTCGCATCGCCCACGCGCGTATGCTTGCCCCATGAATCCAACAACACAATCACCACCGGACGATTAGAAATTTTTGCCTGCATCACCAAGCAACGACCCGCTTCACTGATATAGCCCGTTTTGCTCAAGCCAATATCCCAAGAAGCATTCTTCACCAAGGGATTCGTATTGTTAAATTTCAAAGAACGTCGTTCTGACACTTGCACCGTATGCGAACGTGTTGTGGTGTAACGCTGAATCGTTGAATAATCCTGCGCAGCCATCACCATCTTCACCAAATCTTGCGCGGTCGACACATTGCTGCTGTGCAACCCCGTAGGATCATCAAAACGCGTGGACTGCATGCCCAACCCTTGCGCCTTGGCATTCATCATCGCCAACATCACCCGCGTGCCACCTGGATAAGTGCGCGCCAACGCCGCAGCTGCCGTATTTTCAGAAGCCATCAACGCCAACTTCAACATGTCGCCGCGCGTCAACGTCATGCCCGTATGCATACGCGAACGGGTATTTTTATAGCGATCACGATCTTGCGCGCTAATCGTAATGAGTTCATCCAAAGGCAAACGCGCATCCAAAATAACCATCGCGGTCATCAGCTTGGTGATGGATGCAATCGGCACCACGTCATGTGAATTTTTGGAATAGATAGGGCGCTGCGATTTCTCGTCATAAATCAGCGCAATCGCCGAAGACAAGCGAGGCGAACCTGCTTGATTGATGGGGAATAAATTTGCGCCCCCTTGCAGATTGGAATCAAGGCGTAAATCTTGCGCTTGGCTTGCATAAGCCACGCACAGCAACAACACAGAAAAGAGAGTACGCATAGAGAGGACACCGAGTTTGCAATGAGACGGCGCGCAGGATAACCAAAAAACATATAAAAATCAATGGGAGAGGTGAATTTGCTAAAGCAGGTCGAGATATAAAAAATTACGCGGGGAATGTTGCGTGAGATTCAGTCGTAAAAATGAGATTAAGCGACCGTCACATCCAAATTGAATTCTTAATTTTCATTTGCGGCAACAAAGTGTCTACCGCAAATGAAATCATAGTGATTGAACTAAGTCTTTTACCAAAACTTCCACCACGGCCTCGGCGGGTGGAACGGGGGAGAAAATACGGGAATGACTGCTGTTGGTGCGCTCGGCTGAACAATACTCGCGCCAAGAGTCGGGGATGGAATAGCACCAATTTGCACGTTCGCCATTGCACTCGTCAACGTTTTATTGCCCGAACCATCCGTCGCAGAGTAAGTCACCATGTAGGTACGGCTCGGCACGCTTCTCGTTATTAATTTATTTTCCGACGAGTTGCTGGAACCTGCCGCTACCGCCCCCATGAGTTGAAATTGCCTATCGTCCATTCTAATCGCCGCACCCACAATATCCCCCGCCCCGCTCACTTCACTCACCGTGATGGACTCCAGCTTGATTTCGGGCTGTGGGTCGTAGTTATCCGTTACGGCGATGGTGGCGGTAATAGGGTAAAGCTGATTGGTGGCGATGACCCAGTTGGGGGTGAGGGTGACGGTGAGAGTGGGGGGAAGCGCATCCCCCTTTTCAATTGGAATAGTTAACTCATCATCACCATAAAACAAATAGGCATGACCCGACACGTACGCATTATCTTGGCTGGGTACGGTCACGGAAAATTGCTCCCAAGTTGCACCTGACGGCATGATGCTGGGTGGATTTTGCGCAATAGGAATTGCTGCATCCGTGTCCCCAGTCCACCTTCGTCTATAGCGGCAGGCAGTGTCCAGTAAAAAAATAAGGGCAGGGCAGTACACGACCAAAACGGCATTTTTATTAAACCCGCTGGATTCCGGCTTGCCCGCAGGGCAGTTTATCCTGAAGTTATCGAAGGGCCGGAATGACGAATTGAGTGTAATCAGACCTTCTTTTTAATCGGACCTTTCTTCAGTTTTTCAGCTTTCTTCCTGTTGCTGTAACGCCCACATCTGCGCGTACGCGCCCTGTTGCGATAACAGTTCACGATGCGTGCCGCGTTCGATGATGCAGCCTTTATCCATCACCAAGATTTGCTGTGCGTCGACGACGGTGGACAGTCGATGCGCGATGACGAGGGTGGTGCGGTTGTGCGCGATGCTGCGCAATTCGTCTTGGATGGCTTTTTCGGATTTTGAATCGAGCGCCGAGGTGGCTTCGTCAAAAATGAGGATGGCGGGATTTTTCAAAATGGCACGGGCAATGGCGACGCGTTGTTTTTCGCCGCCTGATAATTTGAGCCCGCGCTCGCCCACGAGGGTGTCGTAGCCCTGCGGCAGCGATTCGATAAAGTGATGGATGTGCGCCGATTGCGCGGCGCTCAAAATCTCGTCACGCGTGGCCGTAGGGCGACCGTAAGCGATGTTGTAATAGATGCTGTCGTTGAACAACACGGTATCTTGCGGCACGATGCCGATAGCGGCGCGCAAGCTGGTTTGGGTGATGCCGCGAATGTCTTGACCATCAATCGACAGGCCGCCTGAATCTACATCGTAGAAGCGGAACAACAAGCGCGATAGTGTGGACTTGCCCGCACCGCTCGACCCCACCACCGCCACTGTGTGGCCACTCGGCACGTCAAAACTCACGTCATGCAAAATTTGTCGCGCGGGGTCATACGAAAAATTGACGTTCTCAAATCGAATCGCGGCTTGCGCTAATTTAAGCGCGGGCGCATCAGGTGCATCTTGCACTTCCCGATTTTCATCGAGCAGGCGGAACATTTTTTCCATGTCCGCCAAGGCATTTTTAATTTCGCGATACACAAACCCCAAAAAATGCAGCGGCATATACAACTGCAACATAAACACGTTCACCAGCACCAAATCGCCGATGGTCATGGTGCCTTTCACTACCTCATCGGCGGCCAACAACATGAGCAGGGTGACACCCACTGCGATGATGATGCTTTGCCCCGCGTTGAGTGCAGCGAGTGAAGTTTGATTCTTCACCGCCGACACTTCCCAGTCTTTCATTTGCTCATCGTAACGCTCCACTTCGTAGCGTTCGTTGCCGAAATACTTCACCGTTTCATAATTGAGCAAGCTATCAATGGCACGCGTATTGGCTTTGGAATCTTTGTCGTTCATGCTGCGCCGGAACACCATGCGCCACTCTGTAATCCACAAGGTGAAGCCGATATACAACAGCAGCGTGACAAAGGTGATGATGGCGAACCACGGGTTATATTTCACAAACAAAATCGCTGCGACTAGGCCGATTTCAAGCAAGGTAGGCAGGATGTTGAAGAGCAGGAAAGTGAGCAAGAAGCTAATGCCGCGCGTACCGCGCTCGATGTCACGCGATACGCCACCCGTTTGGCGCTCCAAATGAAAACGCAAACTCAAACTATGCAGATGGGAAAACACCTGCGCCGCCACGCGACGAATCGCGCGCTGTGTCACCTTGGCAAACAAGGCATCGCGCAGCTCGCCAAACAGCGTGCTAAACAAACGCAACAAACCATAGCCAATAATCAAAAATACGGGCAACACCAACATGGCTTTGGGCTGGCTCACCGCATCCACAATTTCTTTGAGCGCGAGCGGCACCACCACGTTGGCCAGTTTGGCCAGCACCAACAGCACGATGACAATAGCCACCCGTGTTTTGAATTCGAGCAAATAAGGAACGAGGCTACGGATAACGCGCCAGTCGGTGCGCGTAGGGGTGGCGGAAGAATGAGAGGAGTGCGAACGCATGATGAAGTCGGGCGAATAAAACGAGGCGGCATTATAGCCGCCAGCGTAACTAGTGCCGTTTAGATAAGCCGAGATACCCCACTACCAGTCGGATAAAGCCATAGCTCATGCGCGCTATCAACAAAGAAATCGTGCGTAAGTGGCGCGGCTCTACGCGTCGGCCTGATAGTTTTATGGTACGCATTAAACTGCTTCGTAAGGATTTGGCAAAATCAACATCCCGCACAATCAGATTCGCTTCGCGCGCCAGCAACAAGCTGAAGGGGTCGAGATTGGAAGAACCCACCGTCGCCCATTCCCCATCAATCACCCCCACTTTGGCATGCAGATAACTGTCACGGTATTCATAGATTTCGATACCCACATTCAGCAATCGCTCATACAGCGCCAACGTCGCGTAATGTTGCAAGCGATATTCCACTCGCCCTTGCAATAGCAGCACTACACGCACCCCACGTTTAACGGCGGCATTCAGTGCTTTGCGTAATACCCGCCCAGGCAAAAAATAGGCATTAGCAATAATAATTTCGTGCTGTGCATGTGCGATAGCTTGCAAATAGGCAAGCTCAATATCGTGGCGATGGCGCACGTTGTCGCGCACTTTCAGCTCGACTGCCGCAGGCGCTATGTGCTCGCCCAAGGGTTGTAATACTGACTTGAAGTGACGCATCCGTTTGCGCAGCGTCGCCCACTGCACGGTAGTCCATAAGCGGCGCATCTCGGCTTCGATCTGCTGCGCCATCGTTCCTGCAATTCTCACGGCGAAATCTAAACGCGGCGCATCGAAATCTTCGCCATCAGGAATGTCATTGAGAATGTTGATGCCTCCAATGAAAGCTATTTGACCGTCAATCACGACTAACTTGCGATGCAAACGACGTAAACGCGAACGCCCTAAATTGAAGAATCCTGTTTCGCGACGAAACCACTGCACCTCAACGCCCGCCTCACGCAATCCATCGAGCCAACTCTCTGGCAACTCCGCCGAACCAAATCCATCCAGCAACACATGCACCGCAACATGACGTAAGGCGGCGCGTTGTAAAGCTTGCGCGACTAAACGTCCCGTTTCATCAGCGGCAAAAATGTAGGTCTCAAGATAAAGGGCATGTTGCGCTGCGTCGATGTCGGCACACAGTTGCGGAAAATAGCGCGTGCCATTACGTAGCAAGGTCAATTCATTCTTCGGCACTTTGAAGGTGAATGCAGACATTAGCGTTCCAACTGTACGGTCAACGCGGCATGGTCAGACAGTCGGCGACGGGGATGCACCTCGCATAGCGTCGCCTTAAATCCGCGCGTGTAAATGCGATCCAACTGCAACATAGGCAACGCCGCAGGAAAACTGCGTGCCGCTTTACCATGTGTCATGTGAAACACATCCTGCACGCCAATCGAATCATGCAAAGTCTGACTCAAACGATTATTCCAATCATTAAAATCTCCCGCAATAATGAGTGCGGCATTGGCAGGTACTTGTGCTTTAACCAGCGCAATCAAGGCATCAATTTGCGCACGCCTGCCGTTAGCAAACAAGCCTAAATGCACACAAATGCAATGCACCGATTCACCCTGCCACTGCATTTCACAATGCAACAAACCGCGCTGCTCAAAACGATGCGCAGACACATTTTTATTTTGCGAATACACAATGGGGAAGCGACTCAAAATGGCGTTGCCATGATGCCCCGCCGCATACTGCGCATTCATGCCGTAGGCATGATGTTGCCATGTCTCATCGGCTAAAAATTCATGTTGGGGAGCTTGCGGATAAGTACTGTGGCGCTGCGCGTGATGCTGATGTTCACCCTGCACTTCTTGCAAAAAAACAATGTCTGCATCTAACTCACGCAACTGCTCGCGCACACTTGGCAACACTACGCGCCGATTAAATAGCGAAAAGCCTTTGTGAATGTTGTAGGTCGCAATTTTCAGCGGAATCATTGTGCGGGCGGGGATTGAAATTCAGTCGATAATTTCAAATCCGCATTCGATTCGACTGGTGCCACGCCCACTTCACTAGTCGGTTGCAGCGCTGCTTGAACAGGGGCAACGGCGGGCACGCTCACTTGTTTTTGTGCGTCATATTGCACATAAAAGACGACCGCCAATACCGCCGCCGCAAGCCAGCCTGATAGCGCAAATACATTCCAGCGGCGCGCGGGGATCGGCACATAATCAGTCTGCTCAATGACCCTGATGGAATGCGAGGCGGGAAGCACTTCAACCGTATGCTCGCCATTTTGCAGCACACTTTGTTCACTAATTATTTCTAACTGCGCCGTGTCCAGTGTTGCTTTTTGCGATTGCGCCAACGCTATCGCAGCCTGCTGTTCTTCTTGTTTGCGTTGTGCAGTTTGAGTTAATGCAAGCTCGGCTTCAATGCGCGCTTGCGTGGCGAATTCGGCCTGTTTTGCTGCCTCTAGTTGCGCTGCAATCTGCGCTTGCAGTGCGCGTTCTTGTGCAAAATTAGCTTGCTCTTGGGCTAACAATTCTGCTTCCAACGCGCTCCTCTGTTCAGCTTCAGCCTGCGCCGCACTGGCCAACGCCACACGTTGACGTGCCGCCTCCTCGGCTTCTAGCGCACGTGCTTGGCTGGCTGCCAGCGCTTCTTCGGCTTGCTTGAGCAAAGCATGCTCAGGCAATTCATGCATGGCATGCGGCAACTGCGCCTGTAGCGCTTCTAGTTTTTGGCTTAATTCTGCTTGCACGCTAGCCAAGGCAAATTGTTGATGTTGCTCGGCCTGTGTAGCGGCCAACTCCGCCTCAATGCGTGCTTGTGCAGCGGCTTGTACCTGCTGTGCCGCTTCAATGCGCTCTGCAATTTGCATTTGCAATTCGAGCTCTTTTTCTTGGGTGGCTTTTTCTTGCGCGAGCAACTCCGCCTCCAATGCCAGACGGTGCGCCACTTCCGCTTTCACCAATTCTGCCTTTTCAATGCGCCTTTTTTCCGCCGCATCCATTTCAACTTGATGGTGACGACTCAAAGCTTCTAACTCGGCTTGTGCAGCAGCTTCCAGCTGCGCTTTCTTTTCTGCTTGCGCATGCTCAAGCGCCTCAATACGCTCGGCAATCTGCACTTGTAATTCCAACTCTTTCACCTCGGCGGCTTTTTCTTGTGCGTGCAGCGCCTCTTCTAATGCCAAGCGACGCTCGGCTTCAGCGCGCACCAACTCGGCTTTTTCGATACGCCGTTTTATGGTCGCTTCAATATCAGCATGGTGTGATTGGCTTACCGCTTCGGCCGCCTCGGCCTGCAACAAAAGCGTTTGCTCGGGCAGTTGCTCCACTGCCGATGCAATCGCGGCATCCGCTTGTTGCAACTTTTGGCGCAACGATTCACGCACCGATTCAATCGCCGCTTGTTGTTGTGCCACCAACTGTTGCTGCTGTTGAGTAGCCTCCAATTCCGCGTGCAAGCGTTCTTGAATTAATGCTTCGGCAGCTTTTTCTGCCTGAATGCGCTGTTTAATTTGATCTTGTAATTCACGTTCACGCAGCGCTACCGCTTGTTGTTGCGCTTGTAATTCAGCTTCCAACTGAAGCTTACGTTGCGCCTCCGCGCGCGCTTCATTTTCAATTTGCAGTCTTCTTTCCGCTTCTTGAACCGCTTGATTAGCCGCCTCTAATTTTGCCGCCGCTTCTGCTTCTACTTGTTGCAATAGCGCTTCCTGTTGGGCTTTTTTCTTCTGCAAATCTTGGTGAATGGCGCGGGTAAGGAGATTTTCCTTTTCATACTGAGCCGCCTCTTGTTGCAGGCGCTGCAATTCAGCTTCTTCTTGCGCGCGTTTCGCCAGCAACACTTGCGTGGTATCGGATTTCATTTTTGAAATTTTTTCACGCAGCATTTGCGTCGCATGTGCAATGGCAGATTGCTCGGCATCTAATTGCAACACACCCGCTTGCGTGGCTGCTTGCTCTGCGGCGATGCGTTGTTGCGCCAAGGCTTCTGCTTTTTCTGCCACTTCAATACGTTCGGCAATGCGCGCTTGCAACTCTTGCTCTCGCTGCGCCATGAGCAATTCTTTATCCTTTAATTCTTGTTCTAACTGCGCACGATGCAAAGCTTGTTGTTTCGCATGCTCTGCCGCATCAATCCGCTGCTTCAGCGCAAGTGCCGCTTCTTTAGCGGCCGCCTGCCCTTTTTCAACGGCCGATTTTTCACTTTGACGCAACACGTATTGCGCGTGTGCTTGCTGATTCAGTGACGATTTATGCGCGGCCTGTTCATTCTCATATTGAATGCGTAACTGTTCAGCATCGCGCGCAACCAACACCTGACTCTCTTCCAACTGCGCCTGCAGCGCGGCTTCAGCTTGTTTGGCTTGCTCAATGCGATGTGTAATTTGCGCTTGTAGTTCACGCTCGCGTTGCGCCAAGCTCTGCTCTTTTTCACGCAAGGCATTTTCCATTGCGACGCGGCGTTTTGCTTCCTCGCGCGCCAAGCGCGATGCTTCGACGCGTTGTTGCTTGGCTTGCGCTAATTGTTCAACATGCTCGTCAATTGGCGACTCCACGACTTGCGTTAGTACGGGTGGATTTAACACAGGTGCTGCAACGGCAGAAACAACGACTGGCGTGGGACGCGCCACGGCGGGCGCAGCGGACATGCCCGCTGCCTTTTGCGCCTCATCGCGTAACCTAGCTAAATTAGCCGCACGTTGTTCGGCTTCTACTTGTTGCGCACGCATAATGACCTGCGCCGCATCTTCTCGACTCATCCGCGCAGGCGCTGCCTCTCCTGCTTGTTTCAAAGCAAGAGAAGCTTCGCTAGTGCTGTGTGAAGTGTCGCTTGGGTTCGCCATTTAGTTAGTCAAGTAAGGTGTTATGCATTACCGATGCCGCGAGTAGGCAGTTTAATCTGCTGTGCAAAATCCAGCATGCGCTGAATCGGCTTTACCGCTTGCGGAATGATAGTCGAATCAATCTGAATTTCGTTCCTTCCCGAATGTAAAGCTTCCGCCAAATTAAGCAGCCCATTCATCGCCATCCACGGACAGTGACTACAACTCTTACAGTTTGCACCGTTACCCGCTGTGGGGGCTTCTAAAAAAATCTTGGTCGGGCACAAGGTGCGCATTTTATGCAGGATGCCATTATCCGTCGCCACGATGAAGGTGGTCGCCTCTAAACTTTGCGCCGCCTGAATCAGCTTTGAAGTCGAACCCACCACATCCGCCAACTGCACTACCGCACGCGGCGACTCGGGATGCACCAACACTTTGGCATGCGGGTACTGCACTTTCATGGCGGCTAATTCGTGCGATTTATATTCATCATGCACCAGACACGAACCTTGCCACATCAACATGTCTGCGCCTGTTTGCTCTTGAATATAGTTACCTAAATGTCGGTCTGGCGCCCACAAAATTTTCTTACCTTGCGCCTTCAAATGCGTGACGATGGGCAATGCAATAGAGCTAGTCACCATCCAATCCGCGCGCGCCTTCACCGCCGCACTGGTATTGGCATACACCACAACCGTGCGCTCGGGATGCGCATCACAGAACGCAGAAAATTCATCAATCGGACAGCCTAAATCAAGCGAACATTCCGCTTCTAAATCGGGCATCAGCACGCGCTTTTCTGGACTCAAAATTTTCGCCGTCTCACCCATGAAACGCACGCCTGCCACCACCACAGTTTGGGCGGGATGACGAAAACCGAAATTCGCCATGTCCAAGGAATCAGAAACTATGCCGCCTGTCGCTTCTGCTAAATCTTGCAAATCAGGATGCACGTAATAGTGCGCCACCAGCACCGCATTTTGTTCTATCAACATGCGCTTGATGTCCGCAATTAGCGCTGCCTTCTCATGCGGCTCTGGCTCACGCGGCTTTTTCGCCCACGCGTGGGCAGTACTGCAACTGGTTTGTGCTGCGTCGGGGTGGTCGTAGTCAATATGGATGATATTTTCAGACATGCTGGATTCTTTCTGACAGTTGCAATATCGCTTCTCGGTTACTGGGCGAAAAGACTTTATCCGCTGCTTCTTGGTAAGGCAACCATTGGAAGTTCAAATGTTCGCGCGGGGAGATTTTAATTTTTTGCGGCTGCAAAAGTTGCAGACCGAACACGTGCTCGGTGTTTTGCGTGATGCCTTCAGGATAGCGATGTCGCCAGTGCGGATAGATTTCGTATGTATTTTGTTGCTGCCAATCGGTGAGCGTGAGATGTGTCGCCTTCAATCCTGTTTCTTCAGCCACTTCGCGCATCGCGGTATCTCGCAATGATTCTGCATCTTCGCGGCTGCCCGTCACCGATTGCCAGTAACCAGGATGATCGGCACGTTCTAGCAGTAACACATCAAGTGCAGGGGTGTAGATGACAACCAATACCGAGATGGGTTGCTTGTTGCGCAACGTTATCATAAAGCTCGCTTAGCGATTCGTTTGCCTCCTCGCCCGCTTGCGGGATAACCAGCGACTTGCACAGCTTTATCGTGCTTGGTCGAATGGCGAGGAGTCCCATCAGAGGATTGCACCCGCAAGGGGTAGGCCGTGGTTGTATAGCCAATAAGTCGGCAACAACTACGCACAGGTGAGGGGAGCGGGCATGATGAACTCATCGGCAACATCAACCCATCATGCCCGTTAGGCGAAGAAGACCCAGAACGGCTTGCCCTGCAAGCGCCAAAAATCTACAGTCGCATACAGTACTTCATCCAACATAACTTCGGCGGGATGTTCACCGCGTAGCAGCAAAACATAGCCAGGTGCTTTGTTCCAAGACAAGTCCCCCAACGCATCGGCTAGTGCATCCCAGTTGTGGCCGAACCAATCTGGTGCTTGGATGGCACGCGCCATCTCGGCCAACACCTCACCCCGCCCATGCGCACCCGCGATGTCGACCTCGAACAATGAGAATCCAGCACGTTGCACGGAATCATGCAGCGCTTCTAGCGTGCAGTTGAGGCGGTAGACACCCGCTCCATTCGCATCTTTCAGCAGATAGCAAAGATCATCCATCAGCGTGCCTCCACGATACGTTTGAACGATTTGTAGTGATCAGAAGTGTAGTAACACTCGGGAACGACACCACATACGATACGGCGCGCACCCCGATGACTGACGCCCGGTGTCTTGACAGTATATTCGTGGTAATAACCGCGCTGTTTCTGCGGCAGGATGCGCTCGAAATTGCTGAACACCACACCATCTCGTGGATAGGGAAAGGGGCCACCGCGCTTGATGAGTTGCAAGGTGTCGCGGCCTTCGGATGGCAGTTGCACCACAAGAATGTGATCACCAGCAACCTCATCCCGTGTAGCCGATTGGGATGATTCGTTGGTCGTGGTTTGTGCTGGGTGATGCGAATGATGGTTACGGGCTTGCGCCAAAGACAAGACCAGCACCAAGCCAGCCAATATCCACCACCATACCTTCCCCCAGCGCAACATACTTACTCCTTAGGCGCCTCGGTCGGCGCGGGTGTGCGCAGACGGATGTGCAACTCACGCAACTGCTTCTCATCCACTGCGCTTGGCGCTTGTGTCAACAAACACTGTGCACGTTGCGTCTTGGGAAAGGCGATCACGTCACGGATGGATTCCGCACCCGTCATCATGGTGACGATGCGATCCAGACCGAAGGCCAAACCGCCGTGGGGGGGCGCGCCGTATTGCAGCGCGTCCAACAGGAAGCCGAACTTGAGTTGCGCTTCTTCTGCGCCGATGTTGAGGGCGCGGAACACTTTGCTCTGCACTTCTTCTTTGTGGATACGTACCGAGCCGCCTCCGATCTCCCAACCATTGAGCGCCAAGTCGTAGGCTTTAGCCAGACACTTGCCCGGATCAGTTTCCAAGAATTGCAGATGCTCGTCTTTGGGCGAGGTGAACGGATGGTGACAGGCGTTCCAACGCTTGCCTTCTTCGTCGTATTCGAACATCGGAAAGTCCACGACCCACAATGGTTCCCATGCCTTGCCATTCACGTGACCCTTGGCATGGCCGATCTTGGTACGCAGTGCACCCAGCGCGTCGTTCACGATCTTGGTCTTGTCAGCGCCGAAGAAGATGATGTCGCCGTTCTGTGCGCCTGTGCGGGCGATGATGGTCTTCAATGCTGCTTCGTTCAGGTTCTTGACGATAGGTGATTGCAGTCCGGTCTCGTTCAATTGCGTGATGTCGTTGACCTTTATGTAAGCCAAGCCCTTCGCGCCGTAGATGCTAACGAACTTGGTGTACTCGTCGATCTCGCTGCGTGAGATGGTGCTGCCATTCGGCACGCGCAAAGCGGCGACACGGCCATTGTCGGAGTTCGCCACGCCCGCGAACACTTTGAAGGCCACGTCCTTCACCGCATCGGTGACATCAGTGATCTCCAAGGTCACACGCAAGTCAGGCTTGTCGGAACCGAAGCGATCCATCGCCTCGGCATAAGGCATGCGTGGGAACGGATTTGGCAGTGTCACATTCAGTGCGTCCTTGAACACGACACGGATCATCTCTTCCATCATCTCCATGATCTGTTCTTCAGACATGAATGATGTTTCAACGTCGACTTGGGTGAATTCAGGTTGACGATCAGCACGCAAGTCTTCGTCACGGAAGCACTTGGTGATCTGGTAGTAGCGATCGAAACCCGCCACCATCAACATCTGTTTGAACAACTGTGGCGATTGCGGCAAGGCGAAGAAGTCACCCGCATGCACGCGTGATGGTACGAGGTAGTCACGCGCACCTTCGGGCGTGGACTTGGTCAACATCGGCGTCTCGATGTCGATAAAACCTTTGTCATCCAAGAAACGACGGAACGCACGCGCAGTCTTGTAGCGCAGCAACATGTTGTTTTGCATTTGTGGGCGGCGCAGGTCAATCACGCGATGCGTCAGACGCACGTTCTCGGACAAGTTGTCGTCATCCAATTGGAACGGCGGCGTCACGGCCACGTTCAACACTTCGATTTCGTGGCACAGCAATTCAATCTCGCCGCTGTTCATGCCTTTGTTCTCCGTGCCTTCAGGACGACGACGCACACGGCCCGTGATTTTCAGCACGTATTCGCTACGCACAGATTCGGCGATGGCGAACATATCGGCACGATCAGGATCGCACACGACTTGCGCCAGACCTTCGCGATCGCGCAGGTCAATGAATATGACACCACCGTGGTCGCGGCGGCGATGTGCCCAGCCACATAGAGTGACAGTGTTGCCTAGTTGATTAACGTTGAGTTGTCCGCAGTAATGAGTTCGCATGATTTGAGATACAGGTAAGGATTACAAAAAAGAAATGATTAAAGATCAGCTTGCTTGAGTTTGGCGACCGCTTCCGGCGTGGTCACCACACCCATAGAAACGATGGCTTTGAAGGCAGCATCCACGCTGATGTCCAACTCGATGGTCTCGGACTTCTTCACATAGAAATAGAAGCCGTTCACAGGGCTAGGCGTGGTCGGCACGAATACACCCACGTATTCATCTCCAGCCAAGCGTCGTGTCACTTCGGCAGGCACGCTGGTCTGGAACGCCAATGACCAAGATTCCGCATGGGGGTAACGCACTAGCAACACCTTGCCGAATGCATTGCCGCTCTCGGAAAGTAGGGTGTCGCTCACTTGCTTGACGCTGTTGTAGATGGCATTCACAAAAGGAATGCGACGTAACACATGCTCCCACCACGACAACAAACGCTGCCCAAACACGTTGCGCACCAATAAGCCTGTGACCAACACAATCAGCACGGTGAGAATAACGCCCAACCCAGGAATATGAATGCCCAATAAATTGTCTGGATGCCATGCTTGCGGCAACAACAGCAACGATTGGTCAAGAATGCCGATGATGAATCCCAGCACCCACAAGGTGATGACCAGTGGAACCAACACTAATAATCCGGTGAGTAAATACTTTTTCATCAATGCATCCCCGCCATTGGGCAAGTTGAACAAGCGCCCGTGTCACAACTGCTAGAAGAACTCGCGAATTGAAAGCCTGGCGCACTTAATTGTTTGGCAAACGCCTCTTTACCGCATTCAGGGCAAACCGTTAACGGCGCATCGCTGTACTTCTGCATCACGTCTCGCTGTGTGCCGCAGCTGCTGCATCGGTATTCGTAAATGGGCATGCGTTTCTACTCGATACGGAAAGGGCGCGCATTATACATTAGCCACCCGTTCCTCGCGCCATTCCCCTGTCGCCAAACCCGCAAGCGTCCAATTGCCTATGGCATAGCGCACCAATCTCAACGTAGGCAATCCCACCGCAGCTGTCATGCGCCTGATTTGTCGATTTTTACCCTCTCGGATGGTCAGCTTTAACCATGCCGTGGGGATGGCTTGGCGAAAACGCACTGGCGGATCGCGTTGCCATAAGTGTGCAGGCTCATCCATCAGTTCAGCTTGCGCAGGCAATGTCATACCGTCCTTCAACATCACGCCTTTACGCAGCAAGGCTAACGCGGCCTCATCAGGAATGCCCTCCACTTGCGCCCAATAAGTCTTGGGTAATTTGTGCTGCGGATCGGTGATGCGGTGTTGCAACTTGCCATCATCGGTGAGCAGTAACAGCCCTTCACTATCTGTATCCAAACGCCCTGCGGCATAAACCTCGGCAACAGGAATATAATCCGCCAGCGTCGGATGCAATCCGTCACGACTGAATTGACAGACCACCCCATAGGGTTTGTTGAATAGCAAGATACGACTCATTGCATTACCTTATTCATTCACAATTTATTCAAAAATCCAACCTAGCCGAGAGCAATCATGACCACACAAAAAATTATTTACACCTTGACCGATGAAGCGCCTGCATTGGCAACCTATTCTTTGTTACCCATCGTGCAAGCCTTTACCAAGGCGGCTGGCGTAACGGTTGAGACGCGCGATATCTCTTTAGCAGGACGCATACTTGCCAACTTCCCAGAGCGCCTCAAGACATCACAAAAAATTGCCGATCAACTGACCGAACTGGGCGAACTGACCTTGAAGCCTGAAGCGAACATCATCAAGCTTCCCAATGTTAGCGCATCACTGCCACAACTAAAAAGCGCCATCAAAGAATTGCAAATGCTCGGCTTTGACATCCCCAACTATCCCGATGAAACGCATACGGATGCCGAAAAAACCCTCAAAGTGCGTTACAGCAAGTTACTTGGTAGCGCGGTGAATCCAGTGTTACGCGAAGGTAACTCTGACCGCCGCGCCGCTGCCTCCGTCAAACAGTTCGCACGCAAACATCCGCACCGCATGGGCAAGTGGTCAACTGATTCCAAGACGCGCGTGGCGCATATGTCTAGCGGTGATTTTTACGGTAGTGAGAAGTCGCTAACTGTGCCAGAAGCGGTCAGCGCACGTATCGAATTCATTGCCCAAGATGGCAAGGTGTCCGTGCTGAAAGACAAGCTGAATCTAAAAGCGGGCGAAATTATTGATGCAGCAGTGATGAGCAAACGTGCCCTGCGCCATTTCTACTCCGAGCAAATTGTTGCAGCAAGGAAGGAAGATGTGTTGCTGTCACTACACCTCAAGGCCACCATGATGAAGGTGTCCGACCCTATTATGTTCGGACATGCGGTCTCAGTATTCTTCAAAGATGTGTTCGATAAGCACGGTGCGTTGCTCAAAGAAATTGGCGTCAACCTCAACAATGGCTTCGGTGACATGGAAGCTAAAGTGTTTGCGCTACCAGAACCTAAACGTGCAGTCGTCATTGCCGACATCGCCAACTGCTTCAAAAATCAGCCGCCACTGGCGATGGTGAACTCCGACAAGGGCATCACCAATCTGCACGTACCAAGCGACGTCATCATCGACGCCTCCATGCCTCCGATGATTCGTGATGGCGGCAAAATGTGGGGTGCCGATGGCAAAGCCTACGACACCTTGGCGATGATTCCTGACCGTTGCTACGCCACCGTGTATGTCGCAGCGGTGGAGGATTGCAAAAAGAACGGTGCGCTCGATCCTGCCACCATGGGGTCTGTGCCCAATGTCGGCTTAATGGCACAACAGGCGGAAGAATACGGCTCACACGATAAAACATTCGAAGCGAATGGAGATGGTGTGATTCGCATCGTCGATGTGAACGGAAAAATGCTGCTAGAACAAAAGGTCGAGCAAGGCGACATCTTCCGTGCTTGCCAGGCCAAAGATGCCCCCATTCAAGATTGGGTAAAACTCGCTGTCACGCGCGCACGCCTGTCCAACACCCCCGCCATTTTCTGGCTGGATAAAAACCGCTCACATGATGCGCAGGTCATCACCAAGGTGGAAAAATACTTGAAGGAGCACGACACCAAAGGGCTAGACATCCAGATCATGGAACCCTCCGCAGCCTGCCGTGCTTCCTTGGCACGTATCCGCCAAGGCAAGGACACCATCTCCGTCACTGGCAACGTGTTACGTGACTACCTCACCGACCTGTTCCCTATCTTAGAACTGAATACCAGTGCCAAGATGCTCTCCATCGTGCCTTTGATGAATGGTGGAGGCATGTTCGAGACAGGTGCCGGCGGCTCTGCGCCTAAACACGTGCAACAGTTCCAACAAGAGAATTATCTACGCTGGGATTCCTTGGGTGAATTCTTGGCATTGGGTGTGTCACTGGAACATCTAGCGCAGAAGTTCAACAACGCAAAAGCACAAGTGCTGGCAGATACGCTAGACCAAGCGAACGCAAAGATATTGGAGAACAACCGCTCCCCTGCCCGCAAGGTCGGCGAGATCGACAATCGTGGCAGTCACTTCTACCTCGCCTTGTATTGGGCACAGGCACTCGCCGCACAGGATAAAGACAAAGAAGTGCAGGCTCGTTTCGCACCACTGGCAAAGGCATTGTCTGAGAACGAAGCGAAGATCAATGCAGAATTGATCGCTGCACAAGGCAAGCCTGTGGAGATGGGCGGCTACTACCTGCCGGACTTCGCCAAGACATCCAGCGCGATGCGCCCCAGCGTCACATTCAATGCGGCACTAAAAGCCATCTAACAGGAAGCACAAAACAAAAAGCCCGCCACTTTCGTGGCGGGCTTTTTAATTCAGCTCAAGAACCGATTAAGGCGCTTGGATGTTAGCTGCTTGTTTGCCTTTAGGACCTTGAACGATGTCAAAAGTCACTTTTTGGCCTTCTTTGAGAGACTTGAAGCCACTCATTGTGATTGCTGAGAAATGCGCAAACAGATCTTCGCTGCCATCATCTGGAGTGATGAAACCGAAACCTTTTGCATCGTTGAACCATTTAACTGTACCGTTTGCCATGCTATTACTTCCTTACAAAATTACGGGTGGGCACCCGCTAAATTGTTTGAAACCCAAGACCGCACATGGCAAAACCAGTACTGCATCTACTATGATTCAAACACCCGGACGCTTTTTAACCCACCCCCCACAACAACGTCAAGGATTTATTTCATTTATTTTCAAGATAAGCTTGAAAAGCTCCCTTTAATCATCAAATATAAGGGCACGAATGTGTCCAGAATGAGCGCTATGGCAACCCAACAAATAAACGCCCCTGTGCTAGAGCGCAGCAAGGTGAAGCCACCTAAACAATACAAAGTCATCCTACTTAATGACGATTACACCACCATGGAATTTGTCGTAGAAGTGCTACAAGTGTATTTTGCCAAGACGACTGAACAGGCTATGCAAATAATGCTTAAAGTTCATCATGAAGGTGCGGCGGTCTGCGGTTTATACTCCAAGGACATCGCGGAAACGAAAGTGAACCAAGTTGTCGCATATGCAACACAACATGGGCATCCTTTGAAATGCCACATGGAGGAAAACTAAATGATTGCACAAGAACTAGAAGTTAGCCTGCACCTCGCCTTTGTTGAGGCTCGTCATAAACGCCACGAGTTTATTACGGTAGAACATTTGTTGATGTCGATGCTGGACAATCCATCAGCTTCTCATGTGCTACGTGCTTGTGGTGCGGACATTGAGGAGTTGCGCGCAGTGTTGGCACAACACATTGAGACACACACGCCTGTGGTGCCAGGTACTAGTGAGGTGGACACACAACCTACTGTAGGGTTTCAGCGTGTTATCCAGCGTGCGATTCTGCATGTGCAATCCACCAATAAGAAAGAAGTCACAGGTGCCAACATTTTGGTTGCACTGTTTGGCGAAAAAGAATCGCACGCTGTGTATTTCCTCAACCAGCGTGCGATCACCCGTCTCGATGTGGTGAACTATATTTCACACGGCATCAACAAAACAGCTGAGGCGCAAACCGCCTCCCAGAAGCCTGCCAGTGAAGTGGAAACCGATCTGGAAGCCACCAAAGAAAGTGCACTTTCCAATTACACCCTCGACCTAAACGCGCATGCATTGGCGGGCAAAATAGATCCCTTGATTGGTCGCAATTTGGAGTTAGAGCGGGTGATTCAAACCTTGTGTCGCCGCCGCAAAAATAATCCGCTGTTGGTGGGCGAAGCGGGCGTAGGCAAAACCGCTATCGCAGAAGGCTTGGCTCGGCGCATCACCGAAGGCGCGGTGCCCGACATATTAAAAGATGCTCAAGTTTATTCATTGGATATGGGCTCGTTGCTGGCAGGAACAAAATATCGCGGCGACTTCGAGCAGCGGTTGAAAGCCGTGCTGAAAGAATTGAAAGATGCACCAAACGCTGTGTTATTCATCGACGAAATCCATACACTCATCGGCGCAGGAGCAGCATCAGGCGGCACAATGGATGCATCCAATTTGCTCAAACCTGCTTTATCGAGTGGCGCATTGAAATGCATAGGCGCGACCACTTATCAAGAATATCGCGGCATCTTTGAGAAAGATTCTGCGCTATCGCGTCGTTTCCAAAAAGTAGATGTGCCAGAACCTTCTGTCGAGCAGACCATCGAGATTCTGAAGGGATTGAAATCGCGTTTCGAAGAACATCACAGCATCAAATACAGTGCCGCAGCCCTCACCAGTGCAGCAGAGTTATCCTCGCGCTTCATCAACGATCGTCACCTGCCCGACAAGGCCATCGACGTGCTAGACGAAGCGGGTGCGGCACAGCGCATCTTGCCTAAATCCAAACAGAAAAAAGTAGTGGGCAAGCACGAAATCGAAGAAATCATCGCCAAGATCGCACGCATACCGACACGCACGGTGTCGCATGACGACATCAATGCGCTGAAAAATCTGGATAGGGATTTGAAAGCCACTGTGTTTGGTCAAGACAAAGCCATCGACATGTTGGCACGTGCCATCAAAATGTCACGTAGCGGCTTGGGCAATCCGAGCAAACCCATCGGCAGCTTTTTATTTTCTGGCCCCACAGGCGTGGGCAAAACCGAAGTGGCACGCCAACTCGCCTACGTCATGGGCATGCCCATCCATCGTTTCGATATGTCCGAATACATGGAGCGCCATGCCGTGAGCCGCCTCATTGGCGCACCGCCCGGCTATGTCGGCTTCGACCAAGGGGGGCTCCTCACCGAGGCCATCAGCAAGCAACCGCATTGCGTGCTGCTGCTGGACGAAATCGAAAAAGCGCACCCCGATATTTTCAACATCCTGCTGCAAGTGATGGATCACGGCACGCTTACCGACAACAACGGACGCAAGGCCGACTTCCGCAACGTCGTCATCATCATGACCACCAACGCAGGCGCGGAAGCACTGAACAGGAGCAGCATGGGCTTCACCAAAACCGCTTCAGCCGGCGATGAAATGGCGGACATCAAAAAGATGTTCACCCCCGAGTTTCGCAACCGCTTGGATGCCATTGTCTCCTTCGCCTCACTCGACAAAGAGATCATCCTGCGTGTGGTGGACAAATTCCTCATGCAACTGGAAGAACAACTGCACGAGAAAAAAGTGGAAGCGATTTTCACCGACGCACTCAAAGACCACCTCGCCGCACACGGCTTCGATCCACTGATGGGCGCACGCCCGATGGCACGCCTGATCCAAAACACCATCCGCTCCGCGCTGGCAGACGAACTGTTGTTCGGCAAACTTGCGAACGGCGGCAAGGTTGTCGTGGATGTGAAAGACAGTAAGGTAGTGTTGGGGTTTGAGGAAGAGGCGGTGGCGATTTAATCTGTTCAGGAAGATTTATGCCTTACCGCATCTCAGCCCCTTCCAGTACTCTCTATTGGAATATAGCCATGCTCGGCTTGGCATTATTATCATTCGGCTATTCCCTATTTATTTTGGTCTCAAATGAAATCGTTACAAAGCAACCAACTGTAGCCGCAATTATTCTTCCAACCTTACTTCTTGGAATTGTAATTCCTTACTATTTTTTCCTCAGGTGGTGGACATCGCGAAATAACTTTATTGTTGAGTTCCACGACCATCACTTTGAATTTTACGGCTATGCAGAAAAATACAAGCAACTCCAAGAAGTGGCATATCACGATCTATCCAAAGTCGAGGGGTATCGTCACACAAAGTATATGGACGGATTGTTGCTTCATTGTTGTGACAGTCGAAAAATAAAAATGCCCATTGGACGATACCCAAAGGAATTTGAAAAAATTTTCAACGAATTAAAAGTTCGCTCACATATGCACCAACCTTATAGCGGGGTTAAGTTGTTAATAGCTGTAGGGAATAGTCCGCAAGTGTAGGCCAATAACCAACGGGCATTGCACCGTATGTAAAACCATCCGGCGAGTTACGCTACGCTAACCCGCCCTACAAAATAGAATGACCTACTATCCTAAATATCGCGGGCGCTTCGCCCCCTCTCCCACCGGCCCATTGCACTTCGGCTCGCTCGTCGCCGCCGTCGGCAGCTATCTCGAGGCAAAACATCGTCACGGCACTTGGCTCATCCGCGTGGAAGACCTTGATACGCCACGTTGCGCGGCAGGTGCGACGGAGGACATCTTGAGCACGATGGAGGTGTTCGGGATGCAGAGCGACGAACCTGTCATCCACCAGAGTCAACGTACAGACGCTTATGAAGAAGCGCTGCAACGTTTAAAAGAAATTGGTGCGGTTTATCCCTGTTGTTGTACGCGCAGGGAAATCACGGATTCGGCGATGCAGGGAATCGAGGGTTTGGTTTATCCGGGGACCTGCCGTAGCGGCATGGCACATCAACGGTCAACACCCGCATGGCGGGTGCGCACAGACCACCTCTTCCGTCATTCCCGCGCAGGCGGAAATGACGGTCTTTTAAGTTCGTGCGGGGTATTTGAATTCGATGATGCGCTACAAGGCCATCTCTCGCAGAATCTGGAATCCGAGATCGGTGATTTCGTGGTGAAACGCGCGGATGGTTTGTTCGCGTATCAATTGGCGGTGGTGGTGGATGATGCAGCGCAAGGCATCACGCATGTGGTGCGCGGGGCGGACTTGCTCAACTCAACGCCGCGCCAGATCCATCTCCAACGCCTGCTGGGGTTGCCCACCCCAGCCTACCTGCATTTGCCTGTTGCGGTGAATGAGGCAAGGGAGAAGTTGAGCAAGCAGACACTAGCTGCGCCAGTGGATGTGTCGCAAGCTGTGAATACGTTGATGCTGGTGTTGCATTTTTTAAGACAAGCGCCGCCTGTCAATCTAGCGAATGGCGATGTACATGCAGTATTGGATTGGGCGATTCAGAATTGGGATGCCACACAACTAACAGGCTTGAAAACTCAACCCTATACCGTCATTCCCGCCCTTCGATAAACTCAGGATAAACTGCCCTTCGGGCAGGCGGGAAAGACAGACTACTTCGCGACCTGCCTGCGGTGCTTGATAAATTCCAAAATGGCGGGAATGAACGAGATGAGGATGATGCCGATAATCATCAAGGTGAGGTTATCTTTAATGACTGGGATATTGCCAAAAAGGTAGCCCAATAAGGTCAGGCTGCCAATCCACGCAACGCTACCCAATGCACTAAACATCATAAATAGGCGATAACTCATCGCGCCTATGCCTGCTACGAAAGGAGCGAAAGTGCGGATGATAGGTAGGAAGCGCGCAAAGATAATCGTTTTGCCGCCGTGCTTGGCATAGAAGGCTTGCGTCTTTTCCAGATGTGCGTGTTTGAAAAAGCGTGAATCATGCGTGAATAGTTTAATACCCGCCAACCGTCCCACCCAGTAGTTGGTGTTGTCGCCCACAAAAGCGGCGAGCATCAACAAGGGCATCAACACTTGCAAGTCCAGCGAGCCCATCGCGCACAATGCTCCTGTCACAAATAGCAAGGAATCGCCCGGCAAAAAAGGCGCAACAACCAGCCCCGTTTCCGCAAAAATAATAGCGAACAAAATGGCATAGACCCATACGCCATAGTCTTGTACTAAAGCCAGTAGGTGCGCATCGAGATGCAGAATTAAATCGAGCATAAATTAAGGCAAGACTTCTTCTGCTTCGGTCTTCTCTGGCTTGATGAAGTCTTCGCGCGATACGCCGAATATCATCAGCAAGGGGCTGGCGACCAGCACCGACGAGTAGATACTGAACAAGATGCCGATGGTCAGGGCCAATGCGAAGTAGTGCAAGGTGGCTCCACCTAAAAATAGCATGGAGGTGACCATCATCTGTGTGCAACCGTGGGTGATGATGGTGCGCGACATGGTGCGGGTGATGGCGTTGTCGATGATCTCGGCCACTTCTGTCTTGCGCATCTTCTTGAAGTTCTCGCGAATCCGGTCGAACACGACCACAGATTCATTCACGGAGTAACCCAACACAGCCAACACCGCCGCCAACACAGAGAGCGAGAACTCCCATTGGAAGAAGGCGAAGAAGCCCAAGATGATGACCACGTCGTGCAAGTTAGCGATGATGGCAGCCAGACCAAACTTCCATTCAAAGCGAATCCACAGGTAACCTACAATACCTAACGACACCAGCAATAACGCCATCGCGCCATTCTCGACCAAGTCTTTACCGACTTGTGGGCCGACGAATTCGACGCGGCGCAATTCGACACTGGCATCTTGTACGCGCAGAGCCTCCAACACGTTATCGGAGAGTTTCGCGCCCACAGTGTTCTGCTTCAACGGCACTTGGATTAACACGTCTTTGCTAGAGCCGAAGTTCTGCACTACGGAGTCATGCAGGCCGATCTCTGACAATTTTCCGCGCACTTTTTCCAAGTCGGCGGATTGTGAGTAGTGCACTTCCATCACGGTACCACCCGTGAAATCCACGCCAAAATTCAGCCCGCGCGTGGCAAGGAAAAACACTGCCAGCAGAAAAGTAATCAACGAGATGCTCGTCGTCACTTTCCCGTAGCTCATAAACGGGATGTCTTTTTTAATCTTGAAAAATTCCATGTTTTATCCCTTATCCGATGGCGACTTTATTGAGTCGCACTTTGCGACCGTAAAACAGATTTACCAACGCACGTGATACCAATACCGCGCTGAACATCGACGTCAAGATACCCAAGCACAATACGACAGCGAATCCTTTGATCGGCCCCGAACCAAACATGAACAACGCGATACCTGCGATGAGCGTGGTGATGTTGGAGTCAAGAATGGTAGCGAACGCATTCTCATATCCTGTGTGGATCGCCATCTGCGGTGGCACACCGTTGCGCAACTCCTCGCGAATACGCTCGTTGATCAGCACGTTGGAGTCGATCGCCATACCCAAGGTCAGCGCGATAGCGGCCATACCTGGCAAGGTGAGTGTAGCTTGCAGCATGGACAATAAAGCCACCAGCAGCAACAGGTTGGCACCCAAGGCTAGCACCGAGATGGTGCCGAACATGAGGTAATAAACGATCATAAAGACAGCGATGGCGATGAAGCCGATCTTGGTGGAATTAAAGCCACGTTCGATATTTTCCGCCCCTAAACTAGGACCAACCGTACGCTCTTCGATGATTTCCATTGGCGCTGCCAATGCGCCTGCGCGTAACAACAGCGCCGTGTTTTGCGATTCGGCGGTGTCCATCTGCCCACTGATTTGTACACGCCCGCCGCCAATTTCTTCGCGAATCACCGGTGCAGTGACCACTTCACCGCGACCTTTTTCAAACAAGATAATGGCCATGCGTTTACCGACGTTTTCACGCGTGGCTTCTTTGAATTTGCGCGCGCCCACGGCATCCAAATTAATATGCACGGCAGCTTCATTGTTACGACTGTCGAAGCCTGGTTGCGCATCGTTGATTCGCTCGCCCGTCAAGATAACGCTCTTTTTTACCACCAGCGCAGTGCCGTCGCGGTCTTTGAAAATCTCCGTGCCAAACGGCGCAACGCCGCCCGCACCGATTTGATGTTCGTCATCCACCAAGCGCACTTCCAAGGTGGCCGTGCGTCCCAAAATATCTTTAGCGCGTGCCGTGTCTTGCACGCCTGGCAATTGCACCACCACGCGATCTACACCTTGTTGTTGAATGACGGGTTCTGCCACGCCCAATTCGTTCACACGATTACGCAGGGTCACCAAGTTTTGCTGCACCGCAGATTCTTGAATACGCAATTTTTCTTGCGGCTTCAAATTAGCGACCAGCAAAAATTCGCCCGCCACTTCACTCGACACAAAATCCAAACCTGCGAAACGCTGTTTGAGTTCTGCCTCACCTTTGCGGCGCGCATCGGCATCGCGGAATTTAGTGGTGATGGCATTCACTTCGCGAGTGACACCCGCGTAAGGAATGTTGGCCTCACGCAAAGTGCTGCGAATGTCACTCGAAGTGGATTCGGCAGCCTTATCCAGCGCAGCTTTCATATCCACTTGCATAAGGAAGTGCACGCCACCGCGCAAGTCCAACCCCAGATACATGGGCAATGCATTCAGGTTAGTCAACCACTGTGGTGAGCGCGATAACAAATTCAGCGCCACCACATAGTCATCTCCCAAAGCAGCATGCAGTGCATCTTTCGCTTTAAGCTGGCTATCGGTATCCGCAAAACGCACCTTAATGCTGGTGGCTTCCAACGACATGACCTCCGGCTGAATTTGCGCACTCTGCAAGGCCTCTTCCACGCGCTGAAGCAAAACCGTATCCGCTTTCAGATTTGAGCGCAAAGGCAACACTTGCACCGCCGGAGATTCGCCATACAGATTGGGCAAGGCATACACCAAGCCCGCAACAATCGCGAACAAAATCAACAGATACTTCCAGATTGGATAGTGGTTCATTGCAGCACCTTGCTTGAAGCGTTAAGAGGACTCAACAACTAAAGAAGCGCTGATTTATTCGGTTTTGTCGTTCCCGCAAAAGAAAGTGGGAATGATGAATAAATCAGTGCCCCCCTAATTACTTAAATAGACTTGATCGTGCCTTTTGGCAATACCGTTTGAATCGCAAATTTTTGCACTTGAACAACTACGTTGTCCGCGATTGCGACGGAGACGTACTCAT
>JABFSI010000132.1 GCA_013140695.1 Sideroxydans sp. | reverse complement strand
TGGTTAGAGCGTAGATTTGTAAGTTGGGTAGTCCATCAACTCCTGTTAGCACCTTCAGCCGCTGTATTGAGTCATCTTCAGATGCATTGTCCACGATAACAATCTCATAATCAGAAACCAGCTCGGATAGTGCCCTGCCAAATTTGGCAATCCATGGTTGAATCAAATTTTCTTGGTTGCGTACAGGCACAACCAAAGTAAGAAATATTGGAAGCTTGCTAGTCATTTTCTACTTATCCCTTTTATAACCAACTCAATTAGTTCCGCTAGTGTAGTTGCGCAGGATATCCTAGTCACTGATTGATAACAAAGCAGCTTTATACCGAGTGAGATTGGAAATGTAATTCGCGATTTGGTTACAATGCCGATGCTACTATGTACCATAGCTCAAATGACCAATCCCTCATATCAATCCCATCCCCACATCGCCATCATCCGCTTCTCCGCATTAGGAGATGTGGTCATGGTCAGCGCCGCCATTCGCGCTTTGCAAAAGGCATTGCCTGATGCCGAGATTACGTGGTTCACAAGCCCGCTAGCTTTTTCTTTATTGCAAGGGATGGAGGGTGTGCAATTCATCGTCGTGGATAAACCTCGCTCCTTCTCGGATTACCGCGCTTTCTATCAACGTTTCCGCGAGCGTAAATTCGATGTGATGTTGGCAATGCAAGCGAATTTGCGCATCAATCTGCTCTATCCCGCTTTGCATGCGCCCATTAAAATTGGTTTTGACCGCACTCGGGCGCGCGAGGGTCAGTGGCTATTTTGTAATCGACACATCACATTCCAAAACAATCATCTGGTCGATAGTTTTTTGTCTTTCGTGGAAACGCTGACAGGGAAGCCTGTGGAGGCGAATTGGGATTTGCCTGTTGGGAAAGAGGATATGAGGTGGGCAGAGCAAACACTGAACAACTTCAAAAGCACCCTCACCCCAACCCTCTTCCAGAAGGAGAGGGTGCAGATTCGGCTAATCGTGATACATCCATACGCCAGCAAAGCAGAGCGTAACTGGCTGCCTGAACGTTATGCCGAAGTGATTCAAAAAACTTCTGCCAACATTGTACTGACGGGCGGTAACTCGCCTGACGAATTGGTGCTGTGCGAACGACTCGCTGCCATCAACCCCGAGCGCACGCTGAATCTTTGCGGCAAAACATCGCCCAAACAACTCGCTGCCCTATTAGGCAATGTGGACGCACTCATTGCGCCCGACACTGGCGCGGTACATATCGCACGTGCTATGAATACGCCAGTCATCGGCCTCTACGCTGTCGCCTCCCCCAAGCTCACCGGCCCCTATCAACGCATGGAGTACTGCATCGACCGTTACCCGCAGGCCGTGCGTAAATTTCTACACACAGATTCCGCGCAGTTGCCGTGGAATACACGTGTCCACCATGCTGATGCGATGTCACTCATTCAAGTCGATGATGTGATGTTGCAACTGGTGCGTGTATTGGAGGGAGAGAAATGATGCGCTTATTCGATTCACGCTTAACCTACACGGCTTTGCTTTGGTTGTTGCTGCCTTATGTCTTCTTCCATCTTTGGTGGCGCGCACGCAAGCAACCCGAATATCTAGAGCACATCGGCGAACGCTTTGGACGATACCTCGTTAAATCAGACAAGCCCGTCATCTGGTTGCATACCGTTTCGGTAGGCGAGACACGGGCTGCCGCCACATTGGTGCGCGGGCTGCGCAAAAAGTATCCACATCATCAAATTTTACTCACCCACACCACGCCAACAGGTCGCGCAGCGAGTGAACAACTTTACGGTGATGAGGTGTTGCGCGTGTATTTGCCTTACGACTATCCCTTTGCCGTGCACCGATTCCTCGACCACTTCAAACCACAAATAGGGGTGCTGCTGGAGACCGAGGTTTGGTTTAATCTCATCCATCAATGCCAAACCTCGCGCGTGCTTTTGCTGTTACTCAATGCGCGCTTATCTGAAAAATCAGCCGCAAAATATGCGCGCTTTCCACATCTTGTACATGAAGGGCTACACGGATTAAATCTCATTGCGGCACAAACCGATGCGGATGCACAACGATTAGCCAGTCTGTGCGGGCGCGCCGTCTCTACCATGGGCAACCTAAAATTCGACATTGAACCTCCGCCTGCCATGCTCGAACTCGGTACTCACTTACGCAAGCTATTTGGCTCGCGTCCTGTATTTCTCGCCGCTAGCACACGTGAGGGTGAAGAAAATTTATTGCTCAGCGCCTTGCAAAACATACAGGATAAAAACACGCTCACCGTTATCGTGCCGCGCCACCCGCAACGTTTTGATGACGTCGCAACACTTATCAATCAACACGGTTTCCGTATGCAACGCCGCAGCTTAAACGAAGTGATTGCGGCAGATACGCAGATTGTTTTGGGAGATAGCATGGGCGAGTTGTTCGCCTACTACACTGCGTGTGACATCGCATTCATCGGTGGCAGTTTATTGCCCTTGGGTGGGCAAAATTTAATTGAGGCCTGCGCGCTAGGTAAGCCCGTGCTGATCGGATCGCACACTTTCAATTTTGCGCAAGCCACCGAGCTTGCTGTGGCCTGCGGCGCAGCCCTTCAATTTAATACGCCGGAACGATTGATTGATTCGCTTAATCGCTTAAACAACGACAGCGCGCTATCGCTCACGATGGGGCAGGCAGGATTGCATTTCGTCAATGAAAATCAAGGGGCAACCCTACACGCCATTCGACTCATGGACAGCGCGCTGCGCTCAAAGGCATAATCTCCAACCTATTTCTTATCCATACACACTCATTCCTATGAAAACACTTCTCATTACAGGCGGTGCCGGCTTCATCGGCTCCGCTGTCGTGCGTCAACTCATCAACGATACTCAATACAAAGTCGTGAACGTCGACAAATTGACCTACGCAGGCAATCTGCAATCCTTGATTTCAGTTTCCACTCACCCACGCTACAAATTTGAGCAAGTAGATATCTGCGATGCGGCGGAAGTGGCGCGTGTATTTCGTGAACATCAACCTGATGCGGTCATGCACTTGGCTGCCGAGTCGCATGTGGATCGCTCTATCACTGGTCCTGCGGACTTCATTCAGACCAACATCGTCGGCACTTACACTTTGCTGGAAGCAGCGCGCGCGCACTGGAACAGCCTAGAAGGTGAGCGCAAAGCGAACTTCCGTTTTCATCACATTTCTACGGATGAGGTATATGGAAGTCTGGGAGATGAAGGTTTCTTCACTGAAGAGACTGCCTACGAACCTAACTCGCCTTATTCGGCCAGCAAGGCATCCAGTGACCACCTCGTTCGTGCGTGGCACCACACCTACGGCCTACCCGTCGTCACCACCAACTGTTCCAACAACTACGGCCCGTATCACTTCCCCGAGAAACTTATCCCGCTGGTAATTTTGAATGCGGTGAACGGTAAGCCACTGCCTATCTATGGCAAGGGCGATAACATTCGTGATTGGCTGTATGTGGATGACCATGCGCGCGCACTGCGCACCGTGTTGGAGACAGGCAAGTTAGGCGAGACCTACAACATTGGCGGTTGGAATGAAAAAACTAACCTCGAAGTAGTGCAGGCTATCTGTGCTTTGTTGGATGAACTACATCCACAAGGCGCGCCACACGCCAAGCTCATCACTTACGTTGCTGACCGTGCAGGTCACGACAAACGTTACGCCATTGACGCCACCAAAATTGCCGCTGACCTTGGCTGGAAGCCACAAGAAACCTTCGAGACGGGGCTGCGTAAAACAGTGGCGTGGTATCTCACTAACACCGATTGGATCAAAGGTGTAACCAGTGGCGACTATCAAAAATGGGTACAACAAAATTACACTGAAAGGAGCACAGCATGAAAGGCATTATCCTAGCAGGCGGTTCAGGTACGCGGCTGTATCCAGTGACCCTGCCTGTCTCCAAGCAGCTTCTCCCCATCTACGACAAGCCCATGATTTACTACCCGCTTACCACGCTGATGCTGGCGGGGATTCGCGACATTCTGATCATCTCCACTCCACAAGACACGCCGCGCTTCGAGCAACTGTTAGGTGACGGAAAACAGTGGGGCATCAATCTCACTTATGCCGTTCAACCTTCACCCGATGGGCTGGCGCAAGCATTCATCATCGGTGAAAAGTTCATCGGCGATTCCAGCTGTGCTTTGGTGTTGGGCGACAACATTTTTTACGGCGCCGACCTTGAATCTAAACTCACTGCGGCCGCTAATAAAAATAATGGCGGCACGGTATTCGCTTACCGCGTGACTGATCCTGAACGTTATGGCGTAGTAGATTTTGATGCCCACGGTCATGCCTTGAGTATTGAAGAAAAACCCAAGCAACCCAAATCCAACTATGCGGTGACGGGACTTTATTTCTACGACAACTCGGTGGTGGAGATTGCCAAGACAATCAAACCTTCACATCGCGGTGAGTTGGAAATCACCACAGTGAATCAAATTTATTTGGAGCGCAAAAAACTGGATGTACAGGTGATGGGGCGCGGCAGCGCGTGGCTGGATACAGGCACACATGACTCTTTGCTGGAAGCCTCCCTATTCATCCAAACCTTGGAAAAACGCCAGGGTCTAAAAATTGCCTGCCCTGAAGAAATCGCCTATCGCCGGGGCTACATCAGCGCGGCTCAACTCACCGAACTGGCTAAACCGCTCGCTAAAAATGGCTACGGACAATATCTGTTGGCCGTTCTTCAGGAAGTTATCTGAATATGCAAAAAATTCCGACTTCGATTCCTGACTTATTCATTCTTGAACCCAAAGTATTTGGCGATGCGCGCGGATTTTTTTACGAAAGTTTTAATGCCAAGCGCTTTGCTGAACTAACGGGTGTCACCGCTCCTTTCGTACAAGATAATCACTCACGCTCTGCGCGCCACGTGTTACGCGGCCTGCATTATCAAATTCAACAAGCACAAGGCAAATTAGTGCGCGCGCCGGTAGGCGAGGTGTTGGATGTGGTGGTGGATATTCGCAAAAGTTCACCCACTTTTGGTCAGTCAGAGGCCGTACTTTTAAGCGCCGAAAATAAACGCATGCTGTGGATACCTGCTGGCTTCGCGCATGGCTTTGTAGTGTTAAGTGAGGTCGCTGAATTTCTTTACAAAACGACCGACTTTTACGCGCCCGAATATGAGCGCTCCATTTTATGGAATGATCCTGCGTTGAACATAGATTGGCAATTAAACGGTGCGACGCCCTTGCTCGCCGCCAAAGATCAAGCTGCCAAATTACTTAAAGATGCCGAGGTCTTCGCTTGAAAACGATTCTCGTTACAGGTGTAAATGGTCAGGTGGGATGGGAATTGCAACGCGCCCTTACCCCCCTTGGCAAGGTCATCGCGCTCACCCGTGAGCAACTTGATTTAAGCCAACCCGAAGCGATTCGCCAAGCGGTACGCACGCACCAACCCGACATCATTCTCAATCCCGCGGCTTACACTGCCGTGGATAAGGCTGAAAGTGATGCTGAATTAGCTATGGCAGTGAATGGCATTGCACCCGGCGTTTTTGCCGAAGAAGCCAAAAAGCTGGGCGCGCTACTTATCCATTACTCCACAGATTATGTGTTTGATGGCACTCAATCGGCACCTTATAAAGAGTCTGACTCAACCAATCCGCAGAGCGTCTACGGCAAAACCAAGTTGGCCGGTGAGCAAGCCATTCGCGCCATCGGCGGCAAATATCTCATTTTGCGTACCAGCTGGGTGTATGGCGTACACGGCGGCAATTTTGTTAAAACGATTTTGCGATTGGCCAAGGAGCGTAACGAATTACGTATTGTGGCTGACCAATTTGGCGCACCCACTTCGGCGCACTTAATTGCACGGGTGACATTGCAAATTT
Organism: Sideroxydans sp.; assembly: GCA_013140695.1. Lineage (GTDB taxonomy): Bacteria > Pseudomonadota > Gammaproteobacteria > Burkholderiales > Gallionellaceae > Sideroxyarcus. The sequence continues at coordinate 19,310 of JABFSI010000132.1, read as the reverse complement.
TGCAGGGAAAAGCCATTGAAGCTGCGCAATCTGGGGTGTATCACTTAACAGCGAGTGGTCAAACCAACTGGCATCAGTACGCGCAAGAAATTGTGCGCCTAGCCCAACAATACGATACTGCGCTTGCACAAAAATCACTAACCATCCACCCCATTGCCACGCACGAATATCCTCTGCCTGCACCACGCCCGAACAACTCGGTATTGGCCACCGAAAAAATTAAACAAACCTTTGGAGTAGATTTACCCCTGTGGAATGAAGAACTGGCGCAATGTATGCGCCAGTTGTATGCCTAACTAATCGCTCTCGTAAGTTGAGCACTTGCTTCTGTAATCTCTAATTAAGTTGTCATTCCCGCGAAAGCGGAAATCCAGCGCCTTTATTTAACTGGGTTTCCGCTTTCGCGGGAACAACGAATCCGACTTAATCAAAAACTCCTCAATGCAGCGCTTGATTGACGCGCACCAAATCCGCTTCTTCCAAGCTGCCTACCGCTGCTTTCAAGCGCAAATGGCTCATCAAATAATTGTATTGCGCTTGATACAAATCCCGACGGGTGGAGAACATTTGCTGCTGTGCATTGAGCACATCGAGGCTGGTACGTACCCCCACTTCTTGTCCTAATTTGCTTGCTTGCAACAAACTTTCGCTCGACTTCAAAGCTTGTTGCAATGCTTGCACTTGAGCGATGCCGCTGGCTACGCCCAAGTAGGCTTGACTGGTTTGCAGCTCCACATTACGTCGAGCACTCTCTAAATCTTGTTTAGCTTTCTCACGATTGGCAGCCGCTTCATTCCATTTGGACTGCGTTGCCCCACCTTGAAACAAAGGCATATTGAGTTGGATACCCACCGAGGTGCTTTTCGTATCACCACAGCCAGTAAAGCTACATCCTGTATTGTTGGAATAATTACCCACCGCATCCAATGTGGGCAAGTGACCACCCCGATTTTTAGACACTTCCACATCGGCCACTTCATACGCGGCATTTGCCATCGCAATTTGATAACTTCCTTGTTGAGCATCGGCCACCCACTTTTGAACGCCCACAGGATTAGGCGATTCCAATTTGAATCCGCCACCCAAGGTATTCAAATTAAGCATTTCTGCATTGGTTAATTGCTGCAGTGCGCGACGTTTAATTTCCAAATTATTTTCAGCCGCAATTTCTTGCGCCACCACCAAATCAAAGCGTGCTTGCGCTTCGTAAGTATCCGTAATGGTGGCTGTACCCACTTCAAAATTGCGCCTCGCTTGTTGCAACTGTTGTGCAATCGCAGTTTTTTGTGCAGCGGTGAGTTGCACTGTGTCTTGCGCCATCAACACATCAAAATAGGTCTGTGCACTGCGCAAAATAACGTCTTGCTCTGCCAACTTAAACTGCGCTTCAGAAAGCGTCACTTGCAAATCCGACTGCTGATACAGCGCCCAACTTTGTTCACGAAACAGCGGCTGCACCACACTCACGCCATAGCCATGGCTATTAAATTTTTTCGCCCCGTAAGGGGCGGTTACATCGTTGTACGTGGTATTGGCATTCAGATTCACACTCGGCAGCAACAGCGCGCGTCCCTGCGTCAACTTCGTTTGTCCCGCCTGTTGTGAGGCGCGCGCCGAAGCAAAAACAGCATCCTGTCCCTGCGCCGCGTGATACACCTCGACCAAATCTGCCGCCTGTACTTGCACCTGAACGCCCAGCGCCAACAACACCCCAACTGTAATTTGTGAATACTTCATTTGATGTTCCTATATTAGAATTTGCTAATACTACACGGAGTCGGCGATACACTCAAGCAGCACTTATTCCATTTACTCACTCAATCGAAAAGGTACGGTGGGAGTGCTATTTATTGCGCGATTTTTGGAAGTCTCAATCGCGCAATAAATTGCGCTCCCACAAAGGCGCGACTAAATAGGAAGAAGCCTCAATCAATCAGAATACAAAGCGTTTTGGCTGCACCGCGTTTTGCAAAGGAGCCACTGCAAACTCAAACAAGACTTGAGTTTCAAACTTGTCGGCTGCCACCCGAGTAATGACTTGTCCATGCATAGCTGGGGCATCCCCCACTAGCGCAAATAAACGCCCACCCACTTTGAGTTGGTTTTTATACGCTTCAGGAATCAAAGGCACAGAGCCTGTCAGCACAATCGCGTCGTACTCGGCTTCGCCCCAATGATGCGCGGCATCGCCTACTTGCAAATTCACATTGCTAATTTGTTGGCTAGCCAAATTGCGTGCTGCCAATACGCTCAATTCCGGCACGATTTCAACGCTAGTGACTTGCGCCGCCATTTTTGCCACCAATGCAGTTAAATAGCCACTGCCCGTACCCACTTCCAACACGCTATCGCTCACTTGCAGGCTTAAAGCCTGCACCGCACGCGCTTCTAATTTGGGTTGCCACATCGACACCCCGTGACCCAAATTAATCTCCACTTCCATAAACGCAAGCGACCTACTTTCGGCAGGTACAAACTGTTCACGGCGCACTGTTTTGAGCATCTCCAACACTCGCGCATCCAGCACGTCCCATGGACGAATTTGTTGTTCAATCATATTGAAGCGCAATTGTTCGATGTTCATTTTCTCTCCCCTGTGTGCTGCCTTGAATTATTTAAGACGCCCTGTATTCACGCCCATTCGCTATAGCGGACGCAGTATAGCAACACGCTTATCTAGCCTCAACCACGCACCACGAGTTGCGACTTGCCACGTAACTTACCTAGCACGCGCTTCCCCCACTCAATCACGTCATCCACATAGGTATAGACCACGGGGATCACCAACAGACTCAAGAAAGTAGAGGTGATCAAGCCGCCGATCACTACGATCGCCATCGGCGAGCGGAAGCTGCCGTCACCCATGCCAATATCCATCGCCACTGGCAACATACCTGCACCCATAGCCAGTGTCGTCATCACGATGGGGCGCACGCGCTTCTTGCACGCATCCATCAGAGCCTCGGCGCGATTCATACCGCGATCGCGGCGTGACACGATGGCATATTCCACCAACAAGATAGAGTTCTTGGTGGCGATACCCATGAGCATGATGATACCGATCATAGACGGCATGGAAATGGCGCTGCGTGTGACCCACAAGGCAAGGAACGCGCCCGGGATGGATAAAATCAACGCCCAGAGGATCGTCATCGGCTGCATGAAGTCTTTGAACAACAACACCAACACGATGTACACGCACAGCACGCCCGTGAACATGGCCAAGCCAAAGCTGGCGAACAACTCCTGCATCGCCTCGGCATCACCTATGGGTGCGATGGAGATGCCTTCTGGCATGTTCTTCACGGATGGCAACGCTAGCGCAGCCTCCTGCACCGCGCCCATCGGTTGCCCCGCCAATTCGATGTCGAATGTGATGTTGCGTTGGCGGTCATAACGGTCGATCTGCGCGGGACCACTTTCGATACTCACCGTCGCCACATTACCCAGCATCACAGGGCCGTGCGAGCCCTGCACCACCAAGCGCGACAATAATTCAATGTCTTGGCGCGCCGAGTCTTGCAACTTCACCACAATAGGCAGTTGGCGGTCAGCCAGATTGAGCTTGGCCAATGACTGGTCATAATCGCCTTTGGTCGCTACTCGAAGTGCTTCCGCGATTGCGGCCGAGGTCACCCCCAGATCAGCCGCTTTTGCAAAATCAGGACGCACCACCACTTCGGGACGCAAGATGCTGGAGTTAGACACCACGTTGCCAATGCCGGGAATAGTGCGCAACTCTTGCCCCACTTTGAGTGCTTGCTCGCTCAACAATTTGCCGTTCTCACTGGTCAGCACCAGTTGATATTTGCCAGAGGAAGAACCCAATCCCACCGAATAGCGCACACCCGGCAGTTCGCGTAAGGATTCACGCAGGTCATCCTCGATGATCTCTTTTCTAGGGCGCTCGTCGCGCTCTTTCAGTTGAATCGACAGCGTGGCTTCACGTGCTTCGGCCGCGCCCGATGGTTCGAACGCATTACCGCCCGTTGCCCCGCCGCCGATCGCGGTATAGACCAAGGTCACATGCGGATTACGCATCACAATGGCGCGGGCTTGTTCCGCCATGGCGTAGGTCTGCTCGAATTTGCTACCCGGTGGCAAGCTGACAGTCACCTGCGTTTGCGATTGATTGTCTTTTGGCTGGAAGGCGGACTCCAACGTACCTGCCAAGATGAATGAACCGAAGAAGAAAATCGCGGTGGCGGCCAGCGTGGTTTTGCGATGATGCAAACACCATTGTGCCGCCTTCATATAGACGGTGATCCAACCCGGCGTAGGATGTGCCACACGAGGCTTTAAGAAATAAGCCGACATCATGGGGGTGAGCAAGCGCGCCACCACCAAGGAGAACAATACGGCCACCGCCGCCGTCCATCCGAACTGCACAAAGAAGCGTCCGGGGATACCACTCATGAACGCCGTTGGCAGAAACACCGCCACCAAAGTAAAGGTGGTGGCAATCACCGCCATACCGATTTCATCCGCTGCTTCCATAGCCGCTTGGTAAGGCGATTTGCCCATTTCCAAATGGCGCATGATGTTTTCAATTTCGACAATAGCATCGTCCACCAACACCCCCACCACCAGAGACAGTGCCAACAAGGTCACCAAGTTCAGGGTAAAACCAAACAGATACATCAGCACAAAAGTGGGGATAACCGCGAGGGGCAAAGCCGTTGCCGCGACGATGGTGGCGCGCGCATTGCGCAAAAAGAAGATCACCACGATCACCGCCAAGATAGAACCTTCTAAGATCATTTCGAGCGAGCCACGATAGGTTTGATAGACCGTGTCCACCATGGTGAACACTTTTTCCGTCGTGATCTCGGGATGTTCTTTCTTGTACCCATCCAAGGCAGCCTGTACACCATCGCCCACCGCCACATCACTCGCGCCGAGCGAACGTGTAATTTCAAAACCCACCACTTCCTTGCCATTGTGCAAAGCCGCCGAGCGACGCTCTGCAATGGAATCACTCACTGTCGCCACTTGGTTCAAACGCACGCGACGACCATCACGCAGACTAATTTCCATCTCTCCTAATTGCTCGGCACTTTGCACGGTCGCCACCGTGCGCACCGATTGCTCCGCACCGCCAATGTCGGTGCGTCCGCCAGGGGCTTCTTGTTGAATTTGCTTGAGTTGGCTAGAGATTTCAGATGCGGTGAGATTGAGCGCCAGCATCTTGGTCGGATCGAGTTCGACACGGACTTGTCGCGTCACCCCGCCCACGCGCGTCACCGCGCCCACGCCCTTCACGCCCAGCAACAACTTGGTGATGTTGTTGTCCACGAACCACGACAGCGCCTCTTCGCTCATCTGGGGTGCGGAGATCGTGTAAGTCAGAATGGGCTTGCCCGCCATTTCCACTTTGTTGATGGTGGGGTCGAGCATTTCCCGTGGCAGGTCACCCCGAATACGCGACATGGTAGAGCGTACATCTTCTAGCGCATCGCGCGAATTGCGCTCTAAACGAAACTCGGCCGAGACCACGGCCGAGCCATCTTTTACTTGAGTGTAAATGTGCTTCAGCCCCTGCGCGCTGGCCAATGCATTTTCAATCTTGCGCGCCACTTCCACTTCCATCTGATCGGGTGATGCACCGGGAATCGAAGCCGTCACCGTAATCATCGGCAAATCAATATCGGGGAACAACTGAATCTTCATGGCTTTGAACGCCATGATGCCCATCAACGTGAGCAAAGCGAACCCCAGCACGGCGGGAATGGGGTTTTTAATCGACCATGACGAGACGTTCATTTGACCACCTGCACAACATCACCTTCAGTCAAAAATGCGCCGCCACTTTCCACCACCAACTCATCCGCTTTCAAGCCCTGTTTAATTTCGATGCGGTCGCCCACGCGCTGACCAATCACCACCTCATGCTCATTCACACGGCTATCCGCACCCACATGCAATACATAGGTTTTAGCACCGCGCTGCATCACCGCTGATTGCGGCAACGAAGCCAATCGCTTTTTGCCACTGCTAATGTCAAACGAGCCGCGCGCATACGCACCCGCAATCACCCCTTGGCTATTTGGCAAACTCACCAGTGCATAGCCATAGCGGGTCTGCGCATTCACCGAAGGGGAAATGGCGCGAATGGTTCCCTTGATCACGCGCCCTTCGCCCACCACCACCTCCGCGCTCATCCCCTTGCGCAACAACATCAGCTCTTCCGCCGTCAGGTCGGCCTTCCATTCCAAGCGACCTTTGCGAATCAGGCGAAACAGTTCCGTGCCAGGTTGCAACATCGAACCCACATTCGCGTTTGTCGCAGAAATGATGCCCGAATCAGGCGCAACGATACGGCCTTGCGGTGCGTGTTCAGGGTCGGAATTCAATGCACTGGCAAAGTTGTCCAAAGTCACTAACACTTGGCCTTGCTGCACGTAATCGCCGATGCTCACCTTCACCTCGGCGATGCGCAACCCCGCAATTTGCGCGCTGATGACCGCTTCTTGCCACGGCAAAATGCTGCCATTCGCCGCCAGCGAACGTCCCCATTTGTCGTCGCGCAAAGACGTGGTACGCACCGTCAACGCAGGGCGACTGGTCGCTGCTGCGACGGGCGCAGCAGCGGGCTCAACTGCTGCACTCGGCTTTGAACAACCCACCCCCGCCGCCGCAATCGCCACAACCGCAAACACTGCACCACTTACCATCCAATTTTGCTTATTCATATTCGTCTTCACTTTCATGTGTTGATTTCGTCTGTTCACTATTCAAATTGCGTCATACCGGCCTGACCGAAGGTCTGGTATGACGGCCTAATAAATTATTTCTTCGCCGCGCGCCGCACTCGCTCTGCTTCAATCAGCGCCGTTGCGTACGCCACCAAACGGTTCACCATCGTTTCCCTAGCTTTCTTACCCTTCACCAACTGCGGCGCAAATTCCTCCACTGCACTGCGTCCGCCATGAAAATAGATCGTCGCCAAACCCGCCAAGCAAAAGGTCAGCCTATCCACTTCCATATCCGGCTTTTTCAAATTGAATTCTCGGCATAGAAACGCTTGCATCTGTTGATGATTAGGCTGAAACGACTTGATCAAGGCATCCCCCAGCACGCCACTCGGCTCGGCTTCTTCGCGTGAATGCAAACGTAAAAACAATTGCAACATGGGATCCTCTTCCGCATCCACCGGAAATAGCCAGTGGTAAAAGGAAGCCAGTGCATCTTGTAGCGTCGTCTGTGCGACATCTAGCGTGGCAAAACTGTTGCACTCGTTCAGGAATGGCAAGCGGAAGACTTCGCGATACAGCTCTGCTTTATCGCCAAAGTGGTAATGGATGGAAGCCAGATTCACCTCGGCACGACGACAAATCTCACGCGTGGTCGCTGCGTGATACCCCACCTCGGCGAACACCTCGGTGGCTGCCTGCAACACGCGCCAACGCGTCTCTTCCTGCGAAGTAGGCTGATGCCCCAACAGACGTTGAGCCATCCCCATCAAGGGGCAACACAGACTTTGTTTTGCGAGCACGCTTGCCTCGGGATATAAAACGGGCGAGCACAATATTTCAGTCGCTTGATTAAGTCAAGCGACTGAAACTGATTTACGATGGTTTTGCGTTCAACCTGGGAGAGCGTTCTCTCGGTACGTCTCCAGCAACAATTCGACGAAACGATTCGCCTGCGGAGACATGAACTTACCTTTGCGCAAGACGAGACCGTAACCGCGTTGCGGGAAGTAGTCCGAGAGCGGGATGGAAACAAGTTTTTCCTGCCCAGTTAAGCAGATGTCGGTGACGATGGAGATACCCATGCCTAACTCGACATATTTTTTAATGACTTCCCAACCGCCCGCTTCCAACGTCACCTTGAACGACAGATTGTGTTGCTGGAACACATACTTGACCACGCCCCACGTAGAGAGATGGCGTGGCGGCAAGATCAATCCATACTGACTGACATCCTCTAGGGTCACTTTCTTTTTCTTGGCCAAAGGATGTCCGATGGGCACGATTAATACTGGGTCGAAGGTCACCAAGGGTTGATAGGTAATGTCATCCGGGACATCCAACATCGAGCCTACGGCAAAGTCGATCTCGTCGGACTTGAGCATCTTCAGCCCATCGCGCCCGGTTTCGTTGTGCAAACGCAGGTGGATGCCTGGGTAGGCTTTGGTAAAACGACTGACCACCTCGGGCAGGATATAAAGGATGGTGGATTCGCCCGCACCGATGTTCAGTTCGCCCGACTCTAAACGACCATGCTGGGCTTCAAAGTTGGCATGTAATCCATCCACCCCCTGCACCAACGGCTCTGCCAAAGCATAAAGGGCATCACCGTCAGGCGTCAGGCGCATGGTCGGCCCGCGACGCTCGAACAAGGTCGTTTTTAATTCGCGCTCAAGTGCTTGTATCTGAAGAGTAACCGAGGGCTGGCTCAGAAATAATTTTTGCGCCGCCAAGGTAATACTGCCGCTACGCACCACCTGACAGAACGCGCGGATTTGCTTGAGGCGGTTGTTCTTGTAATAGGCCTGCTTGTCTGCTGACATCTTTACCGCTCCTTTTTTGCTATTCCAATAATGAAAATTGAAATTATTGATTGCCCAAATGATTGTAACTTCAATAGTCTCGCGCTAGCAAAATGAAGCTTGAAAATTAAGCGTGTCGTTTTTATCACCTTAAGCATTTATAAAAATTGCATGGCAATGCAAACTGCTAACCAAATTCTCTGTTGCGGGTAGCATTAGAAAGTAGTCGAAAAACCGCCGTGACACGCAGGTGGGTAGGTCGGTAAGTTTGAAAGCAACGCAGTTCAACTTAACAGGAGCAGGCCATGCAACCGTACGTCATTCCATTTGCATCACTCGGTATCGCCGACATCCCAGAAGTGGGCGGTAAAAACGCCTCTCTCGGCGAGATGATTGCCAATTTAAGCTCGACGGGCGTGCAAGTGCCCGGCGGCTTTGCCACCACGGCGCAGGCTTACCGCGACTTTCTGGCGTATGGCGGACTGGACAAGCGTATCGAAGAGCGACTCTCCACCCTGAACGTAGATGACGTATCGGCGCTGGCCGAAGCAGGTCGCACCATCCGTAGTTGGATCGTGGAAGCGCCGCTTCCTGATCGCCTGAATGCAGAGATCCGCACTCACTACGACAAGCTGGTTGCCGAAGGCGAAGGCAGCTTCGCCGTGCGCTCCTCCGCCACCGCAGAAGACTTGCCCGACGCCTCCTTCGCGGGTCAGCAAGAGACCTTCCTCAACATCCACGGTATCGAAAACATCTTGCACGCCATCCGTGAGGTGTTCGCTTCGTTGTACAACGACCGCGCCATCTCTTATCGCGTACACAAAGATTTCACCCACGCAGACGTGGCGCTGTCCGCCGGTATCCAACGCATGGTGCGTTCTGACCTAGGCGCATCCGGTGTGATGTTCACTATGGACACCGAATCCGGTTTCCGCGATGCCGTGTTCATCACTTCATCCTATGGCTTGGGCGAGATGGTGGTGCAAGGTGCGGTGAACCCGGACGAGTTCTACGTGCACAAACAACAACTGGCGGCTGGCTTCCCTGCGGTCGTGCGCCGTGGTCTGGGCTCCAAACAACAACGCATGGTGTTCGACGAGCAACGTTCTGCCGGCCGTTCATGCCGCATCGAACCTGTACCCGTCGCCGACCAGCGTCGTTTCTCGCTAACGGACGAAGATGTGTTGCAACTGGCTCGGTACGCCATGTCCATCGAGAAACACTACGGTCGCCCAATGGACATCGAGTGGGGCAAAGATGGACTGGACGGCAAGCTGTACATCCTGCAAGCGCGCCCTGAGACAGTGAAGTCCAATGCCGCCGCTGGGGGCACCGAGAAGTATCGCCTGCAACAACGCGGTGACGTGTTGGTGGAAGGTCGCGCCATCGGTCAAAAGATCGGCGCGGGTCGCGTGCGTATCGTTCACGACATCTCCGAGATGAGCAAGGTGCAAGCGGGAGACGTGCTGGTCACCGACATGACCGACCCCAACTGGGAGCCGGTGATGAAGAAGGCCGCCGCCATCGTCACCAACCGAGGCGGACGTACCTGCCACGCAGCCATCATCGCGCGTGAGTTGGGCATCCCCGCTATCGTGGGTTGCGGCCATGCGACCACGGCATTGCAAGAAGGCGAGTCCGTCACCGTGTCTTGCGCTGAAGGCGATACCGGTTTCGTGTATCACGGCAAGTTGCCGTTCGAGATTGTCGTGCACAGCGAAGAAGCGCTGCCGCAGATCCCTGTGAAACTGATGCTCAACGTGGGCAACCCCACGCTGGCATTCGAGTTCGCCCAGATGCCATCGGCAGGTGTGGGCTTGGCGCGTTTGGAATTCATCATCAACAACCTCATCGGCATCCACCCCAAGGCCGTGCTAGAACACAACCGCCTGCCTTCCAAGATCCATGAAGCAGTGATGCAACGTTGCGCAGGCTATGCCGATCCAGTCGAGTTCTATGTAGAGAAGATCACTGAAGGCGTCGCAACTTTGGCTGCTGCGTTCTGGCCGAAGAAGGTCATCGTGCGCATGTCTGACTTCAAGTCGAATGAATATCGCAAACTCATCGGCGGCGAGATCTACGAACCGATGGAAGAGAATCCGATGATCGGCTTCCGTGGTGCCGGGCGTTACGTCGCTGCCAACTTCAGCGACTGTTTCGAACTCGAATGCCGCGCCATGAAACGTGTACGCGAGAAGATGGGCTACACCAACGTCGAGTTGATGATCCCCTTCGTGCGTACCGTAGGTGAAGCACGCGAAGTCGTCGCGACGCTGGAGAAGAATGGATTGAAGCGCGGCGTGAATGGCCTGCGTCTGATCATGATGTGCGAGATCCCCTCCAACGCATTGCTAGCGGATCAGTTCCTCGAATACTTCGACGGCTTCTCCATCGGCTCCAACGACTTGACGCAACTCACGCTCGGTCTGGATCGCGACTCCAGCTTGGTCGCGGACCGATTCGACGAACGCGACGACGCCGTGAAAGCCCTGCTCAAGATGGCCATCGAGACCTGCAACCGCAAAGGTAAATACGTCGGCATCTGCGGCCAAGGCCCATCCGACCATTTCGACTTCGCACAATGGTTGATGGAGATCGGCATCCAAACCATGTCGCTCAACCCAGACACCTTGCTGGAGACATGGCGGAAACTGGGACAGGTCGAGAAGAAGTAAACACTTTGTAGTCATTCCCGCGCAAGCGGGAATCCAGTTGGTTAATTTAACTAGGCTCCCGCCTACGCGGGAGCGACAATAACCTAGCAACATCCCTGATGCCCGCTTCCCATTCATGTGGGGGTGGGCATATTTATGTCTGCGGGATAGGCAGTTGGATAATTGTCCATAGCACGTGATCTTTTTAGCTGGGATAACGATGACTAACTCCTACCCCTAAAACAAAAACCCCTCCGCTGTTAACGGAGGGGTTGAAGTAAAACAGTGATGCAGAGATTAAGGTAGTGTCGGTGCACCCAAAGCGGTGGTTATCGCATTGCCTGCCGTCCAGCTCATATCAAAGATATAACCCAGCGTCTTGCCTGCTGGTTGATAGTTGCCCGAATAAATACCGTTAGGTACAGCCGAGATAACGATGTTATTCGCCCCAGGTCCAGTAAAGCCCATCACAACAGGTGCCGCCCCGTTCAGTACAGGCATTGGCGCGAAAGTTACTGGATTCCCCGTACCTGCGGTAGCCGCATTCACAAAAGTAATGGCTGCAGGACTGCAATCACCTTGTGGCGTAGGAAGTGCTTCAAAATTTTGGCCCGTTCCAAAAGCGAACGGCCTAAACACGATTCCTTGCGTGCAGAAACTTGAAGCAACAGTAGGGGCAAAACCCATTGCCACACCATTTACATCTGTCACCAAATCGAATGGATCAACATAGATGCGGTAGTTTGCCGTAGCTGAAGTAGCACCCACTTGGCTAAAGGAATTAGAACCAGATAATGGATATGTACTAGTTCCAATTTGTAGATTGGTAACTGGATCAAGAATAGGCGTTCCATTCAGATTGTATCTGACGATATTCATCGTCAAGTTACCCGCACGAGGTGAAACTGTCGAGAGCGTACCGTCTGGATTTAACGTCCAAGTTTGAACCCCATCAAACACTGTCCATGTCGTTGTCGCTGCGGACATATAGTAGGTCGGGAAGGTTTCATTCAGGAACGTTTTGGCAACCCACGTTGGCGTACCCATTACAGCGGGGAAGGTCAGTTCATTCGAAGTCATTGACTGGGTGTATGTGCCTGGCGTACCCGTTGCAACCCACTTACGGTTAACGGCAACATCAGTAACGTTGCCTGGAGCCTGTGGTAACCCTGTATTGAAAAACTCAGTCACCCCTTTTGCGCTAGTAACTGCCGCGATGTAACGCATCACAGCGGTACGGCCCACAGCGAACGCCAACTCAGCATCCATCGCGGTCTTATTCAAGTTTGCAGGGTCATTATTTTGAACTGGTCCTGCGGGCATAAAGTCACCGTTGTAGACTGCTCCGTTAAGCGCGCCGAAGAAACGATTAAGTAACCACGTATCATAGGTTTGACTCACGCGTTGCACTTTGAGCACGGTAGGGACGGTTGCATTACCTGTTGCTTTGTTGACGATCAACACGGTGTTATTGTTTGTTGCACTGGTTATTGCATTCGCTGTGGCGATACTGGTGGCGGTACATCCGTTGCTCGTAGTCTGCGTAACTGGATCCCACGTTCCTGTATATATACGATCGTAGTTATTGGCTCCTGCTGCCGCATTGGGTATGGCACGGAAGTAGTGATTCATCGCGCAGAAGCTCGTGCCTAGCGTAGGCAAGGTTGTCGCAGGATTTCCGTTTGCATCGGTAAAGTTGCCCCCGCCCATCCATAAACCGTAGCTATCCACAGTTTGCACTTCGCCCGCAAAGTCGAACGACTTAGAGCCTGCGGGATACACATCTACACCGGCGACACAATTCGCACCCGTTGGGTTCGTGGCCGATGCGCATTGTTGCAAAGGCAAACCATCCAACACTTTCACGACGGGGAAGAATCGGCCAGATTGTCCATTCGAAGAATCACTCCAGCTAATCGACCCATCTGCATTTGAAGTGGTCGTCGTGTTTGAGGGTGTATTTTGAGCGACCCATCCGCCGGGTGACGTCGCTGTCAATATCCAACCACCCGAGCTTCCTGCAGGAGGGGTGTAGGCAACTAAAGCACCCGCAGCAAAATCCCATGCCCATTCACTGTTAGTCACTGTTGTAGAAGACGCGCCAGCAACACCGATTGATTTAGACACATAGGGTCGTTGAGTAATTTGACCCGCTGGTGCGCCAGGTGCGGGCGCAGGGGTAGCAACCGCACTATTGCCAGCCAGCCACGGTGCGAACTGATACCAGCCATTTGTTAAGCCCGCCATGAAGTCAGCCTGGGCTGTCCCCCCCGCACTCGCCAAGGCAGTGGCGGCAGTCGTGGTGTTCGCAACAGCGGTTGTCGTCGCAGTTGCAATGGGTGTACCCCCCGCCACTTGCGTTGCAATGTTGCCCACCTGCGTATTCACCGTGGCGGCAATTTGTGTATTCAATTGCGCTGCGGTTAATTGGCTACCGGTTGAAGCCAATTGCGCTTCAGCACCCACTTGCATTGCAGCCGCCAGTAACGCGGCCAAGTCTTGCACAGTTAATGTCACCGTCGGCACAGCCGCACCCGCCGCGCCATAGGTTGTTGTAGCAGCCTGAACTTGAGTGGCAATTTCCGTACTCAAAGCCGCAGGCGTCATACCACCCGCAGGCACAGTAAAGACAAGGGTTGTAATGGGTGTGGCATTAATCAATCCATCAAACTTACCGTCTTTCATATCGTCACGCAGGTCATGCAGCGCTTGAATAGAAGAGGCGGAACCCGCCGTCATTTTCGCCAAACCCGCCAATTTAAGCGCGTAGTCATCGGCAGCTGTGCCACCGACTACTTGCGTGCCCGCACTCACCACCGTGGGAGGGGCTAATAAATCGTTCACACCGAACTGGCTACCAATCGTGGCATTCGCCGCCAAGATGCCTGTAGGCGTTACGTTGGCAAGGCCTGTAGCGGATGCTTCAACTTGACCCACCGCAAATTCTGTCAGCGCAGTGACCCCCACATTGTTGGCGCTTGTATTAGGAATCAGCGCACGCAGGGCAGGTTGTCCCGCAGGAACCGTTGCGTTCGCACCGGTTGCTTCATCAAAATACGTATCGCCTGCGATACCTGCTTCAATCAAAAATGGGCCTGTTTCGCTGGTTGGTATATTCACTGATGCACTGCCTGTTGCATCAATCGTGCCCGTTGCCACCACAACGCCGTCCTTGGCGCGTTTAACGCGCACCGTAGTGCCCACCGCAAATTTCCCCTTCATGGGGGTAATTTTGACGGCCGCTGTAGGTATAGCGGCAGGCGGGTTATTGGCTGCTGGAGGATTGTTAGCGGCTGGAGGGTTGGCGGCTGGAGGGTTAGCTGGCGTACTGCTTTTGCTGCCGCCACAGGCGGCAAGCGCTGCCCCCACTGCCGCTATCATCAAAATTTTGCTCAAGTTCATTTTTTTCCCCTTTAGAAAGCATGCATTACTAAAAATGTTGCGCCTTGCTTATTTGCATCTCAATCCTGCATATGATTTGGACTCGGTGTGCGAACGATTTAACAGCCCAGTTCAGTTTTCAGTATTTCACAATTATTTTCAAGAGGGCTATCGCACAAATGGGTGATACGACAGCCCAGTAAAAAACTAGGTCTTTATCAATCCACGTCTTATTGCCTCAACGGCTGCTTCGGCTCGCGAGGAGATGTTGATCTTTGCGTAAATGGAGCGCACGTGGCTGGTGATGGTGTGGGCGCTTAAGTCGAGCAGTTTGGATATTTCGTTTCGATTCATGCCTTTAGCAATGTAGGTCAGCACTTCTTCTTCTCGTATTGTTAGTGGGATTAACACGCTTTTAGCTGCGGGCTTTTTGGCGAGTTTCATAATACGTCTTGCAATAGGTGGGGAAAGTGGCGGCGAGCCCGCCAAAATTCCTTGCAAGTCGTGTATCAGCTGTTCATTAGATTGATCCTTAATCAAATAACCATCTGCCCCCGCATTTAAGGCAGTCAACAAATGTTCGTCATCGTCATAGGCCGTTGCCACTACGCACAGCGCCGTTAAGCCCTGCATTTTAATGCGCTGCAAAATCTCCACACCCGTCCCATCGGGAAGATTAAGGTCGAGAATAATTAAATCAAAGTGGCAGTCTGTTTCCAAATGGGCACAAGCTTGAACAACTGTGGAGACTTGCGTAATGCTGACCTGGCCAAAGGCTTCTCGCAATAAGCTCTCCATCCATTGACGTATTTCTTGGAAGTCTTCAACAAGCAAGATGTGTTGCACATTTCTCATATCAGCTGATGGGGACACATAGGGTTAGTGTGCAGTATTGTTTATTTGATGCGCCTTCAACAATCCCCCATTTGTGGGAGGCGCCCATTTCAGCAACGCGCGTCTTGATATTATTTAAGCCTCTACCTGCTATCCATTGGGTAGGCTCAACCAATTTGCCATCATGGCAGAGGCACAAACAAAGTTCCTGTGCAATAAGCTCAACCTTCAAAATAACGGTTTCAGGGTGTGCATGTTTCAGGGCATTCGCAATGGACTCCCTAACGATGCGGCGCAAATTGATATGAATAGTCGAGTTCAATATCCGTTCAGGCCAAGTGTTCTCTGCGCGCCATTCAAACAACACACCAATCCCATTCAGCTGCTCGCGCGAGGCGGATTCAATATCCAACATAACCTCCGCCAGCGTCATTTCTTCTGTGCCCATTCTGTCAATCACATCACGCAGGCCGCGCAAGGCATTACGCGCGGTATTGCTCACTTCAGGCTCGCGTGTTTGATGCAGCAAGGTAAGCAGTCGCGCCGCAACATCGTCATGTAAATCACGCAAAATTCGTTGCCGCTCTTCTTGTACCCCACGCTCGTGTGATACGGCTGCCTCATGTGATCGCCGCATTAATTCCAAAAAACGATCTGCCAAGCCGACATCTGTTGCGGTAAATAATCTTTTGCCTTTTTCGCAGCAGAAAACTTCGATGGTGTGCAAACCATCTAGGCTCGGAACATTCAAGATATTGGCATCCGCCCCGAAAGTAGTTTGCGTGCACGGCTCGGACAGCTTGCTCAATTTAATGGGATTAAAAATGCGCATGATTTGCTGGTCCCATTGCACTTCAGAGGATATTCCTTGTTGTTGCAGGCTGCGCGTGTCTTCCCACTGCGGTAATGACTTGCTCAATACTTGACTATTACTTCCCGACAAGCGCGCCCAAAACCACTGTCGTGTTAGCAAATAAAAAATGCCTACCCCTATCGACAGGACTATCGAAACGCTTTGTGTCACATGCAAAAAATAGATAAACAGGGCGTCGGCAATCATGGCAATGAGTAAAAACATGAGCCACTGCCATGCCCGCAGCCACCACTGATCCATATCGAATTGGTGATAACGAATGTTGCCGATGACCAATCCCAAATAAAACAAAAACACCGAGCCAAAAGTGAGCACGTTCGATGCGATGGGTGAGCCTGTCAAAATGACAGGGACATAAAACAAGACCACCGTTGCCCCTAGACTAACCAAGATAGTGACCATCAGCCATTTCAGCGCGGCCCGCTCCACGAGCATGCCGCGCGACTTGCGCCACTGCAAAATAGCTAAGCCAAACAACAGCGTGTAAGCCATTAAAAAGTGTGCGTAAAACGCATGAATTGGCCAGCTGAATATCTGCAATGTCTCGTTAAGCCACAGCGTCAACACGCCCAAAACATATACCCAAGCAGCGGGTATGTTGCCAAATTGATGTGGGTAATACCAAAAAAATAATACGGCGGCATAGGCAAATAACATAATGCCCAGATGATTGGCGGCGGCCAAAGTAATAAACAGTTGCGCGGGCAACATCAACTCACGCGAAGCATAAATCGCGCAGCTATACGCCCCCACCATGAAACCGACACCTGAAATTGCCAGCACTCGCGTTACCGCATCGTGTGGACGCATGCTCCAAGCGCTAACACCGAGCAGTAAGGATGCCCCACCAAAAAATATCAGCCACCAAAAATCTAACGATAGGGCACGCAGAGTTGGAAACGGGGTTGCGTTGAATTGGACGGTTCGACCATCGAGCAAAATAATCGTTACGTTAGGCGTATTGATAGCCTCAAAAACCTTTTGCTGATGCGCAAAAAAATCGTTGTATTGAGCATACGTACTTAATCGGTCAGGGTCTTCTTCAAGGGTTAACGCAGAGAGTGTTACCTGCTCATGGGCGGGGGTGATGACGGCATTGATGATATCGCCAGACGCTAATTTTCCCTTGGCGGAACTGTAGTCTTGTACTTTCAAAACACGCAGTCCTGCCCCGTCATAACTGCGATCAAAATCTATGCCCATCCACGGCTGGCTCAATGCCAGTAGCGTCGTTAGCAATGCCAAACCCACCGCGACGACCGCCGCAATCGTAATGACAGTCAGTGGCGCAACTGAATAAAATCCGTTTAGGCGACGCGTAAGTGCGCGGGTGAAACTCATTGTGACGCGCTCCAAATTATGTGTGTTGGCGCAAAAATATAGCACAGCGGCATTACGATTTATTTTCAATGATTCGGGCTTGCCATCGCAATTTCGAGCATTCGTAGCGAATAAAAAGTTTTGCGCGATGTGTATTAAGAAGCCTCAAATTCAATCCAACTTGATGCAGAAATTTTGAGCTGCAAAATAAAAATGGGCTGGAAAATCCAGCCCATTTTAGCTTTTGCTGCACGCCAATTTAGAACTTGTAACCGACTGCAACCGCTAATGCCACGGGGTCTAACTTCATATCAATCGTTTGCCCAGTGGAAAACTTGGTGGTGGTTTTCAAATAACTTTTTGTCACAGAAACATCAGCGAACCATTCCTCATTGATGTCGTAGATGCCGCCCAATTGCACGGCAAATCCGAAGGTAGGATCTACTTTGAAGGTGGTGCCTGGGCCGCCGGGGTTAGTTAAAGCGGTCAATGTTCCCGAACCTGTTTCTTTTTGGAAAGCGGCGTAGGTCAAGCCCAGCCCTACGAAAGGTCGAACTGGGGTTTGTGCGTCGAGGAATAAATACTTCCCGAAAATAGTGGGCGGCAAAGCTTCCACCGTACCGATTTGCCCCACACCCGCAATTGCACCTGCGCCATAAAGCTTGTGTTTGTATGGCAACCCTAAATCCAACTCGACCGCGATGTTGTCGTTGTACTGATAACCCAGTGCAACGATGGGTTGGGTATCTGGCCCGACATCCGATTTAGTACCCGGCAAGGTAGGCGCAGTCATGTCACCACTGCTGACTTTAGGGGTGAGTTTGTTCACGCCCACTTTGACCGACCAGCCCTGCGCGATAGCTGCACTCGCAGTGAATGCTAAAGCGGTGACAGCAACTATTTTCAAAATGCTTTTCATGGTGTCTCCTTAAATTCAATGTATTGATTTTTGTTTGAGATAGGCGATGTCTTATCGCTTATATCCAACCTTTAACAGCCATCTCTTTAGAGACAAGTCGCGCAATTAATAAATGCGCATAGGGCGTGGGATGCACACCGTCCGCAAACAAGTAGTGACTGGTATCACCAGCAATCACGTTAGTTGTGTTGCACACCAAAGAGGTTGCGTTGAATGCCGCAGGGGCTTGAATTGGCACCGTCATATCGCAGGCCATCGCAGTCACATTGGTCAAACCATAAATTGCGGGATTGTTAATTTGGTCTTTGTTTGCCGTATTAACATCGACTAACAACACTTTCGCATTACCCGCCAAGCCTGCTTTTAGTTGCGCATTAAATGTATCCACCATTGAACCTAGCAAGCCTTTCGAAGCCGCCGCTAACGTTGCACCAAAAGGGGTGGCCGTGATGTCTGGGACATTTAACACAACGACACGCGTGGCGCCCTTGGCGATAATTTGCGTATTAATAAGCGCAACCAATTCATCTGCGGCAAGACCTACTGCCGCTACACCCGTTGCTGGTGTGATGGCACCCGCCCCCACCGTTCCTAGCTGTACAAAGATGTCGTTCGCACCCGCCAACACATAGACAATTTCGCCACCCGAAAAACTACCCCCAACCGCCGCAAGATGATTCGCAATTTGCGTCACCACAGGTACGGTCATCGGACCTGCCGCGCCAGCGAAGCCCACTCCAGCTGCATTCGTTACGCGTGCGCCACCTTGTGCGTAACCCGTGCAAGTCGTTGCCGCCACTTGCGCCACACCAAACCCGCCTGTTAGTGCAGCAC
>JABFSI010000014.1 GCA_013140695.1 Sideroxydans sp. | reverse complement strand
ATGCTCCACCAAGCGCGACCGCGACAGTAATTGCCCAAGCGACTAAGAACCCACCAAGTCCTGCGTGTTGTGATTCTTCAAGCTCGGTAAGTGCAGCCAAAAGTCGTTGCGGATCGCCTCGAACTCCAGGCGCTCGTAATACAGCAAGCTTCTTGAACACTGAGCGTGTTACAAGAATCATTTTGAGGACTTCAAATAAGACGAAGGACAACAGTGAGACAAGGACCAAGAGTGCTGACCAAAGAGCCTGCTCCTTGGAAAGAAACTCTTTGGATAACTGCCAAAGTGCGAACATGCCGGCGTAGCCACCAAAGATAATGACGGTCGTGTAGCTAGCAGCCTTGTCATACGAAACCGTCAGCAGTTTCAATTGTGCCTCGGTGATTTGGGAAGCAATCTTCTCTTGTTGCTGCTTGGCGATGTACTGCAGTGCTTCCGGCAGGTTGGTTGGTGTTTGCATTGCTTCTCCTATGAGGCCTAACGTTAAATTAAGGGGCGCGCTTCAGCGCGTCCCTCTTGAATGCAAGGTTAGGCGCCAAGGATGGAGACCGAAACATCATGAATAACCTCTGCGCAAAGTAACACGAATGAATCATCGACTTCGACTAAGGTTGAGACTTCGTCCACGTCACCTTCGTTAAAAAAGGCTTCGCCCGGTTGTTTTACTCTGAACGGTAATGTGCCTGCTTTTTGAACCAGAGCATCATAGCTTCGTCCATTGCCGTGTTTTAGAACGTTAATGGCCAACTGTATATCAGAAAACCTTTCATTAAGCAGGCTCTCCCCCTTAGCCTCTAGCAATGCTGCAGCCCCCTTAAAGCCATTGGGGCATTGCAACTGATCCTGAAGGATTGCGTCGAACATTGAAAACATACCAACAGCAGAGATGGCCTTTTGTAACTGAATCATCTGAGCGGCTTTTACCAAGGAGGTAGCGGCGCTAGTTTGAAACCCCTCAATCACATTGTTCTGAGCGACCTCCAGTGCATTGAGGCTAAACGCTGTGCTGCGTTGGACTAAATCACTAAAGGCATGCATATCTTTCGAGGGCCTAACAGTTATTAGACAGGCTCACCGGTCTGTACTATTGATAATGGTGTGGAATGCATATTTACAATATGCAATTGATTCATTGGAACTTCCCGAATTTATTGTTCAGCATATGCATATTAGTACGGACGGGTACGAATGTCTCCTTATGGCACGTAGCGGAAGCGTGCGAGGTATTCATCGACCGGCTGCTATGGCCGAATTACTGCCTGTCGCATCCTTGACCTGAACGGGCTGTGGCGGTTGTATGATTGGTGTGTCAGTTTGAATCGTATCGATGCCCGCTTCACTTTCATTAGCGGTCGTTCATAGGAGCTGATTGTGAAGCTTGCTAACCCAAAGCGGAAAATCGAGACCGCAACTTCTACATCTAAGGAGGAGCGAACCTGAGCGAATGGTTGGTTTTCTAAGCTTTCACTACTCGCCAGAAACTACTCTGGCTTAGGTTGCGCACCTTTGCACCTGAAATAGATTGACATCGGTCGATTACAGTTGCTCCCGATCCTAACATTTCCCACATGGCTAACTTCAATATAGCCACTCCCTTCACGCCGAATTGTGAATTGATCTTTGCCGCCACAGGCTCTTTCGATGGCAGCGAGTGCCGCATTTCTTCGGGATTGAACGAGTGACGATAAACCTGCGCCACAGTAGTTCACCGCTCCCGTTGGCTTGGTAACCTTACCCGCATTCTTAAAATACTCTCGAATCTCGGATGGGGGAATCATCGTTTTAATCGCACCATCGGGTGTCATTTCGGCTTGTTCTGCTGGCGTAAAGATATGAACCTTGGCAGCATTGCTGAACAATGCGCTGTCCATACTGCTAGCGCAACCAGCAATTGCGATGGTAGCAGTTAACGCTACTACGACTTTGTTCTTCAATTAAGTCTCTCCTATGATGAATGTTCGAGTTAATCCTCCCGTGGAGGCAAGCACCGTAAGCTCGGATTGAGATGATGCACAATGTGCCTCTAGCCGGGCTTACGGGGCCAGCCGTAGCGGGTCCGGTTGAACGAGTGGTTAGGCGTCACCGCGCCGCCTGACCCGTCATAAGAGCGGCTTGAAGAGCGGACTTCATGTCACTCGGCAGTGTGGCGACACCCTTGACGACGAACGTGCCGCCGTTTTGCCAATGAGTCTTGAAGTTGGCGATTGCTTGAGAACTGTGAGCGTCAATCTCTCGAATCTCCAGTACCACTTCTGTCCCGCCTTCGACAATGACAGGTATGCCGACCAGCAACTTTGGACCAAGTTCACGCACCGTGATCAGCAGCACTCTGTCAACGCGGGATGTCGAGATCATTGCCAATCTGACAAGTTCTGCGTCTGACGTCTTGTCAGTCGGCTCTCTCCCAGTCAGTCGGCGGACTTCTGCCTTTCCGATGCATGGTGTTGAGGCGAAGAAGTCCTCGATGCCGCGTGCTGCTGCAACTTCGCGCGCTTCAGGCTCCTTTTGGTCGGGACGCCACTTAGCTTGCCAAAAGCCGACGACAGATATTCGGTCGCCGTTGGATTGACACAGAGGTGTCTTCATGGAAGTTCCGGTGGTTTCGACTTTTGTGCTCGCGCATCCGGCGAAGGCACTACAAATCAGCACGGCTGCTATGGTTGTGATGACGCGCATGGGGGCTCCTGTAACGCCTAACTAAAATTGGACGGCAAAAGTGTCTGACAAACTGGCGTGGAATATCGCCAGATCCGGACGCTGCATTCAAAACTATTGCTTTGCATAAATCCTCCACCTATAAACACCCAGAACTCCCCAGGGAAAACACAATCCATGCATCATTCCGAATCAAACCTTACCCCACGTCCGGCCGACTTTGCATCCGCATCAGCATTCGCCTGCGCGGGTGAACTGCTTTCAGGAAGTAACTCGCGAATTGCGGCCACAACAGATTCCGGTTTTTCCAAGGGCATGTCGTGCCCGCTGTCCACCCACACTTGCTTAGCTCCCGGATACAGCCTGATGAGATCCTTACGTTTCTCGTTAATGTCTTGTGCAAGCTCCAACTCCTCTCGCAGGGGTTGTTCGGGACTCAACACGATCACTGGCTTTCCGGTAAATGTCGGCAAATTCAATATCTGCTCTCCTGTCGAATTAATCGCATCAAATTCCCGCTCTCCACTCTCCGACAACAACATTCGCATAGCCGTATTGAGTCCCGTCGGCCAATGCTCTGGATTGCCCTTCCCCTTAAATTGCGAGGGGTGAGTCGAGTCCACTAGAATAAGTGCGCGGACTTCATCGGGATAAAGCCGCGCATATAGCTGCATGTACAGCCCGCCAAGAGAATGTCCGACGAGGATATAGGGCGGATTCAGACCTTTGGCTTTTAGCAGGCCCCGCAGTTCATCCACCACATGCTGTCCGTCGCGCGGGGTGGCCGCCTTGTCACTCCTTCCATAACCTGGTCGATTGTAGGCAAATGCCGAACTGCTTCTGGAAATTTCCGGATAGACCTTGGCCCACCAGTGCAGTTGGCCGCACAGCCCGTTCTCGAATACGACAACATCAGGTCCGTTCTTTGTCATGACATACTCAACCCGTCGCCCCTCGATTTGCTCGGTCACCGAACCCGGCAAAGAGGCGCACCCGGTGAGCGAGGCGATACACAAGACTGCGATCAAATGCATTGGCGACATGATTGACATTCCCTTTCCTCGAACATGATTGAACAAAACAGCCATAGACATCGCCCTCACGATCAAAACTCCGCCTGCACGCCAAAGGCGAACGACAGGACAAAGTCATATACCGGTTTACGCCTTGTATAAGTGGGGTCGTAGCTGTAACCGACCACATTCTTGCGCTGGTAAATATCGTTTAGCTCGAAATAGGTGTTGAGTTTCCAACTGTCGAACAGGTAGTTGCGATCCAAGCGTAGATCAAGTTGGTGGTGGACTGGCAGGGTTCCCGAGTTCACCCCGGCATAAAGCGGGATGGGCCGACCATCCGCATACGTGCCATTCGTTCCCAGAATGGGCGTGTATGGTATGCCAGAGTGGTAGTTCCATTTCATCCCCAGCGCCCAGTCATCCGAGAGCTTGTAATTTCCCACCAGGGTGGCGTTGACCGGTTGGTCATGCTGGAAGCGAAACTCCTGCCCTGTCACGTCATTGCGACGTTGCGACTTCGCCAGATTCAGCACGAACCAGCCGGAGAGATTGTCTGTCTCTTCTTTCTTGATCAGGAGTTCCAGTCCATACGCCTTGCCGCTCGCGGCATTGATGTAATTGAGTTGCGGGTCGCTGATCACGAGGTTGCTCAATTTTTTGTAATACGCTTCGGCCTTCCAGTTCCAGTCGGCATCCACCTTTTGCTGTATTCCGACAGTCCGATGCTCGGCGCGAATGTGGTCCAGGTTCGTATTCCCGAAGACCCGTATCATCTGCTCCCCGGTCGGCATCTGGTTGTGCTTGCCCCAGCCCGCCGTCAGCAATGTATCCGCACTCCATTCCCACTCCGCACCAACACGCGGCTCGGTATATTTCCGGTGCAAGTATCCGTCATTGCTGTGTCTCACCCCCCCGACTAGCGTCAGGGAATCCAGCACGCGCTTGCGATCCTGAAGCGACAGACTCCACGAATTGCTGCTGAACCCTTCGACCAGCCGCTTGCGTGTCGCGCTGGTCAAATCGCAATTCGGCTCGAACTGAGTACAGGGTGCATTCTTGAAATCAGCGTCAAGCTTCACTCGTGCATTGCTCAATTCCCCCCCGAGCGACAATTCATGCCCCGGCCCGATCTCCTGACGCACTTGATCGCGCAGGATCAGATTTTCCTGTGAGTAGGAGAATGTCCCGGCAGCGGCGATGCGCTTACTGGAGCGATCCGTCGTGTGCTCGAACACCAGCTTATTGAAAGTCGAAGACGACAAGACGCTATCCAGCGTCACCGCCTGAACGGAGTTATCCTCCGCCAGCGCAAGGTTCCCCGCCAGAACCGGTTCCTGTTGCCCCAGATCAGAGTTCTGCCCCACTTTGACGTTCAGGGTATCGCTTGCCCCATGCAAATGAAGGGCCAGTTTGTTGGCTTCGTTCACTTGCCACAGATATTTACCCTGATAGTCCCAATAGTCCGGCATTTGAAACGTTACACCGTCCTCTTCGATCTGCTTGATAAGTAGATCCACATAGCTACGTCGCGCCGCGAAGTAAAAGGACTTATCAGTGTCTTGCGGCCCCTCCACAAGAAAGTCCGCCCCCATCATGTTGATGTTGACCTTGCCACCCAGCCGATCTTTGCGCGGCTCGCGCAAAGCAACGTCTATCACGGCACCGGTCGCATCATCAAAATGTGGGCCGAATGCGGCGGAATACAGATTGAAATCTTGAATCAGATCGGGATTGAATACACTGACAGCCCCGTAATGGAACAGCTTGCTCACATACAGACTGTCGACATAGTACACATTATCTTCGGGGCCTGAGCCGCGCACCGCAGGGGCACTACTCCCGCTCACTGAAGCCACGCCGGGCATCGTCTGCAGTCCGCGCAGAGGGTCCCCACTGGAACCGGCAAGTTTGCGCAAAGTCTCGCCGCCAATCACACTTTTTCCAACCCGTTCTGGCGCACGCTGTGCCGTTACCACCATCTCGCGCATCGGCTTTTGCACGCGCAGATATAGGGTTGGCACAGGCACGGGCGCTCCCTCAATGACATCGACTACCTGTGTCGCTGTTTCGCCGAGACTGCTAGCTGTCATGCTGTAGCTTCCAGCCGTCGGCACAGTAAACAGAAATTGCCCATTCTTATCAGTCACTACGGCAGCCCCTTTTAGCAAGGTGACTGTCGCTCCGGGTACGGGACGTTGCGTGCCTTTTTCCAGTACGGTTCCGGTGATTGTCCATTCCGCCGCATGAACTGCAACCGAACAACAGAGTGCAGCCGTAACAAATATCGCTTTTGCATTCATTTTGATTCCCTTTTGAGATATGTGTGACTTAACTTTCTAGACTACTTAAAACGTACGCCACACGCCTGCGACAAAGAGGCAGAAACCCTCCTGTGACTTTTCGACTATCGTTTTTCTCGAATCCAATTCCCGCCTCCTGTTCTTGAATGTCCTAGCCCTCGATTGCCCGTTGCCGACGAACCCGATTTCGTCCGGCTCGCAGATGACAGCCGGAGTGATTCTTCAACCAACTCAGCCAGCAACTGCTATTTCGCTGTTCCAGCCTAAGATGGCTTCGTTTGCTGTGGACTTGATAGGCCCGATTGCCTGACAATTCCTGCACTCCACACTCCAGGCATCCTTATCGAGCTCAAGCAGCTTCAAATCTTTCGATCTGCAAAATGGACAACATCTTGGATAACTCAAATTGAATTTCGCGCTCATACCTTTTTCTCCGGACAAAACTGGGGGAAACCAAAATGACCGGCTGGATTGGCCGGAATCACATGATGCGATTTTCAACAATCCGCCGTCGTTGCGCATGTGCCGGAAGTCATGCATGACTTCCGGCACATGCCGATAGGGCATTACTCATCTATATTCACACCATGAAAAAACTCACCGTAGTCCAGCTACTCAGAATCGCCGGAATGTTGGCATGGCTGATGTATCCCATCGGGATGATCGCCATGTTCGCCGCTCAGCCGGTCCCCATGGAGGCCACGCCCCCAGGAGACTGGAAGGATGCCGTCGCCATCGTGTCGCTGCTCGTATTCGGCCCTTGCTTCTGGATCAACATGCGAAACATCCCGGTGAGCACGCCCTCAAAGCACCATTTCATTCTGCTGGGACTGCAGCTCGCGGCAGCCATGGGAGTCTCGATGTGTGTTGGCGATGCAGCTCTGATGTATGTGGTTGCCGCCGAAATTCCGCTGGTCATGAAGCGGGAACAATCGATCAAATGGATGGCCGCGCAGACGCTGCTTACCTTGCCTTGGACATGGCTCATCTATGAGTCAGGGCTCTTTGCAAAAGTAAGCGAGTTCGAATCTCTCCCTCCTGCTCTCCTGATCGGCATCACCGCACTTATCGTCGTCACCTGGCAATTTTTCGCATTCACCATCGGCTGGCTGGCAGCGGATGAAGCTCGGCATCGCAGGGAATTGGCGCGATTGAATATGGAGCTATTTGCAGCAAGGCATTCGTTAGCGGAAAAAAGTCGGGTCGAAGAAAGGCTCAACATCTCCAGAGAGCTTCACGATGTGATGGGGCATCACCTAGTTGCCTTGAACCTGCAGCTTGAATTGGCCAGCCGCACCAGCCAGGACAAAAACGACTCGCACATATCGACTGCATCCAAGATCGCAAAGGATCTGCTCGCTGAAGCCCGCAAGATAGTCAGCGTACTTCGCCAAGAGCCTAGGGACGACTTGGCACATCTGCTGCACTCTTTGCAGTCCAGCATCCCCTATCCTGCCATTCATCTTGAAATTCAAGCCGGATGGGAAGCCCCCAATGAGGTGCAGCACGCTTTTCTCAGATGTATCCAGGAAGCGGTGAGCAACACTCTCCGGCACTCCAATGCCAATAACATCTGGATAGCGCTTGGGCATGATGCCGAGTCGCTGCATCTTTCAATAAAGGACGATGGCGCAGGCTTCGATAACATCCCCGCCGGAAACGGACTAACTGGCATGCAAGAAAGAATAGATCAACTCGCAGGAACCATGCTGGTCACCAGCCTGAAGGATCAGGGGTGTGCCATCAAGATTGACGTTCCCAGAAAGGATCGCAAATGATTCGAGTCGTACTTGTTGATGACCAGGCATTGGTGCGCGCCGGCATTCGCGGCTTGCTTGACCTTACCGAGGACATACGGGTCATCGCAGAAGGCACAAATGGCGAAGAGGCCTTGTCTCTCGTTGCCAGCCTTGCACCTGACCTTTTGCTGCTCGACATACGCATGCCAGTCATGTCCGGCATTCAGGTCGTTCAATCTTTGAGCGCCAATAACATGCTACTGCCCATCATTCTGCTTACCACCTTCGACGATGATGAAGCTCTGCTTCAGGGAATGCATGCCGGTGCGAAGGGATTCTTGCTGAAAGACATCTCGCCGGAAAGACTGGCCGATGCGATCCGTCACGTCTCAAATGGCGACAGCCTTTTTCTCCCTGCCCTGACAGAGAGCATCGTCGATCGACTGTCGCTCTTTACTGACAGTGAGCCGGATGACTATGCCGAAACGCCCACCAAGCGCGAGTTGGAGATCCTCCGTCTGCTCGCAAGTGGCTGGAATAATCGGGAGATCGCCAATGCAATTGGAACTACTGAAGGGACCGTCAAAAACCATGTATCCAACCTGCTCTCGAAGCTCGGAGTAAGGGATAGAACTCGTGCTGTTCTTAAAGCAGTACAGCAAGGCTGGATATGACCGCGCCAACGAAACCAATCTCGGGACTCGGGAGGAACGCAATCGGTAGTGGTATCCAGATGACAATTCGCACTATTCGATGCATTACAGATAAGACAATCGTGATGGCCGTATTGCCCGCAATTTGTATCGCCATGCCTCATCCAAACAGCAATATATTTCTGGTCATCTGTTCAAAATGCTACAACTAATTCAGGAGAATGACTCCCACTTTGCACACCGCCATAGCCCAGGTGCATGGCATGTGTACTCACCTGCTCAGTCCGGATCGATTCGCACAAGGATTCAGCGCTTCATGGGCCCGGCTGCGGCTTTTCTGCAAGCTGCCCTGCTGCACCTCTCAGTGTTCGCCTTCTACTGGTTCAGCCCCGAGCCGCCCATGGTGATACTGAATGAAATGTCGATTTCTTTCGCCAATGCCCAGATGCAGCAGGACGACATTACCCCGCAGCCCAAACCCAAGCCGCGCGAACTCGATCCACTGCCCACCGACGAGGTGGTCAAGCCGCAAGAACAGGCAGCATCGCAGGAACAGGCTGCGCCGCAGGATGTGACACCGATTTCCCCGGTGCAACTGGATGCGGAGCCGGACTACCGTGCCGACTATCTCACCAACCCCAAGCCGCCGTACCCCATGGTGGCGCGGCGCATGGGCTATCACGGCACCGTTGTGCTGGATGTCGAGGTGCTGGCTGAAGGCCGCGCCGGAGAAGTGACACTGCACAAAAGCTGCGGCTACGACATCCTCGACAAATCTGCCATCCAGACAGTCAAGACGTGGAAGTTCTCGCCCGCGCTCCGTTTCGGCCAACCTGTAACACAGAAATTCCTAGTTCCTATCAAATTTTCTTTAGAGGATGAAGCATGAACGACCTTTTCTCCATCAATTCCCCAGTCGTCTCCGGCACCTTGCTGCTGTTGATCTTGTTGTCCATCGCCACCTGGTCAATCGCTTTCTATAAATTAAAGCGCCAGTTGCAGGACAAGAAGCGCAACCGAGAATTCCAGCAATCGTTCTGGGCGGCATCGGACTGGCAACAGGCTGCGCAGCACGCAGCTCATGGCGTGGGCGATGTCACCACATTGGCGCAAGCTGGATTCGCAGAACTAAAGGCCTTTAACTCCGAGCGTCACGACCTGATGCATACCGGTGCGCCGCAGGAAGTACTGGAACGCCAGATGCGCCAACAGGTGCAGAATATTCAGCGTTATCACGAACGCGGTCTAGCCGAACTCGCCACCATCGGTGCTACCGCCCCCTTCGTAGGTCTGTTCGGTACGGTGTGGGGCATCATGCATGCGCTTCAAGAAATCGGTGCCAGCGGCTCCGCTTCTCTCGACGTGGTGGCCGGCCCCATTGGCGAAGCGCTCATTGCCACTGCAATCGGCATCGCTACCGCTTTGCCCGCCGTGCTGGCCTACAACTATTTCCTGCGCGGCCTCAAAGTGCGCATCACCGAGCTGGAGAACTTCGCGCACGACTTCGTGCGCCTCGCGCTCAAACACAACTTCAAGGGGTAAGCCATGGCGATGGGAAGTAACGACGGCGACATGATGAGCGAGATCAACGTCACGCCGCTGGTGGACGTGATGCTGGTACTTCTGGTGGTGTTCATCATCACAGCGCCTTTGCTGGCACCGCAAGCGCTCAAGATTAAGTTGCCGCAAACCGAGTCGTTGCAGCAAAAGGACAAGCCTGACAGCTCCAGCCTGATCATCGACTCGCAGGGCAGCGTGTCCATGGATGCAAACCCCGTAGATGAGGCCGCCCTCGCGCAAATGCTGGCAATCAAATCCGACAACCCCGAGTTCCAGCTGCAGATTCAGGCCGATCAGAATGTGAACTATGGGCGCGTGGCCCAAGTGATGGCGATCGCCCAGAAGGCCGGAGTAAGCAAGTTATCGTTCATGACTCTCACCAAATAGTCGTCGCGATGTGCGGCACCACGACCCAGAAGGAGTCGGGCAGATGAAAGCGATAGAGCAAGGACATGCCAAATGGAAAGTGGTTATCGGGTGCAGTAAGCACTATTTTTAATATCGTTAAGAAAGGAAAAAATTATGAATGAACAGCAGATGGCGTTGAATGACATCGAGGTCAATGTGAAGCTGAAGCTTGCGGCACTGTGGACGAGTTTTATGTTTCTCTACATCTATGTAGATTATTTCCATTTATATATGCCGGGCTCCATAGAGGAAATTATGGCTGGGAAAATGTTTGTATTTGACATTACACAAGTCGCTCTATTGATAGGGTTGGCTTCGGTAACCATTCCAGCTCTTATGATTTTCATCTCCGTTGCCTTGGCAGCTAAAGTAAATCGTTGGACAAACATAATCGTGGGTGCGGTTTATATTCCTTTCACTTTGTTCAATTTGGCAGGAGAGTCTTGGGTGCATATGGCGTTTGGCGCTGTTGTAGAAGTCGTTCTACTTTTACTAATTATCTCGTATGCCTGGAAGTGGCCTAAACAGGAAGCATAAACAGATTCCATCCCCCAGAAGTATTGACGCCATTTGTTCTTAAAACAAGGAGGCGTTGATCAAGTTCCTTCAAGGCAACGCGGCGGATTGACGCAAGACCGCTGTGATTGTGATGCCCACCCCGTCAGTCAAGAGGGGCTGCGCAAAAGCGCGCAACCTCTCACATTTTCTTTAGACCGTAGGGGCAATCTGTTTTTTAACAAGGAGAAATAAATGAAACATATAGTCATTCTTCCGACATTCATCCTCGCTCTGGTGTCAATTCAGGGGTGTGCGACAAAAACCTATGGTCGGCAAGGCATACTGACAAGTTATGAGAAAGAGTCCATGACGTGCAGAGAAGTTAATCTTGAAATGGCAAAGGTCAGCGGCTTTATCGACCATGTGAATAAGGAAAGTGAGTTCAGCGGGCGTGATGTGCTCGCTATTCTCGGCGACTTCGGAATCGGAAATAATATGGAAAAGAGCGCCGCACTTGAAAGTGCCAACAAGCGTATCGAGCAGTTGCGAGATCAGCGTGATGCAAAAAAATGCAACGCAAATCCAGCCTGACCCTACTTTCGAGAGGGACGCTAAAGCGTGCCCCTTAGTTCTCACAAGGAAAACTACATGCCATACCTGAACGTAAGAGTTTCCACCCCTGAGTCCGCTGAAACTGCGGAAAAAATCGTCGCAGTGCTGATGAAGCACACGAGCGAGGTACTGGGAAAAAAACCTGAAGTTACCTCCATCGAGGTGAGTTTCATACCGCCCAACAATTGGTTTGTTGGCGGTACGCGCGTTAGCGAGGAAAAAGCTGTTACGTTCTATTTAGACATCAAAGTTACCGATGGAACAAACACAAAGGCAGAGAAGGCAAAATACGTAAAAAATGTGTTCGCTGATTTTGAAGCACTTCTTGGCCCAATTACTCCAGCAAGTTACATCGTCATCCATGATGTGCGCGCTGACTCTTGGGGTTTTCAGGGACGCACGCAAGAATATCGGTTTATTCAATCTCAACCGTTATGAACTAACAATCACTTCGAGAGGGACGCTCTGCCGACAAGCCGGCTCCGCATCCCTCAAGCTCTACGTTGATGTCTGCTGGTCGGCTAAGCTACCAGATGCCAACGCATGAGAATTGGTCGCTATGGCCTAGAACCAGCCTGTCTCTTGCTCGGCCGTTCCGGACTGTTGTTTGGTTTCTCAATTATTTTCGATCTTGTCCCAATAGCGGTCGTTCAATAAATACATTGGCCTTATCTATACCTTTTGGCATATTGCTTTGATGTTTAATGCGGCCTAAGCTTCGCCTGTCCTTAATGTTTATGCATATGCGGACAGATCAATTTGAGCGCCTTCAAATGATTCAATTGGTTATCGAAAATATGCACGCAGCATTATTACCAATAATGCGGACCGGTGCGTCTGCCTAATTACTGGTAGCCCCCTTATAAATGAGGAGTTGCAACTTGGCAAAAATAGGAAGAAACGATCCGTGCCGCTGCGGCAGTGGGTTGAAATTCAAGAATTGTCATTTGGGTTTAGATGCCGCGAAGCCCGCCGTTAGACTAAAGACCGAGCACGATGCCTACGTGAAAAAATGGACGGCTAACTCTAGTTGCTTTGAAAGCCAGGGTTGTTACGCATGGATGGCCACGAAAGTAAAAATGAACACCCCGGCAACGCTGCTTGACATAGGCTGTGGTGACGGACGAGGCTTGAAAGCAATCTTGCAAGCTAATTCAAATTCAGAATTTCGCGTCATTGGGATTGATGAAAATCTAAGTTGCCTTCATGAGACTGAAAAGACACTTAGAGAAGCTGGTTTTACCGTTGAGCTACTGGATCGTACGACCTTGCACACGATAGGTGAAGTGCACCAATTTACCTATCTCCCTATCGCGCCAAAAACCAAAAGCCAAGTCACTTTGTTGCAGTCCGACCTACTCTCAGATGAATTCCTATCTGATTATCTGCTTTCGCTCGGGAAAATTGATGCAATAACGGTTTGGCTCGTGGGCACGCACCTTGAAAGAGGGAACTGCAAGAACATTCAACATTTGTCGATTGGCAGCAGTGGCCAGTACCGTTTGAGAGTACAAAACAAAGCGTACGAACTGGCCGACGCAGTCTTAAAGGCAGGAGGAGTCTTGCACATCGTGGATCGTGGGGAAGTGCCTACCACTGATCACTTGAAGCAAGACTTTCTAAATGCGCATAAAGACCAAGCTTCTGTGACTTCTTTGAATGTGCTTGGGCTTGAATTTATGGAATATGAAGAACCACAAGTGCAGATGAGAATTGCGATGGTAAAAACACTTGGTACTTCTGGAAGAGTTCCTGACCTAAGCAAGACAGCTATGTTGTCAGTTCTATCACGCAGGTGACTAACCCTCCATCAATACGGACTGGCGCGATAAGGCCACTCCAGCCGGTTATGTCAAACGTTAGCGCTTAAAATCATGGAGTGTCTATGGATCTAGCAGCAGTTATTAAGGAGTGTAGTGACCATGCTTACTACGCTTATGGAACCACTCGCATTTTTGAGCGACGCGCCTCAAAGTTAAAGACTCTTCGGACATGGATAACTTTTCTGGGTATTGTTGTTCCAGTAATAGTTGGAGGTGTTGTTCTCTCGTTTGGAGCAGATTCAAAATCCGTTCCCGCTTTTATTGTCATTTCAGGAATTGTGGGAACCATTCAACTCGTTCTCTCAACTTGGTCAATAGTTGCCAGATGGGACGAAAACTATGAGTCAGCCATTGATTCCATTCGTGCCAACACAGCTTTGTTTAACCGATGGAAATGGTTGGCAGATCATTCTCCATCAAACATTGAGGAGGAATACAAAAAAGCCAAAGAGGAAAATGAAAGGCAGGAATTTAAAGATATTGCGCAGTCAATCACTGACAAAGAAAAACGCTATGCCACACATGAAGCTCTGATGTATTTCAAGCAAACTTGTCATATATGCAAATTGGTTCCATCCACCTCAAAACCGACACCGTGTGACGGTTGCGGAAATTTCTAAGGAGATATAAATATGAATGCAAAACTTGTAAATATGCTTAAAGCCTTCAATCTGCTGACCGATGCAGAAAAGGAGGAATTTATAAAAACAATCAAAAAGATTGAAACCGGTAGCGTTCTTGAAAAAAGAGCTGTAATGGAATCTCTGTCTGCCGTTAATTTCTCGCCAGCACCTGGTCGCTGCTCACTGTGTGGAAAATAAGCGCTAGCCTAACGTTCAAACTGGACTGCCCCGAAGCAGCCCGCGTCTGCCCCTCAACTTAACGTTAGGCGTAATCGGAATCTGCCATAGCCATGAACAATCTCTGCCTCTTAACCAATCTCACAAGCGCCGATGTCGCAGCATGGGCGCAGGCAGTCGTAGGTTCCATCGCCATTGTTGTGGGCGCGTACTTTGTCGTTTGGCAAGTTCGTCGCGGTCGGCTACAAGAGTGCGAGCGCGAGGCAACCGAACTACTTGGACTAGCGAGGCTGTTGGTTCACCTTCGAGATGGTGCGATTGAGGCTCGGCTCGAGAAACGAAAGCTTGAACGATGGCCGTACGGTCATCCCGCAGAACCAGCTACGCGATTTTTGGAGTTGGTAGAAGCCATTCTTCGCGTGCCCTTCGAAAACGTTCACGGGGATGCCGCGTTCGAAGCCTTACTCAACGCGAGACGGGTTGCCAAGGAGATTCGACCATTGGTCGGGCCCGAGCCGGAGCTGAATGTCAATCCAAACTTTCAGTCCACGTTTGAAGAGTACGTCAAGCTCATCGACCAACAAATTGAGATACTCCGCAAGGAGGCGCAGGCACTTCTACAAGGCAAGCGCACGATCTACTCCGTAGAAAACAAGTCCGAAGTTGGGAGCAAGAATGCCGCCTAATCCATCTATCAAGCGGGACACGGTGCACCTTAATTCAAACGTTAGTCGTTGAAAGCCACCACTATGTCTCCAAAAGTTTTTATAAGCCATGCTTCCGAGGACAAGGATCGCTTTGTATTGGCATTCGCGGCGCGCCTCCGTGCCTCCGGAATTGATGCGTGGCTTGATAAATGGGAAATGTTGCCCGGCGACAGCTTGGTAGACAAGATATTTGAAGAAGGGTTGCGCCAAGCTACAGCGGTGCTGGTCGTCTTGTCGACCAACAGCGTTGAAAAGCCATGGGTGCGAGAAGAACTGAATGCTGCCTTCGTGAAGCGCGTCAATTCGGGAAGTAAACTCATTCCCATCGTGCTCGACAACTGCACCGTTCCGGCGGCCTTGTCGTCAACGGTATGGGAAAAGATTCCTGATCTCGCCGCATACGACGAGAGCTTCAATCGCATTGTGTCGGCAGTAACCGGAACGTCCAGCAAACCTCCGCTTGGTCAGCTTCCTGGCTATGTCACCTCTCCAATCCGCAAAATCGGCGGTCTTGCACGAATCGACAACCTCGTACTTAAGGTCGCATGCCAGTTGGCTCTCTCAGATGGTCACGACCTCATTAATGGTCCCGATCTTCAGAAGTCAATGGAACTGGATGGAGTCAGTGAACAAGAACTGGATGACTCCTTTGAAATGCTCGAACGCGCGAATTTGATTGATGTTTCGCGTCACTTGGGCGACGGCTTGCCGCACTTCAGGATCACTACTTATGGCTTTCAGCAGTATGGTCAGGCGTACATTGAGGAGTACGCAAAGAAGGTGCAGAACGTTGCACTCGCGGTGGTCAATCACAAGTTGCAGGACAACGAGGCCATCGCTGCCCACCTCAACGAAAATCAATTTTTCATTGATCACTCACTGTCTGTCCTCGAGTCGCAACAGTACGTCAGCTTGTCGCGGACTATTGGCGGACATACGTACATATTCAATGTCTCTGCATCATTGCGTCGTGCGCTAGAATGACTCATCGATGCCTACTCAAACTTTGAAGATATGCTTTCCGGAAAGCCTGATGACCGCTATGAGGCGGAATTGGAAGTAGATTTTTTTGTTTTCGATGTCCACTTTAGCCGAACATCGGACAAGTTCTGTCAGGTCAAGTCTGAACTGCTACAGATTACATCTATGGGGTGCTGGGCAGGATACAAAATCTCTTTGGAACTAAAGATTGGCGATGGCCGAAAATGGCTCGAAGTGTCTAAGCTCCTAGCACGGCCTGCCCAATATAGCAGTACGTAGCCAATTGAGTTCAGACTGGCACAACGGGCTGCCACGACCAAGGGACTAACCCACATGAGCGAGCAATAAAAATTGCTGATGTTTGTTAGCGCCATGATTGTCCATGCGGCTCAATTGCTCCAAATTCCACAAACCTGTTAGCATTCACCGTCAGGCATTTGAATACGTAGGCATAGCAAACGCTATAAAAAAACTGGCTGGGGGTATTTATGGGGGTATTAGCGAAATTCGCACCTTGCCATTTACTCAAATTTCTAGCTAACAATATAACTTCGGGTGGTTTGGGTTCAATTCCCCCCACCCCACCAACAAATAAAAACGACACCCTCGCGGTGTCGTTTTTATTTGTTGCATTGATGTGCGCGGGAATTGAATCACCGTCAGGTACGGACGGGGGGCGAAGGGCGTTAAGCCCACAGCACCTGCGTGCTGTGGGTAGCCCGTAGCGGCATTCGCATGCAGGCGAATGCGCGGCCTGCAAGGCCAATTCCCTCACAAACTTAAGCACCCTCGCGGTGTCGTTTTTATTTGTTGCATTGAAGTGCGCGGAAATTGAATCACCGTCCGGTACGGACGGGGGGCGAAGGGCGTTAAGCCCACAGCACCTGCGTGCTGTGGGTAGCCCGTAGCGGCATTCGCATGCAGGCGAATGCGCGGCCTGCAAGGCCAATTCCCCTCTCAACCAAGACACCCTCGCGGTGTCGTTTTTATTTGTTGCTTGAATCCTAAACGGGACTACCAAATTGATTGAACGGCTAACGCGATAACGGTATAGTCCGCTCACTTTTTTACCTCTGCATAGACATGGCCGCTCACGATGTTCCTGAACATAAACTGAAATTATCCGAAGTTCTGGATATGTTAATCAGTGACCGCATGGTGAGCCGCGAAGAAGCGGATGCACTGATTGCCGAGCGACGCATCCATGGTCAACAGGTACATCCGCTGGTGGTCATTGCAGAAAAAAACTGGAAATCGCAACTCGCGCCGCATCGCATTCTCACTTTAGATTCGCTTACTGAATGGCTGGCGAAAAAAGTCGGCTTGGAATACTTTCACATTGATCCGCTCAAAGTGGATTTTTCCAACCTCACCGAATTAATGTCGATTGATTACGCCAACCGTTTCGCCATCATGCCCTTGCGCATTGATGGCGGCGATTTGGTGGTGGCGACGGCAGAGCCTTATTTGCGTGATTGGGAAACCACCCTGAAGCACACCTCACGCAAAAGCATTCGCCGCGTATTTGCTTCACCTACCGATATTGCACGTTATTTAGTAGAGTTTTACAACCTCGCGCGCTCGGTCAAAAGTGCTACCAAGGTCAACGCCGATTCTCCCAATTTAGCTTCGTTCGAACAGTTGGTTGAGTTGGGCAAAACCAATAAGCAGTTCGATGCCAACGACCAGCACATCGTGCACATCGTGGATTGGCTGTGGCAATACGCGTTCGATCAACGTGCATCCGATATTCACGTCGAACCGCGCCGCGAATTTGGTTTGATTCGATTTCGCATTGACGGCGTGTTGCATCAAGTCCACCAACTGCCCATGTCAGTAGTCACTGCGATGACCAGTCGTATCAAGCTATTGGGCCGCATGGACTTGATGGAAAAGCGCCGCCCGCAAGATGGGCGTATCAAAACGCGCACCGAAGACGGGCAGGAAATCGAATTGCGTCTTTCCACTCTACCCACCGCGTTTGGCGAAAAATTAGTCATGCGTATTTTTGACCCTGAAGTACTGGTGCGCGACTTTTCCGAATTAGGTTTTTCCGAAGACGACCGCGCACGTTGGGATCAAATGACGGCCAAGCCTAACGGCATTATTTTGGTGACCGGCCCAACGGGTTCAGGCAAAACCACCACGCTGTATTCAACACTCAAAGCGCTGGCCACGCCCGAAGTGAATGTCTGCACGCTGGAAGATCCCATCGAAATGGTTGAACCCGCATTCAATCAGATGCAGGTTCAACAGGGCTTGGACTTGGGCTTTGCCGAAGGCGTGCGCGCCCTCATGCGACAAGATCCCGACATCATCATGGTGGGCGAAATTCGCGATTTGCAAACCGCCGACATGGCGATTCAAGCCGCGCTCACGGGACACTTGGTGCTATCTACTCTGCATACCAACGATGCGCCTGCGGCCATCACGCGCCTGCTCGATTTGGGTGTTCCTTCTTACCTATTAAACGCCACGGTGCTGGGCATCATGGCGCAACGCTTGGTACGCACTCTGTGCCCACATTGCAAAACTCCCCATCCCTTAAGCGAAAGCGATAACGAAATGTGGGATCATTTGGTTGCGCCGTGGAAAGCAGCACGTCCTGCGCAATTAATGCGTCCTCAAGGATGCTTGGAATGCCGTATGACAGGCTACTCGGGGCGTATTGGTATTTATGAAATCCTGCTGATGTCACCCGAATTGCGCAAACGTATCACCGCCGAAACTGACATTGCTGATTTGCGCGACCAAGCCAGTCGCGAAGGCATGAAGCCACTACGCATCAGCGGCGCGCAAAAAATTGCCGCCGGACTCACCACACTGGAGGAAGTCATCAAAACCGCCCCGCCTCCCGAACTTATCTAAATTCACCCTTCTTAAAATCAACCACGCAAGGAAATAACATGACTACCGTTAGCGCCCTCAACCAAAAATTCGCCGTTGCCAACCATCTGCAATTCATCGAAGTAGATGGCGGATTAGTATTTGCTGAAATCGACAACGCACACGCGACAGCCAGCATCGCTCTGCAAGGCGCGCACATCGCCACCTTCCAACCCAAGGGCGAAGAGCCGATCATCTGGTTGTCCAAACTCGCCAAGTTCGTACCGGGCAAATCCATACGTGGTGGTGTGCCAGTGTGCTGGCCTTGGTTCGGCCCTCACGCGACAGACAGCAAATTGCCAGGCCACGGTTATGCGCGCACCGTGATGTGGGAAGTGCAAGAGACCAAGGCATTGGCCGACGGCTCCACCTTCATCCGCTTCGGCCTCATCGAGAACGAGACCACCAAAGCACAATGGCCGCATGCTTCAACCGTGCAACTGGAAGCCACTGTCGGTAAGGCATTGAAGGTCGAGTTGATCACGAAGAACACAGGCAACACCGCATTCCAACTGGGCGAAGCACTGCATACCTACTTCCACATCAGCGATGTCGGCAACATGACCATCCGTGGTTTGGAAGGCTGTGAGTACATCGACAAGGTGGGCGAGACAACCCGTCGCACTCAACAAGGTGGCATCATCATCGAAAGCGAAGTGGATCGCGTGTACGTGAATACCACGGCGGATTGCGTCATCGAAGACAAAGGCCTGAAGCGCGCCATCCGTATCGCCAAGACAGGCAGTAAATCAGCGGTGGTATGGAACCCATGGACAGAGAAGGCAGACAAGATGGGCGACTTCGGCCCACAAGGCCATCGTGGCATGGTGTGCGTAGAAAGCGGCAACGCATTCGACAACGTCATCACCGTGCAAGCAGGTGAGACACATCGCTTGGTCGCGGTGTATAGCTCGGAAAAACTGTAAAGGGTTTTGTCATACCGCCCTTTCGGCAAGCTCAAGGGCCTCTCTAAAAGTTCGTCATACCGGCGCAGGCCGGTATCCAGCCAATAAAACAGACAGTGCAATGCACTGACAAAAAAACATGGTTAATAAATCCACTGGATACCGGCCTGCGCCGGTATGACGAGCAAAAAAATAGCCGCTTTTCAGCGGCTATTTTTATTCCTGCAACAAACTGGATTTAGTTCGCGCGTTTCTTGAACTCATTAGTGCGGGTGTCAATTTCGATCTTATCGCCGATTTCGATAAACGCTGCGACTGGCAACTCGTAACCTGTGTTCAACTTGGCAGGCTTCATCACCTTACCGGATGTATCGCCACGTACGGCTGGCTCGGTGTAGACAACTTCACGAACGATCGTGTTTGGCAGTTCAACCGAAATGGCTTTCTCATTGTAAAACACCACTTCGCAAGGCATGCCGTCTTCCAAATAGTGCAGCGCATCGCCCATGCATTCTGCTTCGATTTCGTACTGGTTGTAGTCGCCGTCCATGAACACATACATGGGATCAGCGAAGTAAGAATAAGTGACTTCCTTACGATCCAACAAAACTTGTTCAAATTTGTCATCAGCGGCATAAACCCACTCTTTAGCCGACTCATTCAACAGATTCTTCATCTTCATTTTAACGACAGAGCCGTTACGACCTGATCGGCTGTATTCAGCCTTCAGAATAACCATAGGGTCTGCACCTACCATGATGACGTTACCGGCGCGGAGGTCTTGAGCGATTTTCATTTGAGTCTGCCTTAAAGCTAAATTTTGAAGGCGCGGATTCTATTCAACTTGCTTGAAAAAATCCAGTAAATTCAATGCAAGACTATTAGAAGACAGGCGATCAGCCCATTTCCGACCATGCTGACTGATTACTTCACGCTGCGCCAAAAAGCGTTGCCAAGCACCGGCCACGCCCTGCCCGCCGTTCCAAGATAGCCACATTTTCTGGACTATCTGCGCCACTTCATCCGGCAACCCCGCCGTATAAAGCCGCCGCAACGCCTCCAACTTCTCCAGATGCACCCCATCGTGCTGCGGATATATCTGCCAGATGAATGGCTTAGCCGCCCATTGCGCACGCACGCAGGAATCCTCCCCGCGCACAAAATTGATGTCGCACGCCCATAACAGCAAGTCGTACTGTTCCTGCTCAACGAAGGGCAACACAAACACGCGCAGATTGCCGCGCGCATAAACCTGTAGGCCGGGTTTCAGCCCGACTTGTCGGGCTTCAACCCGACCTACATCGTTGAAATACGCCAACACCTGCGGCAAAGCCCTGCCCTCAGGTAACAAGCAGGTCACAAGCTGTGAACCTTGCTCCCATGCAGAGAGCAACGCTTCCATCGCCTCGTTCTCATAACCGAACAAAGACACGCGCAATTCGCCTCCCACTCGCTGCGGCACCCCCAAGCTCCGCCAAAACTCCCTCTCCCCCGGGGAGAGGGCTGGGGTGAGGGAGGTTTTCGCCGTGGCATTCGACTGGAAGGCATCGCGCCTATCCAACAGACCGCACTCCAACAACAAGCCACCTGTTTTTTCAGTAAAGCCAGGGAAGAAAAAATACTTCGTCAGCGGCAATGTCGAATGCGGCGAAGGCAAACCATGATGGGTCTCCACCCAATCCTCGGCGGAGAGATATTCCAGATTGATCCAGACAGGCTTAGTCTCACGCGCCGCCATCGCCTCGATATATGACTGCGGCAACTTACAAGCAAATGCCTCAATGACAAGATCAGCGACACCCTCTCCCCCAGCCCCTCTCCCGCCTGCGGGAGAGGGTGGCCGAAAGGCCGGGAGAGGGTTCGCAAAAGCGGCGTCTGACCAATGTGTAACCTCAATCCCTCGGCAACTTTGTTCTTCAATTGCCACATCCAACTCAGGACACAACTTGCCGAAGCTACGCAGATCATCCACCCACAGCCGCACTAGCAAACCGTGCTCGTTCGCCAACTGCCGCGCCAAACGCCAACACACGCCGATGTCGCCGTAGTTATCGACGACGGTGCAGAAGATGTCACAGGATTTAACTTGCATGGAGTATGACTGGAACAAACATTTGTTATGAGCGCCAGCCAACCGCGTACACCCACTTTAGGTATTGCGTTTCTGCATCGGGAGGCATTGGAACATTCTCACTGGCTCGTTGTGCATTCATTTCCGCAGCCCGTTCTTCCAGCGTATTCAAACCCACTTCCAGCCGCCGCTCGTTGACACCTGCCAAATCTTCTATGGGATAAGGAACGAATTCACCCTGCGCATTCGGCTCGAACTGCGTTCCATAGACCTGCTGCTTTCCCTCGAATATACGGATGCGATCTTCCATCATGGCCACTTGCCAAGGCTCGATCTCTTTATTCTCTGCTGCCCGTTTTAGTA
Organism: Sideroxydans sp.; assembly: GCA_013140695.1. Classification (GTDB taxonomy): domain Bacteria; phylum Pseudomonadota; class Gammaproteobacteria; order Burkholderiales; family Gallionellaceae; genus Sideroxyarcus. Next base: position 3,956 of record JABFSI010000014.1, on the reverse strand, counting down.
GGGCCAGACACTGCCGCATAAACGCGGGTTCGCCGATGTCATGCTGGGCAATCAACCATGCTGCCCACGCACCTTTCTCTCCAACTAGACTGATGATTGGCCAGCCATGTTGTTCAATGATGGCGGCGAGGCGAGCTGCATTTTTCTTATGCACCGCCTCCATGCGCGGGTGATAACCATGGATTGCCAGAGAACCATCGGCAACCAATTCATCCCTGACTGCAAAATCTTCATCCGCCATCGCCACCAGTTCGCAGCTTAAAACCTCATTCATACATTGCTGACTATTCATCACGCCTCACGTCGCCTGTTGTTCCAACACAAAACTGCCCTGTCCAAACTCTCCTAGTCGTGCCGCCAACACGGGCATCACTTCTTGCAAGGTGGCGAACAGCGTCCACGGTGGGTTGATGACGAACATGCCGCTGCCGTGCATGCCAAAGCCATCTTCATCGGGTGTGTGGACGGTCAAGGCGACGTGTAACCAACTCTTCACCGGAAGCTGTTTCAGTTTCTCGGGCAACTCTTCGGATTCGCTTCGTTGCAATTGCGGATACCACACGGCGTAGGTGCCGTTGGCGAAGCGTTTCAAGCCTTCTTGCAAGGCTGTAACCACGCGCTGGTAATCCTGCTTCTCTTCGTAAGGCGGGTCGATGAGCACCAGCCCTCTGCGCGGCGGCGGTGGTAACAAGGCTTTGAGCGCACCGAATCCATCCGCCTTTTGCATCAACACGTGCGTACCGTGTTCGGCAAAGTTCTCTTCGAGGATGGCGTGATCGGTGGGGTGTAATTCGAACAAGCGCATGCGGTCTTGATCGCGCATGGCATGCAGCGTAACCAAGGGAGAACCGGGATACAGTTTCAACACGCCGTCCGGGTTGAAGTGTTTGACCATACGCACGTATTCCGCCAAGGCTTCTGGCAGGTCATCGGCATCCCACAGGCGCGCGATGCCGCTCTTGTATTCGGCGTTCTTCTCGGCGTACTCACTATCCAATTCGTAGCACCCCGCACCCGCGTGAGTGTCGATGTACCAATAGGGTTTGTCTTTTTGCGCGAGGTAGCGCAGTAGCTCCAACTCAACGAAATGTTTCAACACATCGGCGTGGTTGCCTGCGTGAAAAGCGTGGCGATAACTCAACATAAAAACTCTCTCATTCTATGATTCCCATATTTCCAACACCGTCATTCCCGCGCAGGCGGGAATCCAGTCAATTTGACAAACCCTGCGAAGCAGGACAAAACCTAACTGCATATTTAATAAGAACACTGGATTCCCGCCTACGCGGGAATGACGTGCCGCTTACGATGCTTCTGATTACTCTGCATGCAAAGCCTCGACAGGATCAAGTCTTGCTGCACGCATCGCCGGGGCTACACCTGCGACAAGGCCGATGGTCACTGCCGTCAATTCTGCCAGCACGGCGTACAACCAAGGCGTATGCACAGGCAATGAAGGGATGAGCAGATGCAATCCCTGTGCGATGCCGACACCGATGAGCAGCCCCATGATGCCCCCCAAAGCGGAGAGCATGATAGCCTCGCCGAGGAACAACATCAGCACCTGATTCTCTCGTGCGCCCAGTGCGCGTAGCAAACCGATCTCGGCGGTACGTTCGGTGACGGCCATGGTCATGATGGTAAGGATGCCAACCGCACCGACCAGTAGTGAGATGCCACCCAATGCTGCAACGGCGAAGGTGAGTACGTTCAACACCGAACCCAATACTTCGAGCGCTTCTTCTTGTGAGATGAGAGTGAAGTCTTCGCGACCATGGCGTTCGATCATTCGATCTTTGATGAGGCGGATGACCTGCTCCGCTGCCACATCTGCGCGGTAAGCCACCTGGATCTCCATCAATCCTGGACGATTCAACAACTCCATCGCCCGCGCGGCGGGGATGTACACCGCATCATCGAGGTCCATCCCCAACACTTGCCCCTTAGGCTCCATCACGCCGATTACACGGTAACGCTGTCCACCGACGCGCAAATATTCGCCCAAAGGGTTTTGCCCGGCGAACAACTCTTGCTTCACTTTCGCCCCTAGCACGACGAATGCGCGCGCTTGCTCGTCATCGGCGTCAGGCCAGAAAGTACCGCTCTGCACCTTCATGGTGAAGGCTTGGGCGAACTCACGTCCCTCGCCGAACACCGTCGTACGCCGCGTCTTGCCGTTGAACTTCAATTCAGCGTTACCCATCACGGAAGGGTTCACACTTTCGATATATGGCAAACGTCGTAAGGCATCTGCGTCTTCCAATGAGAGCTGGCGGGACGATCCGAACACGCCGACATTACTACCCTGCGTCTGCGTCTTACCGGGTTGTATCGAGATGATGTTGGTGCCGAATTGCGAGAACTCTTGCAGCACGAACTGGTGCAATCCTTCGCCGATAGAGGTGAGCAGGATGACCGCTGCGATGCCGATGGCGATACCCAGACCCGTGAGGAAACTGCGCATCCTCGAAGTGAGGAAACTGGAGGTGGTGAGCGTTAGGAAGTCGCGGTAGTACATGGCTTCGTCATTCCCGCGAAAGCGGGAATCCAGTGTTGTTACTAAAAATGCAGTTAGGTTTTGTCTTGCTTCGCAAGCATTGTTCAATTGACTGGATTCCCGCTTTCGCGGGAATGACGGAATTTATAGATTGAAGATTCAACATCATCTCCCTGCCAACGCCGCCACGGGATCGAGTCGAGCTGCACGTCGTGCCGGCCACACGCTGAACAAGATGCCAGTACCCAGCGCCGTACCACATGCCGCGATGACTGCCCACCAGGGTGGCGAGACAGGCAAGCTGGGATAGACCTGGCCGATGATGGTGCTGCCCACATAGCCAAGCACCAGCCCTGCGATGCTGCCGATGCTCGAAAGCAAGGCCGCTTCAGCAAAGAACAATGAACGTATCTGTTTAGGTGGCGCACCCAAAGCCTTGAGCAGGCCGATCTCTTTCACACGCTGCGCGACCGCGATGAGCATGACGTTCATGATGAGCACCCCTGCCACCGCCAGACTGATGGCGGCGATGCCTCCCACTGCCATGGTGAGTGCGGTGAGTATGCGATCGAAGGTGGCGAGTACCGCATCCTGTGTGATGACGGTGACATCCTTCTCACCTGCATGGCGCTGGAACATGATTGCTTCCGCATCGCTCTTCGCTTGCTCGATGAAGTCTCGATTCTTGGCTTCGATGAGGACGCGGAACAGGCCAGAGGTATTGAACAGTTGATGTGCAGAAGCGACCGGGATGATGACCAACTCATCGGTGCGCATGCCCATGGATTCGCCTTGTGATGACAAGATGCCGATGACGCGGAAACGCCTATCGCCTAAACGTACCCACTGACCTACAGCCTGCTCGTTGCCGAACAACTCTTGCTTCATCTGATTTCCCAAGACGCACACAGAAGTGCTTTCGTGGATGTCCCCCGGAGGCAAGAACTTGCCCACAGCGATGCTCATCTTACGAACTTCAAGTAGCTCAGCGGTCGAACCTAACACCACCACTTCGCGGTTCAAGGCATCGCGCGACAAGGTAGCTGACCCCACCGCGAGCGGCGCGATGAGCTTGACAGCGCGACTCGCGGCGATGGCTTCTGCATCGTCCAAGGTGATCTCTTTGGGGATCTGCCCGACCAACATTCCTGGGCCAAGTCCAGCCGTCTCAGTACGCCCTGGCAACACGATGACGAGGTTGGTACCTAGTGATGCGAACTGATCGACCACATAGCGACGTGCGCCCTCGCCCAGCGCGGTGAGTACCACCACCGATGCCACGCCGATGGACATGGCGAGGATCATCAGCAAGGTACGTGCAGGACTACCGCGCAGACTACCGGACGCGAACAATAGGGTGTCGGTGAGTTTCATATCAACCGTTCCTTCCCCCTTGCAGGGGGAAGGCTAGGATGGGGGTAGAGTCGAGGAGCTCCAGCACTTCTACCCCCTCCCTAAC
>JABFSI010000007.1 GCA_013140695.1 Sideroxydans sp. | reverse complement strand
TATGCAGACGCAGGACAAGATTATCAAAAGCTTCCCTGAAGTAGCCTCGGTATTTGGCAAGGCCGGTCGCGCCAATACCGCCACCGACCCGGCGCCCATTGAAATGTTCGAGACGGTGATTAACCTCAAGCCAGAAAGCCTATGGCGCCCTGGCATGACCATCGACAAGCTGGTCGCTGAGCTGGACAAAGCGGTGCAATTGCCTGGTGTGAGCAACGCCTGGACCATGCCGATCAAGGCGCGCACTGATATGCTTTCCACAGGCATCCGCACACCAATCGGTATCAAGGTATTCGGCAAAGATTTAGGTGAAATGGAAAAACTCGCCAAAGATATTGAAGCGGTGGTCAAGACCGTGCCAGGCACTACCAGTGCTTATGCCGAGCGTATCACGGGTGGCTATTACCTGAATATCGAACCTGACCGGCAAGCATTAGCCAGATATGGGCTGGCGATCGGCGATCTGCAGGAAGTCATCGGCAGTGCTCTTGGTGGCGAAATGATTACTACCACAGTAGAGGGACGAGAACGCTTTGGTGTCATTACGCGCTATCCGCGCGAACTACGTTCCGATCCTGACACAATCGCCCGTCAGGTACTGGTACCGACTATGGACGGTGCGCTCATTCCGCTTGGTCAACTGGCGCACATTTCTCTTGATAAAGGCCCGCCAAGCATCCGTACCGAGAATGCGTTGTTATCGGCTTATATTTTCGTCGATATTAGAGGGCGTGACATCGGCGGTTACGTGGCTGATGCGCAGAAAGCCGTGCGTGAGCAGGTCAAATTTCAGCCCGGATACTACGCCACCTGGAGCGGCCAGTTTGAATACATGCAGCGCGCCCAAGCTAAGATGAAAATAGTGATTCCGCTGACGCTGCTGATCATCTTCGTGCTGCTCTACCTCAATTTCCGCCGGTTGACCGAAACACTGATCGTCATGCTATCGGTACCATTCTCGCTGGTAGGCGGCGTCTGGCTGATGTACTGGCTGGGCTACAACATGAGCGTAGCGGTAGCGGTCGGCTTCATCGCGCTGGCCGGGGTGGCGGCGGAAACCGGCGTCATCATGCTGATCTATCTTGATCACGCCTATCAGTCACTCAAGGCGCAACGAGATGCTGAGGGTAAGCCGTTCGCCGTAGCCGATCTTTATGCAGCGGTGATGGAAGGTGCAGTAGAGCGCGTGCGCCCAAAAATGATGACCGTGGTGGCTATCATGGCGGGCCTGTTGCCCATCATGTGGGGTAGCGGCACAGGTTCAGAAGTGATGCGGCGCATCGCCGCGCCCATGGTGGGTGGCATGGTGTCCTCCACCCTGCTGACCTTGATCGTGATCCCGGCTATTTATGCGCTGGTGAAGGAATGGAGCTTTCGAAGGCAGAAGGAAAAATGAGGTGCCGGACGTGCATGCGTTTTACAATCTTATTGAAGCGATAGAAGGCATGTAATGCTTGACCTGTGTGTTGTACGCAGGCTTTAGGATAAAAATTATAGGCTATTGGGTGACCGTGAAAATTAAATAGGCATAAATCTAATCTACTTGTAATCAAATGGGAGTTAATCATGTTAAGCAGAGAAATTGTTATAAATTGGTTAGGCGGGGTTATTCTCGCATTGCTAACGATGCTTACGGCAACATCAGCCAATGCTGTGCCGAGTTTTGCGAGGCAGATGGGCGGCATGCAGTGCGCAGCATGCCACACGGTGTTCCCGGAACTGACGCCGTTTGGTCGTCAGTTCAAGTTGCGCGGCTTCAGTATGAGTGCGCCGAAGCCTGATAACGCCCCATTCTTCGACAAGATTCCGGTCTCGGCCCTGCTGCAAATCTCCCAGACGTCAACTAGGAACACGGGGACAGCAGGAGCAACTTCGGCTGACTTCCCGCGCGACGACAACATTATCGTGCAGACAGCAGGTCTTTATTATGCCGGAAAAATCACGGACAAGTCGGGCGCACTGGTGCAGTACAACTACGACGGCATCGAACGTCGTTGGGGGATGGAGATGGCTGATATCCGCTACGCTGGCACGGCGACACTCGGCAAGGAACTGGTCTACGGCATTACGCTGAACAATAACCCAACTGTATCGGACATTTATAACAGTACGCCGGTATGGGGCTTTCCCAATGTCGGTTCGGCGGCGGTGATGCCGGCAGCAAGTACAATGCTTGACATGACACTGGCAAGCCAGGTGGGAGGTGTGGGGGTGTATGGTTTGTGGGATAACCTCTTGTATGGCGAGGTGGCGCTCTACCGGACGGCGAATACCGGGGCATTTCGTCTGCTGGGTCTCGGCGTACCAACCGACAACATCGTCAAAGGTTCCGCTCCTTACTGGCGGTTCGCCCTGCAACGCGAATCAGGTGCCCACAGTTTCGCGGTTGGTACCTACGGCATGATCGGCAAGATTTACGCGGACAACCAGGATTTCAGTCTCGGCACCAATCGCTTCAAGGATATTGGCTTGGACGGCCAGTACCAATTCATCGATGGAGATCATACATTTTCCACCCATGCTAACTGGATACATGAAAAGCAGGAGCTGAACGCCAGCTTCCCCATGGGCGCAGCGTCCAATGCTTCAACCGTGCTCAGGACATTCAGGGCGGACGTGCGTTACAACTACAAGCGGCAATGGGGCGGCGGGCTCCAATACTTCCAGACCCGAGGCGACACGGATACCCTTCGTTATAACGATGGCGAAATGATGGCCATGCCGGTCATGGGCAGCGCAAACGGCAGTCCCAACAACAAGGGCTGGGTTGCGGAACTGAATTTCCTGCCGCGACAAGACATCAAGCTTGCGCTCCGCTACACGGCTTACACGCAATTCAACGGCGCCAGCAACAATTATGACGGCTTTGGTCGCAATGCAAGCGATAACAATAGCCTCTACCTGTTGAGTTGGCTGATGTTCTAGTTTTGTAAAGGAATAACACTATGAAGCAATTTGCGAAATCCATGAGCAGCAGCACGTTGCGTACGCTTACAACACCCAAGAGGGCTTTGTTCACATGTTTTCTGCTTACGATCGGGATAGGGTACATCATGGCACTGCTCTACCTGTTCCTCGTGGACTTCGATCCCCACCAGAAAATGGGTATGAACGCTTCCGAGGGGATTAGCATGAAGTATGGCGGCCAGCAAGGCAAAACGCGGCTGGAGGCGGCGCTGCGCGGCTCTATGTCAGACAGGCTTGATCCCGGCGATAAGCAGGAAATCATCCAGTGGATTCGAGGTGGCGCGACTGCCAATGGCTATGAGAAGGTGAAGCCGAATTTCGAGAAAAATTGCATGGCCTGTCATAGCGCAAAGTCAGGGCTGCCGGTGCCGCCACTCACCAGCTTCGAAGAAGTGCGAAAAGTGACACAAATCGATACGGGGGCTAGTTTAAGTCAGTTGGCGCGTGTGTCTCACGTGCATCTCTTCGGCATCGGTATCATCTTTTTGTTGACCGGGGCGATCTTTGCCCTGAGCGGAGTTTCTGAAAAGTTGCGGCTTGTGATCATCATTCTGCCGTATGTCACGATCTGGGCGGATATCGGAGCATGGTGGATAACCAAGTACCAGCCTGTATTTGCCTATGTGGTGTTGATAGGTGGCGGTTTCATGGGCTTGGCATTAGCCTTGCAGATACTGATATCGCTCTGGGAGATGTGGTTTAAAAACGTGAAGTTGATTCCCGCAGATGTCCAGCGGGAAACGTAAGGAATAGCACAATCTAATAAAGCTGGATTGCGCTGGGTACGGGATAAGTCAGTCGTAAGTGAGAATCGCGTTGTAATCGTTTAATGAGAAAGGGAATGCTATGAAACTTGCACTACTGGGAATTGCCGCTTCGATGGCACTTTTGATGACAAGTCAAACCTTGGCTGCTGACGGTAAGGCGGTCTACAACAAGTCGTGCGCTGTCTGCCACGCGTCCTTGTCACCGAAACTCGGCGACAAGGACGCGTGGGAACCTCGCCTCAAACAAGGTGCTGATGGATTGGTGGCCTCAGTGTTAAAGGGGCAGGGTGTGATGCCGGCAAAGGGGGGTAATACAACATTGTCAGAGGCCGACATCAAGGCTGCGGTGGAATATATGCTGGCTCAGCTTAAGTGACAGGTCGGGTGTAATGAGGCGTGCCATGCCACTTACTGATTAGAGGAGTACATCCATGAAACCAAAAAGAAATATAATTCTGATTACCGGTTGCAACGGACGAATCGGCAACGCGGTGATGCAGCGGCTGACTGGACGCTTTAGCGATGTCGTGGGCTTCGACCGCAACTCGCCCACCCCTGCGCCGCCTGATTGCGTGCGTATATCGGTCGATATCGCTTCCTATGACAGCGTGCGTGAAGGACTGCGCGTCCTGCGTGAACACCACGGGACCCACATCGCCGCAGTGATCCATTTGGCTGCCTATTACGATTTCCTCGGCAAACCGAGCCAGAAATACGACGAGATCACGATCGAGGGCACGGCAAATCTGCTGCGTGGGCTGCGCGAGGGTACGGGACACGGGCTGCGCAAGGGTTTCGAGGTCGAGCAATTCATCTTCTCCAGCACAATGCTCGTGCATGCGCCCGGCGAGCCGGGCGTGTTCATCACCGAAGACTCGCCGATCGAGCCAACCTGGGCCTACCCTGAGTCGAAGGTCCGCACCGAGGCGCTCATCAAGGCGGAGCGCGGCGCGATTCCTGCCGTGATCCTGCGCCTTGCCGGTGTCTACGACGATGTTTGTCACTCACCGCCGCTGGCGCACCAGATCCAACGCATCTATGAGGGGCAACTCGCCGGCCACCTGTATTCCGGCGAGACCTCGCACGGCCAGAGTTTCATCCACCTGAACGACGTAGTCGACGTCATCGAGCGTACTATCGAGTGCCGTGCCCAACTGCCGACTGAGTCCGTGATACTTGTAGGTGAACCGGAGACGTTGAGCTACGATGAGCTGCAGCATACATTCATGCGGTTAATCCACGGCAAGTCAGGGGAGACGCACAATGTTCCCGGGCTCATTGCCAAGGTGGGTGCGTGGGTTCAGGATCACATGCCCGGTCAGGACCCATTCATCAAGCCGTGGATGATTGCCCGGGCCAACGACCATTATGCCCTGGACATCAAGCGCGCCCGTACCCTGCTCGACTGGGCACCAAGTCGCACGCTGCGCCAGACCCTGCCCAAGATGGTGGCGGCATTGAAGGCCGACCCGCTCGGCTGGTACCGCCAGCACGGCCTGGAGCTGCCCTTGTCCCTGATGAAGGAGGCAGAGCATACTTTGTCAGAGGCGTCCGAGCATGCGCACGGCGAAGATACCGATATTTTTATCACGATGGACATCGAACCGACCCCCGCGCATGGCTGCCTGATGCATGCATGCCCAATGCACACGGAAGTCTGCCAGTCTTTGCCGGGGAACTGTCCGAGGTGCGACACGACCCTGGAACCCGTCGCACCGCCGTCGCCGCAGCCAGTCGAATACACCTGCCCAATGCACCCTGAAATCGTGCGCAGTGAACCGGGCAGTTGCCCCAAATGCGGCATGGTGCTGATGCCGCGTGGCACCAAGGTTGATGAGCTTGCCGGGCACGGCGGCGACATGATGGTCGAAAGCCATCGCAATATGCTCTGGCCGCATTATCTCAACCTGATGCTCGGGCTCTGGCTGCTGACTAGCCCGTTCACGCTCGGCTACCTGAGCGACTTCGTTCCCGACGCCAACCAGTTGCGCGTCATGACCGAGCGCGGGCTGCCGTCGTTCGAACTGCGCAACCTGCTGATGACCTGGAGCGATGTCATCAGCGGCATCCTGGTGATCGTCTTCAGTATGCTGTCCGCGGACGCGTGGCGCCGCAATCCCTGGGCGCAGTGGGCCAACGCCTTCGTCGGCCTGTGGTTGCTGTTCGCGCCGCTGGTGTTCTGGACGCCGCTGCCGGAGGCCTATGCCAACGGCACCCTGGTCGGCGCGCTGGTGATCGCGCTGTCGGTGCTGATTCCCATGATGCCCGGCATGAGCATGGCCGGCATGATGGGCAAGCCGGACGTGCCGCCGGGCTGGGCCTACACGCCGTCGAGCTGGCTGCAGCGGATGCCGATCGGGGTGCTCGCGCTGATCGGATTTTTCATCGCACGCATTCTCGGGGCCTATCAGCTCGGCCATATCGATACGGTTTGGGAACCGTTCTTCGCCGGCAGGGGCGACATGAAGGGCGCGATGAACGGCACGGAGACGATCATTACTTCGGATGTGTCCAAGGCCTGGCCGATTGCCGATGGCGCACTGGGCGCAATCGTCTACACGCTTGAACTGGCGATGACCTGGATGGCCGGCAAGAACCGCTGGCGCACCATGCCGTGGATGGTGCTGGGGCTGGGCATCTTGATCGTGCCGCTGGGTGTCGTCAGCATCTATTTCATCGTCATCCAGCCGATCGTGATTGGCACCTGGTGCACGTTGTGTCTGGTCGCCGCGCTGGCGATGGCGCTGATGATCCCGTATTCGCTCAACGAGTTCGTCGCCATGGGCCAGTTCCTGATTTGGTCACGCAAGCAAGGCAAGCCATTCTGGCGCACCTTCTGGACCGGCGATGCGATGGACGGCGGCAGTGACGACACCGCCAAGGGGCTGGCTGCCGGCCCTGGCGAGCAGTGGGCCCAGGCCACGCGCGGCGTGACCTATCCCTGGACGCTGTTGCTCAGTATCGCGATCGGCGTCTGGCTCACGTTCACGCGGCTCAGCTTCGACACCTCGGGCGCCATGGCCGACAGCGATCACCTGATCGGCGCGCTGGTGGTGACGTTTTCGATCATGGCCTGGGCCGAGGTCGGGCGCGCCATTCGCTTCATCAACATCCCGTTCGGCGTATGGTTGATCGCGGCGCCGTGGCTGCTCGACGGTATCGCCTCGCCGTTGGCGGCCTGGAACGGCGTGATCTGCGGCGTGCTGCTGATTGCCTTGGCGATCCCGCGCGGGCGGATCAAGGATTCTTATGCGGGATGGGATCGATATATCGTTTAGCCACGGTATCCTGCTGTGAGTTCATTAGTTTGTATTTATTTGGAGATAAAAAATGCACGTGAAAATTCTGTTAACTGTGCTGCTGGTTGTTGCAGGGTTAGTGGCAGGTAATGCGCGGGCCGAACAACCGCCTATGAGCGCCGCCGGAGCGGGAGGCGGGACTGGTCCTGGACATCCGAAACATATTCCTCTGTCTGGTCAACGCGGCATGATCGAACACGGTTTTCAGGAGCGAGCTCTGGCTTTGCGTGCGCGTCGCCAAGAGCTCATCGCTGCTAATATCGCTAATGCCGATACACCCAATTACAAAGCGGTTGACATTGATATCCAGAAAGAATTACGGCAAGCACCTTCCGTAGGTTCCGCACTCAATATGTCCAGCACCAATTCAAATCATCTTCAAGGCCGTGCATCAACCCTTGTTCCAGTAGCTCCTCTGAAATATGTAGTACCACAACAGGCCAGCATTGACGGTAATACTGTAGATATGGACGTAGAACGGGCAAAGTTTTCGGAAAATACGCTGATGTATCAATTCTCTCTTGATCGAGTCGGAGGCCACTACAAGATGATGAATGAGTTGTATAACAGTTTAAAAGATTGATTCTGAATTGAAATAAATTTTATTAGTAGTTGCTTCACTTTACTTAAGGAGATGAAAAATGTACGTGAAAATTCTTGTGGCTGTATTGCTGGTTGTTTCTGCATTAGCGGGTTGTGCCTCGACTGATGATTCTTATTCTGGGCGTTCATCCGGTGGTAGTAGCTCCGGTCACTCCCATTGATATGAATGCTTGGGATGTTAATTAAAAGATGTGTCAAGCGCAGTAGGGTTAGAAACCGCTTCTGATGGTGGAATATTTAAGAAAGTGGGATAGCTGTGCAACATTTGGATAATGATGTTAGGGAGCTTACAGCAGTTGAGCGTCAACAGATTGAGGATGAGCATGCTCGTCTGGATCAGTTTTTGCGGGAGTTGTGTGAGACTTGTTGCGAGTTTGATAGCCTGAAAGGATGCTTGGGGTGTGGCAGAGAGAAAATAGCTTCGTGCCAAGGACGACTGATCTCATTTGAATATGTTTTTATCGATTTAGTCATTGAGCACTTTAAAAACGAAGAAAAAATTATGTCCAAAATTTTTAGCAACCAAGATACCAATGAGTGTTTTCGTTTTCATCAGCAAGAGCATGACAAATTATTGCGAGAGATGCAGGGCTTGATGCATAAGTTGTCCACTGAAAGTGATCGAGGCCATACGGCGGTAGCGATTAGAGAGTTTCACTATCGGGTTATGGAACTGTTTGGTAAGCATGCGCGCATGTTCGACGATCCCTTCATGCGTCAACCAAAGGGCGGTAAAAAGTAATTGGTGTGCAAAGCGCAAGATGACATGCATAGATAGATATTTTTTTTAAAATTTTTTTGAGAAAACGGAGATAACCAATGCCTGAAATTATTCCTAACTTACACCCCTTGCTGGTGCATTTCCCTATCGCGCTGGTCAGCGTGTCTGCGTTCTTCCACGTAGCGGCGCTGGCGACACGGGGCAACCCCGCCTGCGCCCGGCACTGCGCCGTCCTCGCCCATACCACGCTGTGGCTGGGCGCGCTTGCGGCGCTGCCTACCGCCTTTTTCGGCTGGCAGGCGTTCAACAGTGTTAACCACGACGAAGCTGGCCATGTTGCCATGTTGGCACATCGTGCTTGGGCGTTGGGCACGCTGGCTGTACTGGCAGTTTTGGCAGGCTGGGATGTCTGGCGTAGCAAGGTGGATGCGATTCCTGCGTGGTGGTTTGCAGGTGCGGTGATAGGCGCGTGGGGCTTAATCGCCGTTACCGCCTGGCATGGCGGGGAGCTGGTTTACCGGCATGGGCTGGGAGTGATGTCGTTGCCTGTCGCGGAAACTGGGCATGCACAAGGCCAAGAACATGGCTCTATGTCGCCCGGCGAGGAAAATACGTATACGAACGCAATGCCCGAAGGCAAGGCTCAAGAGCATTCCCAGCATGAGCATATGCACTAAATTTGAACCGGATAAAACTATGAAGCTATTGGTACGAATTTGCACTGCGACGATGTTATCCAATTCTGCCGCCACTACAACCCAATTGGAATAGTGACGAAACCACAAATTAAGGAGAATCTAAAATGGAATTAACATTTCTAGGTGCAACGGGAACTGTGACGGGCTCTAAATATTTGCTTAACAGCGGTTCAAAACGTATTTTGATTGATTGCGGGTTGTTTCAGGGGCTTAAGCAGCTACGCCTTAAAAATTGGGCCAAGTTACCAATCAACCCAAGAGATGTGGATGCGGTGGTGTTAACGCATGCCCATATTGATCACACAGGGTATCTGCCATTATTTGTTAAAAACGGATTTTCTGGCAAGGTTTATTGTAGCGAGGCAACGCGTGATTTATGCCAAATATTGTTACCTGATTCCGCACATCTGCAAGAAGAAGAAGCTGCATATGCTAATAAGCGCGGATTTTCCAAGCATCATCCAGCGTTGCCGCTCTATACGAAAGAAGATGCCCAGGCCGCACTTGAACTACTTACCCCCGTTGATTTCGAACAGGACGTCGATTTGGGGGATGGTCTGACCGTAAGATTTTCGCCCAACGGACATATTCTGGGGTCAGCTTTTGTGCGCATTCATGACCAGAAAACGTCTGTTCTATTTTCAGGGGACATTGGTAGGCCCCATGACATTTTGATGAAAGCTCCTGTGCGCATAAAGCAAGCTGATTACCTAGTGCTTGAATCTACTTATGGCAATCGATTGCACGATCCCAGTGATCCGCAAATTAAGCTAGCCGCAATTATCAACCAAACAGTAAAACGCAAAGGCGTTGTACTTATACCGGTATTTGCAGTGGGCAGAGCGCAAGAGCTGCTTTATTACATTCATCTACTCAAATCATCAGGTGCTATACCTGACATCCCGGTATATTTAAATAGTCCAATGGCGGTAGATGCCACCGAGATATTTCATAATCATCGTGGCGAGCACCGCCTGACGCCAGAACAATGTAGTGCGCTATGCCGGACGGCGCATATGGTGAATAGTGTCGAAGAATCTAAACGACTGAATGAAACCAAAGGTCCGATGATTATCCTTTCAGCAAGCGGTATGGCTACTGGTGGACGTGTTGTACATCATTTGAAGGCTTTTGCACCTAATCCCAACAATACCATCCTGTTTGTCGGCTTCCAGGCGGCGGGTACACGCGGGGCGGCAATGCTAGATGGGGTGGAAAGCATCAAGATCCATGGCGAATATGTGCCAGTACGCGCTGATGTTGAATATGTTTCCAACCTTTCTGCACATGCTGATTATTCGGAAATTCTGGACTGGCTACACGGCTTCGAAACTCCACCAAAGAAGACGTTCATCACCCACGGTGAACCAGTTGCAGCAGATGCAATGCGGATTCATATCGAAGAGAAACTGCATTGGCAGGTAGTGGTGCCAGATTATCTTGAAACAGTATCTTTAAATTAAGCCTCTAAATATTCCCATGATAGGCATGCCCACTGATATTTTGACAAGGAGAAAAACCATGAAGTTATGGATACGTATTTGTGCGGTTGCGCTGACATTGAACTCGGCTGTTGCACTCGCCGGACAGGCCGTTACTGTTTATAAAAGCCCGACTTGCGGTTGTTGCAAGAAGTACGTTGATTATTTGAGAGAGAATGGCTTTGTGGTCAAGGCCATCGATCAAAACGATATGGATAACGTCAAAAAACGTTACGGCGTGGCGCGTGTTGCCAGTTGCCATACAGCACTAATCAATGGCTATGTGGTCGAGGGGCACGTTCCGGTGAGTGCTATTAACAAACTGCTCAAGGAGAAGCCCGCCATCACTGGTATTAGCGTACCAGGCATGCCGATGAATTCACCGGGGATGGGTGAGGTGAAGAAGGGCACCTTGGCGGTTTACAACATACCTAAAGATGGAGAAACCCTTACGGTGTTTTCGGTGGAATAAAGGAGTCAGTCATCATGATCAGTAAAATTTACAGATATTCTTTGGGGATAGCTTTGGTGCTCACTGTAGCTGCATCATTGGCCAACGGCATCGATCAGCACCACCTAGTGAACGGTATGGATATTTACTACGGGGTAGTACCGGCCAATGTTGTGAAGAGCCATCCGCAGAAACATGTTGAAAGCGATATGCACGGCAAGAGCGTTTTGCCTAGTGGAACGCATCATCTTGTTGTGACGTTGTACGACAACAAAATTACGCAGCGGATCAATGACGCGAAGGTCGAGGCCGTGGTGATACCGCTCGGTTTGGCGCATCAGCAGAAGCTGCTCGAACCGATGCAAATCAATGGCACGATGAGCTATGGGAATTACTTTAACATGATAGGTAGTGGCCCTTTCCGCATTGAGCTTCGCATTACACGCCCTGGAAAGGGAGGTACAACGAAAACCGAATTTGAATACCGTTTGCCAGCAAACTGATAACAATAACTGGCTGGCGCAGTGTGCTGGCCGATAGGAGAAATGATATGACGACGCATGAACACGAACATCATCAAAAAGTATCTGGTGTCTCGAAGCAAAAGCTGGCCTTGATTGGTTTTCTGATCGTGGCAGGTTTTTTCCTGTTTACCGAGCACCGTGCTCATCTGTTTGGTTTTTTGCCTTTTCTATTGCTGCTGGCTTGCCCGCTGTTGCATTCGTTCCATGGTGGGCATGGCGATCACAAGGCAGATCCTAACAACAACGAACAAGATAAAAAGGAGTAATCATGACCGACGCAACCCCGGCCTATGGCCTTTGGTCCCTTGTGATCATCAATTCGCTGGTTTTCATCATTTTTGCATTCAGCTTCACCAAGCCTAAAACCCCGCGCGACTGGCGCTCGTTCGGCGCCTTCTCTGCCTTCCTTATAGCGTTGTTCACCGAAATGTACGGCTTCCCACTGACGATTTATCTGTTGTTTCCGTGGCTATCAAAGCAGTTCCCGGATATCAATTTTCTGTCACACGATGCGGGACATCTGCTTGAAATTATTTTCGGTTGGCGCTCCAATCCGCACTTCGGTCCGTTTCATATGCTGAGCAATATTCTGATATTTGGCGGGTTCATCATGGTGTCATCGGCGTGGCGCGTGCTGTACCAGGCTCAAAGCCAGCATAGGCTTGCAACTACCGAGCTCTATGCGAGTATGCGGCATCCGCAGTATGTCGGCTTTGTCCTGATCATGACCGGCTTCCTGTTGCAGTGGCCCACACTTATTACATTAGTGATGTTTCCTGTCTTGGTGTTCATGTATCTGCGGCTTGCGAGACGCGAGGAGCAGGATGCAATAGCCGAATTTGGCGAGGAATACCGGCACTATGCCGCCAAAACACCGGCATTCTGGCCGAAATTCAACAAGCAAACAGATCTGCCGACGTAATGTCAGAAAGGATATTCGGGATGCACTTTTTGACACTTTGTTCACGCCCCGAGGGAAGATCAATCCGGCAGGTTGCCGCCACTTTTTTTTGTTCTCACGTCGGAGAGCCTGCATGATTCCATTTCAATATGTCTGGCTTGTATGGGCATCGTTATTCTTGATTCCCTGGGTTGCGCTGTTTATTGTTTTTCCAGCCCATCGCAAGACTATGTGGCACGTCAGCCTGGTAACCACTCCTTTCGGTCTGACCGAACCGCTGTTCGTTCCCGAGTACTGGAATCCTCCTACGCTTTTTGACCTGGCGCAGAGAACCGGCTTCGACCTGGAAAGCCTGATCTTCGTCTTCGGCATAAGCGGCGTAGGTTCTGTGCTCTATTCTATCCTCGCTCACCGCAACGATATAGCCGTACCGGAACCGGAAAAACGCGCACCCTTGCACCGCCATCATTACAAAGCTCTCATCTCGCCAGTCATCGTTTTTCTGGCGCTTTATTTCCTGCCGTGGAATCCGATCTATCCTTCCATTGCCGCGATGGCGGCGGGAGCAATTGCCACCATGGCCTGCCGGCCCGACCTGAAAACCAAGACCTGGATTGGCGGCCTGCTGTTTCTCGCTTACTACTTCGTCTTCTTCATCGCGCTGATAGCGAGCGCCCCCGGTTATGTCGAGCGTGTGTGGAACCTGCCGACGCTCACCGGAATTCTGTTGCTCGGCATCCCGCTGGAAGAGTTGCTGTTCGCCTTTACCTTTGGCCTTTATTGGTCCGGCGTATATGAGCATCTCATGTGGCGGCGACTCACCCCGACGCAACATTAACGAGACTTATGCGCTTGGTAGAGGTTGCGATGAAATTACTTAGGAGAAGAAATGATTGTTGTTGAACTGGCTAGGCAGACGGGACTCGCTTCAGAAGTTATCCGTTACTACACTCGGATTGGTTTACTAAAGCCGCTTCGTAATCCAATCAACAATTATAAGCAGTACAGTCCGGCCGATGTGAAGTGCGTGCGGTTTATCCGTCATGCCCGAGGACTGGGATTTACCCTGGCAGAAATTGGCGAAATTTTTGAAACCCGCCGTCAGGGTAAATCGCCTTGTCCCAAGGTAAGGGAAATTATCAAAAGACGTATCGAAGAAAACAGCCGCGCTTTGGAAAATCTGACTGTTTTACAGCGCAGGATGGAAAGTGCATTTGCGCTGTGGCAGAGAATGCCAGATGAGGCGACTGATGATAGTACGTTATGCAATCTTATTGAAGTGATAGAAGGCATGTAATGCTTGACTTATGTGTTGCACATGGGCTTTAAGATAAAAATGTATGTTAATGACTGGCTGTGAAATTGAAATAGATCGATATCGAACGGCTGAAGTTAAACAATTGAGCGGGTAGGTAATTGAGAAGGGTGTTGGTAAATGAAAAATTCTTCAGAAATGATTGTGCAGTCGGCAATGTTTGGCGCTGACCTGGCCAAACATATCCTGTATCGCCTTTTTCGGGATTATGATGGCAATATTCACATATGCCTTTGGGACGGTTCCAAAATCCATCTTGGTCATGGTCACCCAGAGTTTTCGCTGACCTTCCGCTGTTCAAAGGCTTTCCAGGCTCTAATCCTGTCGCGCGATCCGCTACATTTCGCGGAGTTTTATTTTCAAGGGCTTGTCGATGTGGATGGCGACTTTTATAGTGCCATCAAATTGCGTCACTACCTGACTTCGTTGCAACTATCCCTGCTGGACAAGGCTGCTCTGGTGGCCAAGGCACTCAGGGTTAAGCCAGACAAAACCTTATCAATCGTCGACACCACGCCGCAATGGAGAAAAACCCTAGGACAAAAGCTCGGGATCAAATCCAGCAAGAAACTCAACCGCCATTCCATTTCCTTTCATTATGACGTTTCCAACGATTTCTATGCGCTGTGGCTGGATGAACAGATGGTCTACTCCTGCGCCTATTACGAGGATGCCAGCCAAAGCCTAGAACGAGCGCAACGTAACAAACTTGATCATATTTGCCGCAAACTGCGGCTAAAACCCGGCGAGCGACTGCTCGACATCGGTTGCGGCTGGGGTGCGCTGGTCTGCTGGGCTGCGGAACATTACGGCGTCATTGCGCATGGCATTACGTTAAGTCAGAATCAGTACGAGCATGCGCAACGAACGATTAAGTCCCGCGGGCTCGAAGAGCAGGTTTCCGTCGAACTTCTGGATTACCGCGATCTCCAGGGCGAGGCCAAGTATGACAAGCTGGTGAGTGTGGGGATGTTCGAGCACGTAGGCTTGAAGAATTTGCCAACCTATTTTGCCATTGCCAATCGCATGTTGAAGCCCGGCGGACTGTTCCTCAACCACGGCATCACCAGTGATGAAGGCGGTTGGAAGAAGACTGTTTCGACCGAATTCATCAATCGCTATGTGTTCCCTGATGGTCAGCTTGAGACTGTCAGCACGGTTCAAGCTCTCATGGAAGATGGCGGTTTTGAGATTCACGATGTTGAAGACCTAAGGCAGCACTACGCACTGACGCTACGCGAGTGGGTAAAACGACTCGAAGTGGGGCACGAAGAAGCGCTGAACTATGTGACCGAACCCGTCTATCGTGTCTGGCGGCTGTATATGGCAGCTTGCGCCATGCAATTTGAAGAAGGGAATACCGGGATATATCAAATTTTGGTTTCCAAGCGTAAACCATTTTCCAGCCCGGTCCCGTTCACGCGGCGCGATATTTATTGTTAGCCATGTTGATCAATGCGCAAAGACTCACCAGATGTCGGGAAGTATCACGGCCAAGTGCGTAGGGCCGATCCGGTTTAGGATAAAAGGAGCTAAGTTCTATGTGTTTTTCAGCAACAGCAAGTTTTATAGCCGGAGTTTCATTGTCCACACTCGGTGTGGCAACTCTGAAAAAAGCGGAACGTAAGGCAGAGATTCCTTTTGCGATGATCCCGCTTTTGTTCGGGGTTCAGCAAATCATTGAGGGCATGCTATGGCTGTCATTCCGCTTTGATGCTTCGTTGCTCAACGTGACTATGACCTATGCGTTTACGCTGTTTTCGCATGTGCTGTGGCCAATATTTGTGCCATTTTCCATTGGATTGGTGGAAACCGTGGCCTGGCGCAGAAAGGTGATATCAGTATTCCAGTTCATCGGGATCGCGGTCGGCTTGTACCTGCTTTACTGGATTGTCAGATTCCCCGTCACTTCTGAAGTTAATGAAAACATGGTGTATGTTTCACCGCATTTTTATCAGGTTCCGGTGATGGCGCTCTATCTTGCGGCCACATGTGTCGGTTCTTTTTTTTCGAGCCACAAGTTGATCAAGGTTTTTGGTGCTCTGGCATTGCTGCTTTCTATGGTGGCCTACTGGTTCTATACCGTAGCCTTTTTTTCCGTATGGTGCTTTTTTGCCGCAATTTTAAGCGCAGTCATTTATCTGCACTTCCTGTTCGGAAATTCTCGCGCTGGAAGTGGTAAACCGATAGAGGGAAACGCTTAATGGGCTATTTTGTGCATAAGACGATGCTGTTGATCCGAAGGGAAATGTAATGACAGATTCTGGATTGACTTAGGTGTAACACAAAGGATTAAGCTAAGAAAGATCATGGCACGACCGATATGCAGGGTGACAGTGAATGAGTGCACGGCGGCTTGTCTCGCATCCTATCAAGCGACCGAATCCACAAAATGAGAGGGCAATTATGCTAGACGAATTCATCCACGAACCTCGCGTTGCATATTTCTCCATGGAGATTGCGCTACGCAATGAAATTCCGACTTATGCCGGTGGCCTTGGCGTGCTTGCTGGTGATACAGTACGGTCTGCGGTTGACCTCATGATACCCATAGTGGCGGTGAGCCTGGTAAGCCGTGCCGGTTATTTTCATCAACAGATTGATGCCCAAGGCCGGCAGATTGAGCAGGCGGTCTTCTGGGAGCCGGAGCGCTGGACGCGTGCGCTTGACGCCAAGATTGCAGTGCCAATCGAGGGGCGCACTGTATGGGTCGGCGCCTGGTTATACGTGGTAGAGGGTCACATGGGTGGGCGCCAGCCGGTGCTGTTGCTCGATACCGATCTGAATGAGAATCACCCTGAGGACCGTGAAATTACGCATTATTTATACGGTGGAGATACAGTCTACCGGCTCAAGCAGGAGATTGTGCTCGGGATCGGTGGCGTTCGATTGCTGCAAGCACTCGGCTTTAACGTCCGTCACTACCACATGAATGAGGGACACTCCGCACTGCTTGGGCTGGAGTTGCTACGCCGGTACACCTACCCAACCGAGGATGTCAGGCCGGGTGAGTCACTTTACGACCTCCCCAGAGTACGTGACCTATGCAGCTTCACTACACACACCCCGATCGAAGCCGGTCATGATCGCTTTGCCTACGATACGGTGCAGAGGGTGCTTGACAATGACTTCGATATCGAAAGTATCAAGCATCTGGCCGGTGAAGATAGCCTGAATATGACGCGGCTGGCCTTGAATTTGAGTGAATATGTCAACGGTGTTGCCAAAAAACATGCTGAGGTGTCGAATGCGATGTTTCCCGGTTATCGAGTACATGCCATTACCAACGGCGTACATCCATTCACTTGGACGGCAGAAAGTTTTCGCCAGTTATATAATCATTATATTCCCGGCTGGTGCCATGAACCCCAGTTGCTGATGCGTGCCGATTGTTGCATTCCCGATGCGGCGATCTGGGAATCGCATGTTCAGGCAAAGCAGCATCTCATCGAGAAAGTACAAACTCTCACTGGAGTCTTGCTGGATCCGAAACTGCCAATTATTGGTTTCGCGCGGCGTATGACCGCCTATAAACGTCCGGATTTGCTGTTCTCTGATATTGAGAGACTGAAAACAATCGCCCGCCAACACCCGTTCCAGATCGTACTTGCTGGCAAGGCGCATGCGCACGACGAAAATGGCAAACACCTGATTGAGCAATTGTATG
Source organism: Sideroxydans sp. (assembly GCA_013140695.1). Classification (GTDB taxonomy): domain Bacteria; phylum Pseudomonadota; class Gammaproteobacteria; order Burkholderiales; family Gallionellaceae; genus Sideroxyarcus. The sequence goes on along the minus strand of JABFSI010000007.1, from coordinate 65,418 downwards.
CGCATGCCCACGACTTGGCTGGTGCAATTCGGGTGGCCTATCTGCCTGACTACAATATTGAACTGGCTCAGCTACTGACTGCGGGAGTAGATGTGTGGCTCAATACACCATTGCCGCCGCTCGAAGCTTCTGGCACCAGCGGCATGAAAGCCGCGCTCAATGGCGTACCCAGCCTCTCGGTTCTTGATGGCTGGTGGATCGAAGGCTGTATTGAGGGCGTGACTGGCTGGGCGATTAGTGATGCAGCAGGAAGAGCCGAAAACGACGGACACGAATTATACGACAAGCTTGAGCAGGTAGTGTTCCCTCTCTATTACAGCAATGACCGTAGCAGCTGGATCAAAGTGATGAAAGGCGCTATTAGTAAGAATTCTTCCTACTTCAACAGTCATCGCATGATGCACCGCTACGCGACAGAGGCGTACATCCGATGAGAATCCTATTTTTGGACATAAGGTCGGTTTCAATCGATGTATGGATGAAAGACAGCGCTTTGAATATGCCTTGGTAAGGGCGCGCAAGGCTGAACAATTACCCTACATGAAAGGGACAAGACTATGGCTGAAATTTAATAGAAGTGAAAACAATGAATAGACGAGCAGTAATTTTTTATACGAAGGAGACAGATCATGAGTAACAATATCGACACAAATGCCAAGGACATCAAAGCTAATAGTGATATTAAGGTGACTGACGAGCAACGTCAGCATTATATTGAGATTGCTGCCTATAACATCGCTGAAAGTAAAGGATTCACCGGCGGTTGTGATTTGGAGAACTGGTTAGCCGCAGAAGCAGAAATAGATCGATTGATGGCTGAAGGTAAGCTCTAGCAGCAATTCGTTAAGAATACTTCTACTTGAACAAGGAGAATCTATGACAGTTTCAGAACTCGCCAGACGTGCAGGGGTAACTGCGGACACCGTGCGTCACTATACACGCTGTGGCTTGCTTGTCCCAATGCGCGATGAAAGTAACGGCTATAACTGCTATAGCAGCGGTGATCTTGTACGTCTATTGTTTATCCGCAAGGCGCGTCTGCTGGGGTTCAGCGTGGGAAATGTCAGCGATATTTTGAATGAAAGCAGCCATGGACACTCTCCTTGTCCGCAGGTGCGAAAACTCATGGATCAGCATCTTCAAGAGACACGCTGCAAGCTGCAGGATTTGGAGAAATTACAGGTACGCATGGAGCATGCGGTAGCACTATGGGTGAATATGCCCGATGGCATGCCGGATGGAGAAGCTGTGTGCCAACTTATCGAAGCGATAGCAATGGAAGATTGATTTGTGTGCAGCACACAGCTTTTACCATGGGTACTGTAATGGCAATACGAAGGATGATGATCGTGAAGCGCTAGTAGGCCGCTTGAAATAGCGGTTGTGCGATACAAGCACACTCAGCACCATGAGTGCATCTCATGTAGGGGACAAGACTATGGCTGAAACTTAATATAGGTGAAAAACAAGGGCTACGACGAACTGTAATTTTTTATATGAAGGAGAAAAGAATAAGTACTAATACCAAAACTAATGGCGATGCCACGCTGACAGAAGAGCAACGTCAGCACTATATTGAGGTTGCTGCCTATAACATCGCCGAAAGTAAGGGGTTTATTTCAGGTTGTGATTTGGAGAGCTGGCTGGCCGCAGAAGCAGAAGTTGATTGTTTGCTGGCTTAGGGCAAACTCTAGCCACTAATGGACAAAATTATCGAACATCCTTCGACCGTCTGCGCCAACAATTGGTCGCTAGTTCGGTGAAGGATTATTGGGAAAGGTTAGAAACTTTTCTAGATTACAAGATTGTAATGAAGATGTCATGTGTGAGACAGAAGTGGGTCTGTAGAATTATGTTGATACAGGATCGAATATAGATGCGAGTAGAGTGAAGTAATCTACTTACCAGTGGCCAAATTAATTTCTTAATTAGAGGATATTATTGTATGAAACACTATTCTTCGCGTTCTTTAGCCATTCATGATTCACCACGCCGGCAATTCGTTCAGGTGCCTGTGGCATCGCTGCATTGAGGTTGCTGCCTATAACATTTCCGATAGTAAGGGTTTTATTTCAGGTTGTGATTTGGCGGATTGGTTAGCCGCAGAAGCGGAAATTGATCGTTGCTGGCTGAAGGTAAGCTCTAGCCGTAATTGAGAAAATAATGAGAGACGCAATTCGTTAAGAATATTTTATATTTCAACAAGGAGATAAATCATGCATTACGTTGGACAAAGTTTATGGGGGATGCACGTTTTTTGGTGGCTATTCTGGATCGTGGCGATCGTGGTGCTGTTTTCTCCGATTACGCCAGTATCGCGTGGCCGACGGCGTGAGACGTCGCTTGAGATATTGCAGCGCCGCTATGCTGCGGGAGAGATCGCGACGGCAGAGTATGAAGAGCGCAAGGCCAAGCTTGAGTGCGATGCCAAACTGACCAAGTAGTGGTTCTCAGGTATTGAAGCAAACGTAAATGAGGAGATGGATATGGACTGGTTAGTGCAAAACTGGGTGTGGGTGCTGGTGTTCGCGGCGTTTATTGGGATGCATATGTTCGGACACGGAGGTCATGGAGGCCATAGCGGTCACAGTGGTGAGGAAAATAAACGGCCAACAGACGTGAAAGAGCAAAGCAAAAATCGGCTGCAAGGCCATCATCACTAAGGAGGGACAATTATGCTGAATATCAAACTCATTTCTTGGGCATTAGGGTTGTGGAGCGCGGTCACGTTTGTCATATGCGTTGTCTACGGTCTGGTCACGCCGGAGACATTGCACATGCACGCGCTCCTCGAGCAGCTGCTGCCGGCATTCAAATGGCTTACCTGGTGGGGTTTTCTGCTGGGGCTGGTCGAGAGCTTTCTGTATGGGGTATATGCTGGGTTGGTGTACGTACCGATTTACAACTTTCTCAAGCGGCGCTGGGGTAACGGCCAGCCGTAGCTGCATGAAACCCCGATGAAGGCCATGAGGCCTGTAACCCGAGGCAGTATTGCTGTGACGCTATGCCGCGGGCGAGGTCTCGACGGCAGAGTATGAAGAGCGCAGGCCAATCTGACCAAGTAGTGGAACGCATGTATCGAAGTAAACGTGAGTGAGGAGATAGATATGAACTGGTTAGTGCAGAACTGGGTGTGGGTGCTGGTGTTTGCTGTGTTTATCTGGATGCATATGTCCGGGCATGGATGTCATGGCGGACACGGTAGTCACCATGACGAGAGAGATCAACGCCCAACAGACGGAGAAGAACCTAGCAAAAATCGACCGCAAGGTCATCAACATTAAGGAGATTTGTCATGATTAACTTCTGGAAATTGCATGCATTTTCGCTGGCTACGACTTTGGGTGTGGTGTATATCCTATGCGCCATTTTTGATACGCTGTTTCCACCTTATGGGTTTCTCGCCAAACTTGCGTCGGCCAGTCCATGGCCAATCTATGGTAGTCCCGTCGGCTTCCTGACAGGATTCTTAATGTTCACCGCCGCCGGTTTTGTGTTAGGCGCGCTCTACGGAGTTGCGTGGGGATTCTGGAGCAAAAGACTGTGATGAGGTAGCGTCAAAACTCCGGGAATCTGGCCGGTAGGCCAAGGCCATACCACAGCAGAGATTGTGCCAGTTTCGGATTGGGGGTCCCTGAAGCCAGCGGCACCCAAGAGTCTGGCAACCTTTAGCATGATGAACGTGGGGTCGGAGAAGGTGGCTACAAAAACCGAATATGCTCGGTTTATTGATGCAGTACAGCTAACTTTGGAGAAATGAAATGCGTAAATTATGGGCAATTCTAGCAGCGTTAGTTGCGTTAAGCCTTACCGGCTGCGGCTACAACACGTTTCAGAGTAATGACGAACAAATTAAGGCGAGCTGGTCCGAGGTCTTGAACCAATACCAACGCCGTGCGGACCTGGTTCCCAATCTGGTGAATACAGTAAAGGGCTACGCCACCCATGAAAAGGATGTGTTGCTGAGTGTTACCAACGCCCGCGCCAAAGTTGGTAGCATCCAGGCGACCCCGGAACTCATCAACAATCCTGAGACGTTTGCCAAGTTCCAGTCTGCTCAAGGCGAGTTGTCAGGCGCGCTCTCCAGGTTGCTGGTGGTGTCGGAGAACTATCCGCAGTTGAAGGCCGATGCCAACTTCCGTGACCTGCAGGCGCAACTGGAAGGTACCGAAAATCGCATTACGGTGGCACGTAACCGCTACATTCAGTCAGTGCAGGCATACAACGTAACGGTGCGTTCTTTCCCCTCCAATCTGACGGCGATGGCGTTCGGATACAAAGAGAAGCCTAACTTCGCGGTAGAAAACGAAAAGGAAATCTCTAAGCCGCCTAAAGTAGACTTCGGTTCAGCCCCGGCCAAACCCCAAGGCGAGGCTCAGGGGGTCGTTAAATGATGGTGACGCGCACAGCAAGAACATTATTGCTTGCGTTCACACTTTGCGGGTCTCTCATAGCCGGAGCACAGGTTATGGTTCCCGCCCCTGCCGGGCGCGTCACCGACCAGACCTCCACGCTCACCGCAGAGCAGAAGGCCGCCTTGGAGCAGACCTTACAAGCCTTTGAAGTCAGGAAAGGCAGCCAGCTCGCAGTCCTCATTATTTCTACCACCGCCCCGGAAATGATCGAGCAATATGCCTTGCGCGTTGGGGATCAATGGAAGTTAGGCCGCAAGAAAGTGGATGACGGCGCAATCCTCGTCATCGCCAAGAATGACCGTGCACTACGCATCGAGGTGGGGTATGGTCTGGAAGGAGCGCTCAATGATGCCACCAGCAAGCGCATCATCAGCGAGATTATTACACCACGTTTCAAGCAAGGAGATTTCTATGGCGGCATTACTGCCGGGGTCGACCAGATCATCCGTGTAATAGACGGCGAGCCGTTGCCGAATCCCAAAGGAAACTCCTCCGGGGACACCGCAGATATTCAACAGTTTATCCCCATCATTTTTATTCTTGCGCTCGTGATAGGCGGAGTGCTACGCGCCGTGTTAGGCAGATTTCCCGGCGCGCTCGTCACTGGCGGAGTCGTGGCCGTTGTGGCTTGGTTGTTTGTCGGCGCGGTATCTATTGCGTTGGTCGCGGGCGTGATTGCGTTGTTTTTCACGTTGCTGGGGGGCGGTATGAGCGGGCACGGCTTCGGCGGTCGCCATGGAGGGTTCGGTCGAGGGGGTTTTGGCGGCGGGGGATTCAGCGGAGGCGGAGGCGGCTTTGGCGGCGGCGGCGCGTCGGGGAGGTGGTAACGATGAACATCAAACGCATAGCGAAGCATCTGATGATGACCCACTGGCAAGTCAATCGGATTTTCCCCCGCCAAGCCATGATCGCGATTGAGCAAGCGATCAAGGCGAGCGAGGCTGAACATATCGGAGAAATTCAATTCGCGGTGGAAGGCGCACTGGACGGCACACTGCTCTTTAAGGGGCAATCTGCGAGAGAGCGTGCGATTGACATGTTTTCGCAACTACGGGTGTGGGATACCGAACACAACAACGGCGTGCTGATTTATCTGTTGCTCGCCGATCGGGACGTTGAGATTGTTGCCGATCGCGGGATTCACGCGAAGGTGGGCTCGCAGGAATGGGAGAAGATATGCCGCAAAATGGAAACCGCCTTTAAACAACAGAACTACAAAGGCGGAGTGGTCGGCGGCATTCAGGCGGTGACCCAGCATCTGGTAGAACATTTCCCCGCTTCCGGTGCTGGTCAGAATGAATTGCCAGACAAGCCGGTGGTGCTGTAGCTCAACCAACCTTGTCATGCTATCGCACTGGATGTAACAACTTGAAGGCGTTTAACGTGCAGTTTTTTTCAACCCTATAGAAAGGAACATTATCATGCAAGCTGAAATTTTGAAAGTAACGGGAATGAGCAAGGTCTGATTTTCTGGACGGGCGTTTCTGAAAAAGTCCGTGGATGGACATTTCTCAGAAGCTCCCTAATCACGTTGGATAACCTAGGAGAGATAGAAATGAAACGTCAACTGATACGCCTTATATTTGGACATGTTTTAATGCTCATGCCACTGGCAGGTGCGTTCGCGGCGGCTCCCGCGCAGGTGCAGAAAACACCGGCGGAAACAGTCCGGCCGCCTGCTGCAGATGCCACCCATGCACAGGAAATGGACAAGGTGTACCGCGAGCAACTGAGAAACGGTAGCCTGATGATCGGACATGTGAGCCTCGCGCTGATGGCGCTGGAGCATGGGATCCTCGATGTTGTGGGTAAGGACGTGGATGCAGCTCTGGAGCTTGCTCGAACGTTGGAAAAGAGTGCACCCGAGTTCGAATCCAAAGACACCATGCGCTTTGGCAAGCTGACCCATAAAGTAGAAAGCACCACCAGGGTATTCTATATCCCGATCGTGGACGAGAGCTTTATGGTGCACGGCTTAGATACGCGTGGAGGGAAACGCGAGAAAATCCGCGAAACGGATGCCAAAATGGTGCATACCCATGTATCGCTTGACGTTCGCAAGGCGGTAAGCGGCCTGACGGACGCCAAGGTTGCGCTAGAAAAGAAAGATACCAAAGTAGTGGAAGAGGCGCTGAATGGCATCCTGAGCGCTGCTTTGGTCAATGAAGTGATTGTGAGCGATCCACTACACGTGGCGCATGACAACCTAATCCTAGCCGAGAATCTGCTACGCGAGAAGCGTTACGCCGCCGCACGTTTTGCCCTCAAATACGCCAGAAAGGGTTTCGATGATTATGGTTCGCAGGTGCATGACCCGGCACAGAAACAGCATGCGGAACGAATGCAGAAGGATATTGACGCACTCTCCGAGCAACTACGCAAGGAAGATCCCACCACACTGCAAAAGTCCAGAGATACAGTCAAGGGTTGGGCCGCGAAGGTGAAAAAATGGTTTGCCCACTCCGCTACCGAACCTGCTCATAAACCTGAACCAAAAGGCCGGTAACGTCCATGGACTTCCTTGTTATTGGCGCGTGGCTTGGCCGTGGCGTGACTTTGGAAAAATGCGCCACGGAATCGTCCGTGGTGTGAAATGCCAATCATCAAAAGGGAGAATTCATAGATGCCTATAAAACAGGGTACAGCACCAGCCAATCACTCGTGCTGCGGTGGGCATAAGTAAGTAGTTGATGGATCGGACGGAGTTCATCCAGATCGGTGGCGCGATACCAGCAGGCCTCGCGGCCGCCATTATCCTGGCCAAGGCCGGTTGTCGTGTGCTGGTTCATGAGGCGCAGGACTTTTGCCTAGCAGTATGAGCAATGAAGGAATTAGCATGAACGTAAATTTAACCAATCCTGAGGGATCTGAAAGCTTGCCAGCAGTGGAGCAGGCGAACGTGTTCGACGTTACGCATGAACCGCCCGATCTAGCTCGACGCCGTGTTCTGGTTGGGGCGACGACAGCCTTAGGCACAATCGGCATTGCTGTGGCAACAGTGCCATTTGTCGCGAGCATGCTGCCCAGCGAAAGAGCCAAGGTGGCAGGTGCTCCAGTTGAAGCGGACATCAGTAAGCTTGAACCTGGCGCGCTACTGACGGTGGAGTGGCGGGGCAAACCTGTCTGGATACTGCATCGCACCGACGAGATGCTGCAGCTATTGGAAAAGGATCACCAGCGGTTGAGTGATCCCGAATCGGAGGTACTTCAACAACCCGCATACTGCAAAAATTCCACGCGCTCAATCAAGCCAGAATATCTCGTCACGGTTGGGATATGCACGCACCTAGGCTGCGTGCCGACCTTTCGTCCAGAAGTCGCGCCTGCCGACCTTGGTTCAGGATGGCTGGGCGGCTTTTATTGCCCGTGTCATGGCTCTAAGTTCGATCTCGCGGGGAGAGTTTACAAGGGCGTTCCAGCGCCGACCAATTTAGTAATTCCGCGTCATAACTATTTGAGCGATTTTAAACTCCTCATCGGTATAGATGTCGCATAGCAAGGAATTTACAACGTTCTCAAGCGGCGCTGGGATAAAAGCCAGCAGTAACCGCAGGAGGTTTCGATGAAAACCTTGAGGCCTGTAACGCAAGGCAGGTTTGCAGCAGAGTTTATATTGGCTCCGGATAGGTTGCCCTCGGAGCCAGTAGTAACCAAAGAGGGTGGCAGCCATTAATGTGATGATATGGAGATAGAAAATGACGATCGATCCAGTATGCAAGATGAACGTGGAACCGGAGAAGGCTGCAGCTAAAGCGGAACATGCGGGGAAAGAGTACTACTTTTGCTCTGATACCTGTCATAAGGTGTTTGTTGCTGAACCGGAGAAGTACGCAAGCGGTGCGGCTCCAGCCAACCACTCGTGCTGCGGTGGGCACTAGTGGTTAATAATGGTGCAGACTGAACTCATCCAGATCGGTGGCGCGGGACCTGCGGGTCTCGCTGCCGCCATCACCTTGGCCAAAGCCGGTCGCCGTGTGCTGGTTCACGAGGCGCAGAGCGAAGTCGGGCATCGTTTCGACGGCGATTTTCAGGGGCTGGAGAATTGGAGCACGCAGCAAGATGTACTCGATCTGCTGCGGGAAATAGGCATTACCACCGAGTTTGCCACGTTGCCATGCAGTCGTAGTTATGCTTTCGATGCTTGGGGCGAGCGTTACGATTTGGTAGGCAGCAAGACGCTGTTTTACATGGTGGAACGCGGACCAGGGCCAGGCACGTTCGACACTGCCTTGCTGGAGCATGCGCGTGGATTGGGGGTTGAAGTGCGCTTCAACAGCCGTCTCGACAACCTGCAAGGCACTGGGATTCTTGCCGCCGGACCCAAAGCAGCGGATGCTATCGCGGTTGGCTACCACTTTGAGACCGCCATGGAGAACGGTTTCTGGGTGATTCTCGACGATGAACTTGCACCGCAGGGCTACGCCTACATGTTGGTCATGAACGGGCGCGGCACCGTCAAAAGTTGCATGTTCTCCGGCTTCAAGCAGGAACACCTGTATGTCCAGCGCACCGTGGACGCTTTTCAACGGCTAGTGGGGCTGGAAATGGTGAATCCACGTCCTCACGGTGGCGCGGGCAATTTCCATATCCCGGCGCGTGCTCTCATGGGCATACATCCGGTTGTGGGAGAGGAAGCCGGTTTCCAGGATTTTCTGTGGGGCTTCGGCATGCGCTACGCTATCCTTTCTGGGGTGTTGGCGGCACGTAGCCAACTGGAAGGCAATAACTACGACCTGCTCTGGCGGCAGGAGATAGAACCGCCGATGGAGAGTTCCATGGTCAATCGGGCGATTTTCGGCATGCTGGGTAACCGTGGTTACCGCTGGGTATTGCGGAGAAATCAGAAACAACACTGGGATGCACATCGCGTCCTGCACTGGATATATCAGCATGGTTCCATCAAGCGCTTGCTTCTACCTTGGGCGCGTCATCGCTATCGTTCCCAGCGTCGGGACGAGAGCTGCGATCACATCAATTGCACCTGCGTGTGGTGCCGTCATGGTGACCATCGACTTGTCGGTGCAGAGAAAACATGCGATAGCTGACTCGAGTGAAGATGAAATGGAGAGGATATAAAAAAACAACAACAGTTTTACTCAGTCATTTCCTGATTATGTATCTGGCAATTATTGTTTTAATTGGGAAATTTAGAGTGTTTTTTTAAGGGGGCGAGTAGGTCTATCCTAAATACTTATTTACTATTTTTCACATTTATTAGATTAGTGAGGCAATAATGATGAGCAAGAAAAACAAAGAACAAGATTCGAGTGATCTCACTTACTCGATCTCAAAAAAGGACTACAAGGATAGTCTACGCAAACTCCAGGTAGAACTGGTTAAACTGCAACGGCATTTTATTCATTGTAATGACAAAATTCTGATTATCCTTGAAGGTCGGGATGCCGCAGGGAAAGACGGTACGATCAAGCGCATCGTTGAGCATTTGAGTCCACGCGAAACACGTATCGTGGCGCTTGGTAAGCCTTCGGACCAAGACCGCACATCGTGGTACTTCCAGCGTTATGTTCCTCATTTACCTGCAGCCCAGGAACTCGTTCTATTTAACCGTAGTTGGTACAACCGAGCAGGAGTGGAGCGGGTGATGGGCTTTTGTACCAATGCTGAGTACCAAGAATTTATGGGCTCGGTGTCCGATTTCGAGCATATGTTGGTGCGCTCCGGAATCAAGTTCCTCAAGTACTATCTTGACATCAGTAAACCAGAGCAGAGACGACGCTTGAATGAGCGAAAAAGTGATCCACTCACACAATGGAAAGTCAGCACGCTTGATAAACATGCACTTAAGAAGTGGGATCAATATAGTTTGGCTCGAGACGAAATGCTGACACATACCCACAACCCCATAGCGCCATGGAACATAGTGCGCGCTGATGATAAATATTTGGCACGGATTAATATTATGAAGGATATTCTTAGTCATCTTCACTACGCAGACAAAGACGAGCGGCTGATTTTACCTGACCCGAAGGTCGTATTTGCATACGATATTTCAAGTCTCGAAAACGGTCAGCTTGCAAGGTAACTGTGAATATGAGCAAATTTGTAGAAGGCCGAGTGGTGGGCAGGCGACGTTGGACCGAGCGACTGTACTCGCTACAGGTGGATGCCGAAGTGGCGCCGTTCCAGGCCGGGCAGTTCACCAAGCTCGCGCTCAATATTAATAACGAAGTAGTTGGGCGTCCTTATTCATTCGTTAATGCACCAGGGCAAAATCCCTTGGAATTTTATTTTATACAGGTGCCTGGCGGGTTGCTTACGCAACGCCTGGCTATGCTCGCAGTGGGTGATGCGGTTCTGGTTTTACCGAATGGTTTTGGATTTTTGACACTCTCCGAAGTGCCCGAGGCAAGACACTTGTGGCTGCTCTCGACGGGTACCGGTATTGGACCGTTTCTCTCTATCCTCAAAACCGATGAGCCGTGGCAGCGCTTTGACCGTGTGATACTTGCCCATGGGGTGAGCCATGCCGACGAACTTGCGTATGCTGATAACATCCGAGAATTCACGCAACAGCATGGCGAACAATTTCGTTTCGTGCCTTTCGTCAGCCGCGCAGAAACGGATTTTGCGTTGCAAGCACGCATTCCGGAAGCACTAACCGATGGACGGCTTGAAGCTAAGGCCGGGGTGACACTTATCCCGGAGAATTCACAAGTGATGCTGTGCGGCAACCCGAATATGCTGCGCGATACCACTGAGGCGTTGCTTGTGCGGGGATTAAAGAAAAACCGGCGGCATGACCCCGGCCATATTACCTTGGAAAGTTATTGGTAAGAGCAGGTAAATAAAAAACAAAAAGGAGTTAGGTTATGAAAACTATCACAATTAAAGTAGACGGGATGCTGTCGGCATTAAGCGCCCGCGGGGTGGAGAAGCAGCTTGCCAAACTCCCAGGTGTGCACAAGGTAGAGGTCAACTATGTGGCCAACAGCGCGACTGTGGTCTATGACGAGACAGTGGCCAACCTCAAGGCCATTAAGGCCAAGGTGCATGCGTGTGGCTATCACTGTGCCGGGGAGCGGATACCGAGCCATGTCTGCGTGCCTGAAGATCCCCCAGCTGCCGCGCTTGCGATAGCGCCCCATGCCGCACATGTCCATGAAGCGCATGCTGAGCATGAGGCACCTCTCGCCCATGCGGGACACGCCGTGCATGGCGGTAAAGATACCATGGCTCACGAGATGGGTCATGGCGGTGGCATGGATATGCAAGCCATGGTGCGCGACATGCGCAATCGCTTCTGGATTTGCCTGCTATTCACCATTCCGATCTTTGTCTATTCACCCATGGGTGGGTTGTTTACGCCACCGGCACCGCCTTTCGGTTTGAACCTCAATTTGTGGCTGTTTGTCTTGGCCACCATCGCCGTGATCTATCCCAGTTGGCCGTTCTTCGTCGCTGCCTGGCGCGCGCTCAAGAATGGCGTACTCAACATGGCGCTACTGGTGGTGCTGTCAGTCGGTACTGGTTATGTCTTCAGCGTCGGTACCACATTCTTTTTCAAGGGTGAGCAGTTCTATGAAGCTGTGGCTGTATTGCTGGTTTTCATCCTGCTTGGTCATTGGCTGGAAATGCGTGCTCGTGCCGGCGCCTCAGCGGCTATTACAGCACTGATGGATCTTGCCCCGGCGAAGGCCTCTGTTATCCGCAACGGCGTCGAGATTGAAGTTCCAACAGCGGAGGTGTTAGAGGGCGACATGGTCGTGATCCGGCCGGGCAACAAAATTCCGGTCGATGGCACGGTGGAGACCGGTGAGTCATTAGTTGACGAGTCCATGCTCACTGGTGAGTCGATGCCGGTGCAGAAGGGACCTGGTGCTACGGTGATTGGTGCGACCATCAACAAGAGCGGTAGCTTTCGCTACAAAGCGACGAAGGTCGGGGCCGATACGGCGCTGGCGCAGATTGTAAAACTGGTGCAGGAGGCGCAGAACTCAAAGGCGCCGGCGCAACTCCTGGCGGATAAGGCAGCGCAATGGCTGGTGATTGCTGCAATCGTCATCGGTCTTGCGACCTTTGCGGTGTGGTTCTGGTGGATCGGACAGCCGCTGCTGTTCGCGGTGACGCTGACCATCACGGTTTTCGTGATCGCCTGCCCTGATGCGTTGGGGCTCGCAACGCCGATGGCGGTCATGGTGGGTACCGGGCTGGGCGCGATGAACGGTATTTTGTTCAAGAACGCCTCGGCGCTAGAAGACGCCACCAAGCTCAACGTCATCGTCTTCGATAAGACCGGTACGCTCACCATCGGCCAGCCTGAGGTCGTGGAGATGGTGGTAGCGGAAGGAGTTACCGAGGATGTGATGCTGACAGCCGCCGCTGCCGTCGAGCAGGGGTCCGACCATCCGTTGGCGCAGGCTATCCTGCGCCGGGCTGCGCATCTCACCGTCGCGGCAACGACAGGATTCGAAAGCCTCGATGGTATGGGTGCACGCGCCGAGACTGCTGGTGGGACAGTATTTCTCGGCAACCGCTTGCTGATGGATACACAAAAGCTTGCACTGGGCCTATTGGAAGCGGAGGCTACTCGCCTGCAGGGTGATGGTCGCACTGTGGTATATGTGGCCCAGAATGGCCGTGTGGTTGGCCTCATCGCCATCGCCGATGCGATCAGGCCGACCGCCAAGGCAACCGTGTCCAAGTTACGCGAGCGCGGTATCGAGGTGGTGATGCTGACTGGCGACAACGCCGGCACCGCCAGGCGCATCGCTGCGGATCTCGGTATTGACCACGTGCTGGCTGATGTGCTGCCCAGTCAGAAGGCCGAGAAGGTGAAAGAGTTGCAGGCAACGGGCAAAAAGGTCGGGATGGTGGGTGATGGTGTTAACGATGCGCCAGCGCTGACCCAAGCAAATGTCGGTTTTGCCATTGGTGCTGGCACTGATGTCGCAATGGAAAGTGCCGATGTCGTGCTGATGAAGAGCGACCCCTATGACATCGTCGGCGCCATCGAGCTGTCACGCGCAACGCTGCGTAAAATGCACCAGAATCTTTGGTGGGCGGTTGGCTACAACGTCATCGCATTCCCGCTCGCCGCTGGCGTTTTCTACCCGTTCGTGCTGAGTCCAGAGATCGCAGCGCTTTCGATGTCTGGTAGTTCCGCGGTGGTAGCGATCAATGCTTTAATGCTGAAGCGTACCAAGCTGGCTGGCATCCGTCAGCCAAGCGGAGTGGCTGTGCACGCATCTAATGAGGCCGGTCGCCATGAATTATCCTGAACACGAACAGAGACCGCACACGCTGCGCCTACGACGCCTTGGCATCGATACTTACCAGGAAGCGGTGATTTATATGCGCCGCGATTGCCATGTGTGCCGTGCCGAGGGTTTCGAGGCGCAGACACGTGTTGAGGTTCACCTCAACGGCCGTATGCTGGTTGCAACCCTCAACGTTGTGGATAGCGAGTTGCTCGCTCCCGATGAGGCAGGATTGTCTGAAGCGGCGTGGCGCCGACTCAACGCGCGCCCTGGCGATGTCGTGGCGCTCGCGCATCTTGCTCCGCTCGAGTCGCTACGCCATGTGCGCGCCAAGGTTTACGGCCATAAGCTCGCAGGCGATGCTGTGCAGGCAATTGTGAGCGATGTAGCTGCCGGCCTCTATTCTGATATCGAACTCGCGGCTTTTATCACGGCCTGTGCTGGCGCGCGCCTTGATCTCGGTGAGACCATCGCACTCACACGCGCCATGATTGAGGTCGGTGAACGGCTCTCTTGGAACTATCCCCCAGTGGTGGACAAGCACTGCGTCGGCGGATTGCCGGGCAACCGCACGACATTAATTGTGGTGCCTATTGTTGCGGCTTTTGGTCTCACTATGCCCAAAACTTCGTCGCGTGCCATTACATCGCCCGCAGGTACCGCGGATGTGATGGAGACGCTGACGGAGGTCAAGCTGGATGTCCCAGCCATGCGCCGAGTAGTGGAGCGCGAAGGCGGCTGCATCGTCTGGGGTGGTGCGATGCGCCTAAGTCCGGCAGACGATGTCCTCATTCGCGTTGAACGCCCGCTTGATCTTGACAGTGAAGGTCAACTCGTCGCATCAATATTGTCGAAGAAAGTCGCAGCCGGATCGAGTCATGTGGTTATCGATATCCCAGTGGGTGAAACCGCCAAAGTGCGTAGCACGCAGGCAGCACAGACACTGAGCGCGCTACTTGTTGAGGTCGGTCATGCTGTTGGCCTTACTGTGCACACGGTCATCACCGACGGCGCTCAGCCGGTGGGACGAGGCATCGGTCCGGCACTGGAGGCGCGCGATGTGCTTGCTGTATTGCGCCAAGAAGCTGATGCATCGGCGGATCTGCGTGAGCGTGCGCTACGCCTCGCCGGTACGGTGCTCGCATTCGCACCAGGGATATCGCCCGGTGAGGGCGCGCGCCTAGCACGGGAAATTCTGGAAGATGGCCGCGCGTGGAATAAATTCGAGGCCATCTGTGCCGCCCAAGGCGGACTGCGCGAGCTACCGGTAGCTGCGTACATGCACGTGGTAAAGGCTGTGCAGAGCGGGCGCGTAACGGAGATAGATAATCGCCGTCTGGCACGCGTGGCCAAGCTCGCTGGCGCGCCACGTGCCCCGGCCGCTGGGCTGAAACTGCATACCCCTCTTGGGTTAACCGTAGAGAAAGGCCAGCCGCTCTTTACCGTGCATGCCGAGACCCCAGGCGAACTCGCCTACGCGCTCAACTACGTCGCTTTACAACCCGGAATCGTATACGTGGAGGCCGAAACATGAAGCCAGTACTCCTTCCTCTTCCTGGTAATGAGGCGCAGGCTCAGGCACTGGCGCAGAGACTTGACGCCGTGATTGGCCAGTTTATGGTGCGGCGCTTTCCGGATGGCGAGACATATCTGCGCATTGAGACTGAACTAGCTGGACGCACGGTAATTGTGGTAGCCACCCTCGACCGGCCGGACGATAAGCTGTTGCCGCTTCTCTTTACCGCAGCTACGGCGAAGGAACTCGGCGCCGCATGTGTGGGGCTGGTGACCCCATATCTTGCGTACATGCGCCAGGACCAACGCTTTTTATCCGGCGAGGCGGTGACGTCAGTGTATTTCGCGCAGCTACTGTCCGCTTCCGTAGACTGGCTCGTGACAGTGGATCCTCACCTGCACCGGCGCGACAGCCTCGACGAGATTTATTCGATTCCGTCATACGTGGTGCATGCGGCGGAGCTCGTTTCCACCTGGATTCGCCAGCACGTGGACTCGCCCGTGATAGTTGGCCCCGATTCCGAAAGCGAACAATGGGTGGCGGCGGTGGCGAGCGCGTCCGGTGCGCCATACGTGGTCTTACGGAAGATTCGCCGCAGCGATCACGAAGTCGAGGTCTCGGTGCCGGACGTTGAGCGCTGGCGTGCGCACACACCGGTACTGGTGGATGATATTATCTCTACGGCGCGCACCATGATCGAAACTGTTGGTCACCTGCGGCGCGCAGGGCTTCCGCCGCCGATATGCATCGGCGTCCACGCGATTTTTGCCGGCGACGCATACGAATCGCTACTCTCCGCTGGCGCTACGCGTGTCGTAACCTGCAACACAATCGTGCACGTAAGCAATGCCATCGACCTCGGCGACCTGCTGGCTACTGGCGTGCGCACGATGCTTGTACCAGCATCGGCAGCAGAGGAGGGGCAATGAACCTGTTTTTGGACAAGGTCGCACGGCGCGAGGCGGAGCAGGTGCTGGGGAAATCCATTGCTGTATTTGAGGCGCACCTGATGGCGGCCGCGACCATCACGCAAGTGCACAAGATGTGCCAGCGCGACGAACGGCTGGTGATAGTGAAGATACGCAGGGCGCTCATCAAGGCTCAGATCGACAGCGATATGCGCCTGTTGCCAGAGTTGCAGAGCACGGCAGTAAACTTATTGCTGCTCAAGTATACCCACGAGGGTATCCTAGTGGGCGGCTCAGCGGCAGCAGCGAAAGTGTCAGCATGACCATCACCACGCAACGCTCAGCCAATTTGCCAAGAGCCACTATGGCTGTGCTCATGCTTGCCGTCTTCACGGTGTCGGTCGGCTTTGGCGTTGTGCTTCCGCTTCTGCCCTACCTAATTGAGCGACTCCTAGGAGCGGGAGTAGAGGCTGCGCAAGTTTCCCGACACACCGGGCTACTAACCGCTGTCTACACCCTCTCTCTTTTTCTGTTTGCTCCCATGTGGGGTCGACTATCCGATCGACGTGGTTCGCGTGGTGTGCTGCTTGTTGGGCTGCTCGGCTTTAGTGCCACCATGTTGGTTTTCTCGTTCATTGAGAGTCTCACTGCGGTTTACGTTGAGCGCATCTTGAGCGGCATGTTCGCTGCGGCGGTGACGCCAGTTGCGGCGGCTGTGATCGGCAACTTCACTACGACCGAGCAGGGACGTGCCCGTCGGCTCGCGTTCGTGAGCATGGCCGGCATTGCCGGCTTCCTGCTCGGACCGATGCTAGGAGTGTTTGTCACGCGCTTGGCAGCAGGTTTCTTCACTCTCGCCATGCCGGCCGGATCGGTCGCGATTCCGCTGGCAGCAACCGCACTGCTCGCCTTTCTCGTGGTTCCCGCTGTCGCGTTTGCCGTGCCGGGTGGCGAGGGCTACGATCGATCAAAGAAGATTACGGGCACCTCGGTCAATAAGACTGCAAGGCTCGTGCCGAAGCTGCTCATCCTCACCTTCATTGCCTCAGCCGGCGTCGGGGTATTCGAGGTTGGACTCGCACTGCGCGGCAAGCAAGAGCTTGGCTTGACCCCGTACCAGATCGCGCTGATGTTCACCGAGTGCAGCCTGGTTATGTTTGTGATGCAGGCAATCACATTCTCTCCCTGGTTCAAGCCAGACATGACTCGCTGGCTCATCGCGCCCGCGCTGTCCGTGCTGGCGGTCGGCTTGCTCCTTGTGCCGTGGGCGTCTAATTTTACGCTGATGTTGGTCGTGATCGGTGCAGTTGCGGCCAGTGCTGGCACTCTTTCGCCGATTCTGACCTACTGGATCTCGGCCAAGGCCGGGAGCGCGCAGGGTTGGGAGCTCGGCAAGCAGACGGCAGCCGCCAGCCTCGGCGTCACCGTTGGCTCAGCGGCTGGCGGACTCCTCTTTAGTATTGCCGCCTTGCCTGGCGCCCCTTTCATACTGACTGCGGCGTTCGCCGCACTTGGCTTCCTACTAAGTCTCGGGCTGCCGCAGTTGCTTGTGCCCGGTAATCTTGGGAACAGGGCATATACGAGCAAGACGCCGTAACGGCATAATCACCATGGAGAAAAATAGTTTGCGTACTGAAAATGACCCACTTGAATAAAGGAGCGATCATCTCGTGAAGCAAGAAAAAATGTATGTGCTGGCGATGGAAGGCGGTTCGTCGAGAATCTAGTTTACGTTGTATCTGAAGGGCGACTAGCCAAAGCGACAGCTCCGCATGGCAAAGTCGACCGCATCGGTTTGCGCATCACCACGACAGCCTGAAGCCGACCAATTTCTGGACATTGTCCAGGCAGTGATCAGCGAACCGCAAACTGATGAGGAGTAAAAATGAATAAGGCGCTTCCGAAGGTCTATCAAGTCCAGTATGGCGAGACCGCTTGGATGACATCTAACCAGAGAAGGGTGACGGAAGATAGCCCATGAAAGTGTCAAAAAGACTGAAAAGAATGCAAAAACCAACTGACCAAATACTGTGCAAGTCAGTCCAGGTCGCAGAAAAGGCGGACGTAATCACAGATCTGACTACGTCCGAATGCTCTCTGCATGATTATGTGGCAGAGGTATCGGAGCGGACTGATGTTCGAGTTGGTATGCCATTGCCTATGGGAACCTATGCACATGGCGAAGGAGTCAACTTTGCCTTCTTCAGCCGTTACGCCACCCGCGTTTGTCTGGAGTTATTTGATCTTCCGGGAGATGCAACACCGTCCAAGACTATTGATTTCGATCCCGCACACAACCGCACGGGTGATGTGTGGCATATATGGGTTAAAGGAATTCGTTCCGGACAACTCTATGCCTATCGGGTGGATGGCCCATACCAACCCAGGGAAGGACATCGTTTCAATTTCCACAAGCTTCTCCTGGACCCTTTTGCCACGGCGATCTCGCCATTGCCTGATTGGGATTTTGACCTAGCCCGCGGATATAACCCGTCCGCGCCGGAGCAAGACCTGGTTTGTTCGAATGTTGATGATGCCAGTGCTATGCCAAAATGCGTGTTCACTCACGAGCACTTCTACTGGCATGATGACCGGCCGCTGAGACATCCTTGGGCGAAGACGGTCATTTATGAAACACACGTGCGTGGCTTCACCACCCATCCCAGTTCCGGTGTCGGGCATCCCGGCACATATCGTGGCCTGATGGAAAAGATCCCCTACCTCAAAGACTTGGGAGTGACGGCCGTGGAACTGATGCCCGTGCACGAGTTCAATGAACAGCAGGTGCTGGGTATCAATCCGCAAACAGGCCAGCCACTCAGAAATTACTGGGGCTACGATCCTGTGGCCTTCTTTGCGCCGAAAGCCTCCTACAGTAGTGCAGGAGGCTTAGGTCAGCAGAAGCTGGAGTTTAAGGAAATGATTCGGGCGCTCCATCGTGCCGGTATAGAAGTAATCCTGGATGTCGTGTTCAATCACACGGCAGAAGGAAACGAGCTGGGCCCAACGTTGTGTTTCCGCGGGATTGATAACGCGATTTTCTATACGCTGGAATCAGACAAACGCTACTACAAGAACTACGCGGGTACTGGCAATACCATCAACGCCAACCATCCCGTGGTGCGGGAACTCATCTTGAGCGCATTGCGTTACTGGGTGGTGGAGATGCATGTGGATGGGTTCCGGTTTGATCTGGCGTCGATTCTCGGTCGGGATGGCACTGGCAACTTGCTGTCGAATCCTCCGCTGCTCGAGCGGATCGCTGAGGATCCGATCCTGCGGGGAACCAAACTCATCGCCGAAGCGTGGGATGCTGCCGGAGCCTATGAAGTGGGTAGTTTTTCCCAAGGCTGGGCGGAGTGGAACGGTCGCTATCGTGACGATGTGCGCCGATTCTGGCACGGCGATGATGGAATGTTCGGTTTATTTGCCAGTCGTATCTGCGGCAGCGCCGACATTTATGCCAAGACCGGTAAATGTCCCGCGTGCAGCATCAATTTCGTCACCTGTCACGATGGCTTCACCTTGCATGATCTGGTGAGTTATCAAAACAAGCACAATGAAGCAAATGGAGAAAACAACCGTGATGGCACTAATGAGAATTTCAGCGAGAATTACGGCGTTGAAGGTGAGGCAGAGGATAGTCAAATCAAGTCCGTCAGGAAGCGCCAGATCAAGAACTTCCTGCTCACCCTGTTGATCTCGCGCGGTGTGCCGATGCTATCGGGCGGGGACGAATTTTGCCGCACGCAAGGCGGCAACAATAATGCTTACTGCCAGGACAACGAGACCAGCTGGTATGACTGGAGCCAACTGGAGCAGCATCAGGAGATGTACCGCTTCACCCGTGGCATGATTGCCTTTCGTCAAGCGCATCCGATTCTGAGTCAGGAGCACTTCTACACGGAGGCCGAGATCTCTTGGTTCAGCCCGCAAGGGGATTTGCCCAACTGGACTGACCCAAAAGAAAAGCAGTTTGCCTGCCTGATCCTTGAGGACGAGCATAACGCTTTGTACCTGATGTTCAATGCCGGCGCCGATACAGTCGATTTTAGTTTGCCATCCTTATTGCCGAATACTCAGTGGCATCTGGCCGCTGACACCTCGCACGAAGCGCCACAAGATATGTTCGTTGCGGGGGAGGAACCGCTTTGGGAAGATACACATGCTTACCGCCTAGGCTCCAAATCTAGTGCCATACTTTTGGTTCGAGAGACGATCAGTCAAGGTTCGCAGACGACATTGAGGGAGGCCAAATGAAAAGAAATATCCCGATCACGACATTATTTTTGGATATTGGCGGTGTCCTGCTCACTAACGGGTGGGATCGTCATGCCCGAAAGCGGGCGGCGGCGAAATTCAAGTTGGAGTGGGACGAGATGGAGGATCGGCATAGGCTGAACTTCGCCACTTGCGAGGAAGGTAAGCTCACGCTGGAGGAGTATTTGAGCCGGACGGTTTTCTACGAGGAGCGACCATTCACACGGGATCAGTTCCGGAAATTCATGTTTGCGCAGTCACAACCTTACTCCGAAATGATCGAGCTGGTCGTTAAGTTCAAGCTAAAGTACGGGCTGAAGATTGCAGTGGTCAGCAATGAAGCGCGCGAACTGAATGCATATAGGATACGCAAGTTCAAGCTGGACGGTTTCGTGGACTTTTTCATCTCTTCCTGCTTCGTTCACGTTCGCAAGCCAGACGTGGACATCTTTCGACTTGCGCTAGACATCGCTCAGGTGCCAGCCGAACAGATCGTCTACATCGAGAATACCTTGATGTTCGCCCAGATCGCCGAAGACTTGGGGATTAAAAGTATTCTTCACACGAATTATCAGTCCACGTGTGTGAAACTGGCTTCGTTTGGATTGCAGAATGACAAAGGAATCATCCATGAAACCAACTAACCCAAGCATACTGACGATCAATGATGGCTTGCGATATAGCGTGTGGTCTTTGAGACTGAAGAAATTGCAGAGCACTGAAGAACGGTACCAAGAAGTTTTGATGAACCAGAAACTACATGAAAACCTGAATCAAAAGACAATGACAACCACCACCACCACGAAAGGAACCTGACCATGAAAGAACACATCGCACATTCTGGAGCTTGGGGCATCGCCCTGATCGTAATTGTACTTATCTCGTGGTATCTCTACCGCTATCTTGCTCCCAAGACGTGGAGGGAGTGGGCAGGGGCCGGCGTTATCCAGGCCTTCATTATTGCCCTTTATGCGGAGATGTACGGATTTCCGCTCACCATCTACCTGCTCGTCCGGTTTTTCGGCCTCGATCAGACTAACCTCAATGCCAACCTCTGGTCCACGCTGCTGGGTTACGGCGAAACGGGCATGATGATCTCGATGATTCTCGGGTATGTGATTCTATTTACCGGCCTTGGGGTATTCATGGAAGGATGGCGCGAACTTCATCGCGCACGACAGGAAAACCGGCTCATCACGGATCGGCTCTACGGGCTGGTGCGGCACCCCCAATATACTGGACTTTTTATCGCGCTTTTCGGCGAGGGCATCATCCACTGGCCGACCATCTTTTCCATCGCGCTTTTCCCCATTATTATGTTCATATATGTCTTGCTGGCACGCAGTGAGGAGCGCAGCATGCTGAATCAATTCGGTGAGGAATACCGCACCTACCAGCTTCGCGTGCCCGGGTTCGTTCCGCGCTGGGGTCAATGGCGCAATCTGACCGCAATGCGGAACGGCGCCCCCACCGAGAGTGATCAAACATCGGCTAAAACGGGATCCAGACCGGGCGCCGAAAGGAATGAATAAGGCTAAGCATGGTCATGAACATAACGATGGGTAGGATCAAGAAAAGCGGTGTCTGCACATACAGCCCGGAGGTAGGAGCATCCGCATGAAAGCCGACGCAATCTCTAGCAGGGCAAACGTGAGGGGCTTGGCCTTGCCGCTCGCGGTGGCGTTCATCGTGGCCATGGGTTATGGCGTGGTGCTGCCGGTGCTGCCGTTCATGCTGGCACGCACCCTTGGTGAAACTGCACGTGCGGCGATCGCCTTGCATACGGGACTACTCATGGGCGTATATATGCTGGCGCTGTTCCTGTTCGCACCATTGTGGGGATACGTCGCGGATCGTGCCGGACGGCGGATGCTGATCCTGCTCGGGCTCGCCGGCTTAAGCGGCGCAATGCTGCTGCTTGCACTGGTACGCGATTTGCCCTTGATTTACGGGGCACGGGTGGTCGCCGGGCTGTTTGCGGCGATGGTGCTGCCAGCGGTATTTGCGCAGGTAAGTGATACCTGTGCGCCGGGGGTGCGTGCGCAGGCGTTTGCGTGGTTGAGTTCGGCGAATGCACTTGGATTCCTGTTTGGGCCGGCGCTGAGCGGTTGGATTGTCTCAGCCGGAATCGTCACCGGAGGTGATGCCATGGGTTTGCCGTTCTATGTGGTGGCAGCTCTGATTGGTCTGATCTGGTTTGCAGTCTACCGGTTTCCGACGACAGTACCCTTGGAGCACATCATGAGTGATGTACCGAAGACCGGTGCGCCGTCCTTGGCCTGGCTGCTGGTGATGTCGCTGCTCGTGATGTTCGGACTCGGAAGCTTCGAGGTGAGCCTCGCCCTGCAGGGGCAACAGGTATTGAGCCTTGGGCCGAGTACGATTGGCTGGATGTTCGCCGAGTGCAGCCTGGTTATGATCCTGATACAGTTTTTCGGGCTCGCGCCGCTGATTCAGCGTTTGGGCGGAGGCGGCCTGCTTGCACTGGCCTTTTTCGTGATGGCGGTTGGCGTAGGATTGCTGCCGTACGCTGCAAATTATTTCGTGCTGCTATTGGCTGTGGCCATGATCGCCGCCGCTTCTGGCCTTCTGATCCCGGCGTTGGCTTATCTGGTGTCGCTTGCAGCAGGAACCGCGCAGGGCGCAGCTCTCGGCAAGCAGACTGCCGTTGCCAGCCTTGGCCAGGCAACGGGATCAGCCGCAGCCGGCTGGCTGTTCGGTCTGTTCGCCCTTGCACCATTTTGGATGACTGCCGGGCTGCTCATTCTCGGTATGGTTATGGCGATATACATGTCCAGAATCCAGACGCCGAAGCGTACAATGAATAACAACAACCAAGGAGGATGAAATGCGGCATCGCTGGTATTTTTTTGCTGCTGGAGTGGCGCTTGTTGCGGCCTCGGCGTTTGCAGTGTGGTTCTACTTTTTGCAGAGTCGGGCGGTTGAAGGAGTGCTCGATGCCAACGGTCAAGTGCGCGGTACAGAGGTGACGGTCAGTTCCAAGCTGGCCGGCAGGATCGAGGCAGTTCCAATCACGGAAGGCCAACTGCTGAAAAAGGGCGCGCTGGTCGCAAAGCTTTCTTCTGCAGAAATTGAGGCCCAGTTGGAGCAGGTAGCGGCGCAGGCATCGGCTGCCGACAACCGGATCAGGGAAATCGAAGCTGCCATGAAGGCGATGGGAACCTCTGTCGGACAGGCGCAGCTCAGCGTGGGCGCAACGCAAGGCACTTCCCGGCACACCATCCATCAGGCGGACGAAGCCCTGCAACGGGCACAGGCTGAGTTGGCGGTGGCACAGGCCAACTGGAAGCTTGAAAAAAATAATTACGATCGCAATGCCGGCTTGGTACAGAAAGGCTTCATCAGCGAAAGCTATTTTGATCAGCTCAAAAACCGCTATATCTCGGCGGAAGCTAAGCTGAAGGCGGCGGAGCGCGCGCGCGAGGAAGCCAGGGCCGCTCTGGAACTCGCCGGGGTGTCGCAACTGGACATCAGCGTCAGGCAAAAGGAGGTGCAGCGTCTGGGTGACGAGAAGGCGCGCCTGCAGGCAAGCCGCGATGTGGCGCAAAGCCAAGCTGAAGCGGCTCAGGCTCGGGTGAGAGAGATGCAGGCGGTCGCCAGCGACACCCAGATTTTCGCGCCCGCGGACGGCACCGTCATCAACAAGCTGGTGGAACAGGGAGAACTGGTGGCGGCCGGTGCCCCCATTGCCACTCTGATCGATCTTTCGGACATCTACGTTCGGGCCTACATCCCGGAAAAAGCCATAGGCCAGATTCGAATCGGCAACCCCGCTCGCATCTTTGCGGATGCTTTCCCGCAGCGGTTCTTTCCTGGCCGGGTGGTCGAGGTTTCCCAGCAGGCTGAGTTCACGCCCAAGGAGGTTCATACCCAGGAGGAGCGCACCAAACTCGTGTTCGGCGTCAAGGTAAAGATCGACAACCCCGAGGGCTATCTCAAGCCGGGTATGCCGGTGGACGCCACGATCAAGTGGCGGGAGGACATTGTCTGGCCGGAACGTACGCGGAGCGGAGGATGAACGGCGAGACCTGCATCCGGGTTGCTGGCCTGGGAAGGCGGTTCAGGAAAAACTGGGCTATCAGGGGAGTGAACCTTGAAATCCGGCGGGGCGAGCTATTCGGCATCGTGGGGCCGGATGGCGCGGGCAAGACTACCCTGATCCAGTCCCTGTGCGCTATCCTCGACCCTACCGAGGGCAGCGTTACCGTGGATGGTCTTGATTCCGTGCGCGCCGCCGCCGCCATTACCTCCCGCCTAGGCTACATGTCGCAGGCTTATTCCCTGTACGAAGATCTCACAGTGGAAGAGAACCTGGAATTCTTCGCCGAAATTCGGGGCATTTCGACATCGCTCTTCGCGCAAAGAAAACAGCATCTGCTAGAATTTTCTGGCCTCGCGCCTTTTCTCGACCGCAGGACGAAGCACCTTTCCGGAGGCATGCAGAAGAAACTCGCCCTGTGCTGCAACCTCGTCCATGAACCCGACATTCTGGTGCTCGACGAACCCAACCTAGGCGTAGATCCCGTCTCCCGTCGGCAGTTATGGCGCATGCTGCGCGACTATCATGCCCGGGGCAACACCATTGTGCTTGCCACTTCCTACATGGACGAGGCGGGACGATGCGACCGGTTGGCTTTCCTGCTTGATGGGCAGCTGCTCGCCTGTGACAAGCCGGGGGCTTTCGGGGGTGACTTGGAGGCCGTATTCAAGGCCCATACCCCACCAGCCCTGCCCGTGGCAGGTCTGCCTTTTCCCGCCAGGGCGGCGGACGGCAACGCCATCGAAGTGCAAGGGCTGTCCCGGCGGTTCGGCGGCTTTACTGCGGTGGACGGCATTTCCTTCAGCGTGAAGCGGGGCGAGGTTTTCGGTTTCCTCGGCCCGAACGGGTCGGGCAAGAGCACCACCATCAAGATGTTGTGCGGCTTGCTGCCAGCGAGTGCGGGTCAGGCGACGGTGGCGGGGGTGGACGTGGCGAGTCGGCCGGAGAATGCGCGGCGCGGTATCGGGTATATGTCGCAAAGGTTTTCTCTCTATCTCGATCTCACCGTGGCCGAGAACATTGAATTTTTCGGCAGCGTATACGGGCTGGATAGCGCCATCCTGTCTGCCCGCATGCAGTGGGTCGTCGGCATGGCTGGTCTTGGGGGGCACGAAAAGTCGCTCACCCGGAATCTCTCCGGTGCCCTCAGGCAGCGCCTTGCACTTGGCTGCGCGCTGCTGCACCAGCCGGAGGTGCTGTTCCTAGATGAGCCAACCTCAGGGGTTGATCCTGCTTCGCGCGAGGCATTCTGGCGTCTTATCCAAGTCGTTGCCGATGCGGGCACCGCAGTATTCGTCACCACCCATTATCTTGCGGAGGCTGAAAACTGCCATCGGGTCGCCTTCATCGATCGCGGCAAGATACTCTGCATCGATACCCCGCAGCGCTTGCGCGAACTTCACGGCGGCGCCACTCTTGAGGACGTATTCATCCAGTTCATGGAGCATGCGGCATGATCCTCGCGGCGTTGATCAAGAAGGAGGCCAAGGAAATCCTGCGCGACCCGATTACTCTCGGTACGGCGATATTTCTGCCGCTGGTCCTGCTGTTCCTGTTCGGCTACGGCGTAACGCTGGACGTGGAGGACGTGCCGATGGCGGTCTATGATCAGGATAAAAGCCAGGAAAGCGCACGGCTTGTGGAGGCTTTCACCCGTAGCGGATATTTCAGCCTCAAACACGATCTGACGTCCGTTAGGCAATTGGACGACATGATGGATCGGGGACAGGCCACGCTGGCGCTCGTCATCCCGCACGATTTTTCGGAAGATCTGGCCGCGGGGAATAAAGCAAAGGTGCAGATCATCATCGACGGTACCTTTTCCGCTACCGCGCTCATCGCTTCCAATTACGCCACAGCCATCGTAAATCGCTACTCCACCGAAACTGCGGCGAAAACACTCGCCGCACGGGGCATGCCGCCGCTGCCTCATGTGACGGTGGTGCCCAGAGTCTGGTACAACGCGCCAATGAAGAGCGTTAACTACATCTTACCGGGCCTGTTCGCGGTGCTGCTAATGGCTTTTCCACCCATGCTGACAGCGCTCTCCATCGTGCGCGAAAAGGAGCGCGGCACCATCGAGCAGATCTATGTTTCTCCCGTCAACTCGCCGACGTTCATCCTCGGCAAGATCATTCCCTACGGCGCGATCGCGTACCTGGAGATGCTGCTGATTCTCACCGTCGGTACCCTCTGGTTCCACATCCCCTTCCAGGGGAGCCTCTTGCTCCTACTCGCGACCTCCCTGCTGTACGTGCTAGTGACAGTAGGCATCGGGGTATTTGTCTCTACCATCACCCGTACCCAGCTTGCAGCAATGCTGCTGTCGCTGCTAATTACCCTGATGCCTTCGTTTCTGTTTTCGGGCTTCCTGTTCCCGATTGCCAGCATGCCTTACATGTTCCAGTTGTACACTTATTTCTTTCCAGCCCGTTATTTCAACGACATTAGCCGCGACATCTTTCTCAAGGGATTGGGACTGGAGTACCTGTGGGGTAACGTGGCGCTCCTGCTCGTCTACACCCTTATTTTGTTCGCATTGGCGAGCCTGCGTTTCAAGAAAAAGGTGGCCTGATGACCCGAATGCTGGCATGCATCAGAAAAGAGTACCTCCAGTTCTCGCGCGACTGGATGCTCCTACTGCTTATTTTCTTTCTGTACACAGCCGAAATCATCATGTGCACCTACGCCCTTTCTTTTGAGGTGAGAAACCTGCATCTGGCCGTCTACGATCAGGAACGCACCCAGTTGAGCCAGAAACTGGTTGAGCGTTTTACTGCCACAGAGTATTTCGGCAAGGTGTTTCTGGTGGATGGTCCAAGGGAAATTGACGCCCTGCTGGACGCAGGGCGCGCGGATCTAGGGCTCGTTATCCCACCGAACTTTTCGGACCAAGTGGGCAAAGGTCGGGCGGCTGAGGTGCAACTGATTCTGTCGGGCGTTAACTCCAATACGGCAAACGCCGCACGGGGCTATGCTGGCGCCATTTTTGCCGGATTTTCCCACGAACTAATGGTGCAATCCCTGCAGCAGCGTGGCATTCGGGCCAAGCTGCCAGAAGTGGAGCCGCGCATGCTGATCTGGTACAACCCGGAACTCAAGTTCCGCTATTTCATGGTGATTTCGATGATCGTGCTAGCGGGGTTCATGGTGGGCGTCATCAACACAGCCGCAAGCCTAGTGCGGGAAAAGGAGACTGGCACCATCGAGCAACTCATGGTTACACCTCTGCGCAGGCATGAGATTGTTCTGGCCAAGTTAATGCCTACGCTGTCAATCGGCTTAGTATTGCTGTTTCCCAGCTTGTTAATTGCCCGCTGGTTCGGCGTGCCGATGGAAGGCAGTATTACATTGTTTTTTCTCGCCTCTGCCGTCACATTGATTGCCAGCATGGGTATCGGCATATTTGTCTCCACTTTTGCCCGTAATTTGCAGCAGGCCCTGCTCGTCTCGTTCTTCGTGCTGTTTCCGGTCATGTTTCTGTCGGGCACCATTGTCCCTGTGGAAAGCATGCCACAGTTCCTGCAATACCTTTCTCTGCTCAGCCCGGTGCGCTACTATATGGAAATTTCTCTCGGCATTTTCCTGAAAGGTGTCGGGTGGGACATCCTGTGGCCCAAGTTCGCAATGCTGTTCCTGTTCGGCACGATATTGTTCTTCTGGAGCTTGGTCAGGTTGCGGCGGAGAATGTATGGGTAAGGCGAAACGCAGCGGCAGAGAACGTCAACCAGAGAAGGGGAATTTAGGAATGCGCGCTAGTCTCCATGAAAAATCAGCCGGCAAGGTTTGCCGGGTATGCGGGAGCCCGATTTCCACCCCGCAGCTTGCGCAAATCGGCGAAAACATCTGCTGTGAAGTCTACTAACCGAGAGAGGTGATGAATATGTACAAACGTCGCAAGATTTTCTGGCCGTATTTTAGCATTTTCATCTTGCTCATTGGCCTGGCGATATTCTGGCCCATCAAGTCGGATATTACAGGTACCCGCCTTGATGCCAAGGATACCAAACTCGTAGCCCAAGGTAAAAAGATCTATGCCATACATTGTGCAAGTTGTCACGGGGCCAGACTAGAGGGTCAGCCCAACTGGCGGAGCAAGAAACCAGAAGGGCGCTTTCTGGCACCGCCGCACGACAATAGCGGGCACACTTGGCATCACTCTGATACTAAGCTGATTGATACGGTCAAAAACAGCTTTAGCTATATCCCAGGATACCAGAGTGATATGCCGGCATTTAAGAATATCCTGACAGATGAAGAGACTATTGCAGTACTATCCTTCATCAAAAGCCATTGGTCGCCGGAATACCAGGCGAGCCAGGAAAAACTAAATCAATAACACGCTAATAAATGAAAGTCCACAATAATGAGGCCTTTTTGGAGAAGTTATTGGATAACATGCGAATTGCGATTCTTGTACGTTTTACCGTGATGCCATACTTGTAGATTTACAACGAGGAAATACATGCGCCGTACTATTTGGCCCCATGGCTAGTTGCTTTCCATTAAAATAGAACCATCAACTAGTGCAGATTGGTTGAGTTAAAGTATTATTGAAATGGGCGTACCAGAAAAATCCACGCAAAAAAGAATAAGTTTCCCTTTAAGGAGGTTTCATGCTGCACTTTGTAGAACTGGAATTATTGAGTGCTTCGGACTTTTTGTTAATAAATAACAATACATAACGGATACATAGTCGTGACAGCAAACTTAATTACACACTATAAAGCCGACCCAGAGTCTGTTTATAACACATGGTTCATTGGCAATGAAAGCAGGTTAAAAGCTTTTCGCTCAATCCGCAGAGGTGTCAAAGATACTGTTGATGCCATCGCAAGCGATACATTTGGTAATGACTTTCGTGGGTCACCATTAGAAGTCGTCCTTGCAGCCATTACGGAACAAAAACAGATATTTGAGGGAGCAGCACATCCTTTCTATTGGAAGCCAAAGCTTCGCATCCCTGATATTTATGAAAATGAAACTAACAAGAAAATATTTGGTGCCTTTCTGCATGCGTGTTTGAATGCTACGCGCGAAACGCAAGTTCTCGATGAGATGAGTCGGTTAGCAGAGGCCAATATCAAAGGCTTAGGCCCCTCAGTTGCGAACATTGTCTATTTCCTTCACCCAACCTTTGTACCACCATTCAACACAGCCATACTCAATGGGTTCAATGCACTGTTCAATACAAAACTTAAGCTTGGCTGCTGGCAGAGCTATCTTTCCATGCGCGAAACGATTGTTGAGACTAATAAGTTGCATCAATTATTGTTGTCGAACGATTTGGGTGCTTTTGTAGGACTACTTTTTGAACTGGGTAGCGGTAGATTAACAATCACTGGCAATGCCGACGCAATGCTTAAGGCGTTGCAAGAAAAAGCAGTGAAACTCGCTGAACGCCGACATAAAGAGATTGTAGAGGAGCAACGCGAAGAGTCCGAACATACGCAGGTTCAGCATATGTTGATTCGAATTGGTCGCACATTAAATTACAAAGTTTTTGTCGCTCGCAATGACCGTAACCGTTCATGTCATGGGGAGTCCTTCGCATTAATGACAACGCCAGCTTTGCCTGACATCGGCGCTAGTGGTGAGGTGATGGACACCGTTAGCCTGATTGATGTCATTTGGCTTGATGCCAGCACAAATAAAATCATATGTGCCTTTGAAGTCGAAAAAAGCACGTCTATTTATTCCGGTATGTTGCGTATGAAAGATCTGGCACGTTCTTTATCAGATCAGGATTGCCATTTCTATCTTGTAGCACCCGATAAGAGAGAACAGGAAGTTATTGCACAAATCAATCGACCAGCTTTCAAAGGAGATCTCGATTTTTCTATTGGTTATCTGTCCTTTAATGCGCTTAAGCATCATTGCGATGGAATCTGCAAGTTAGCAGAAAGCCATGAGGTTTTGAAAAAAATTGCACGGTTTGAGTTCTAGGCGTTTCCTTCTATCAGAAACACTGCATACCGAATTTGGAGAGGTTTTTCATTTTAAGCGCAAAAGGAAGTGCACCACACACCGTTCGGTACGGTGCAGAAGTTTGTCTATTGCTATTGTCGCAAGGACAACGGCTAATTGGGGTCGCCTATTTTTTCCTTAATTATTGAACTTAGTGATGTAGTAAACATTATAAATTTGTGTAACAATGAGAATGAATATCATTTATAAAAATTTACTTTAATATTCATAAGTATTAAATACAACTTAAAGGTTTAACTATGTTTGAAACTCTGATGATTTCTTTTAGAGAAGGGCTTGAGGCCTTTCTGATAGTCGCGATTATACTCGCCTATCTAGCTAAAACTGGTGGTGAAGAGCTGATTCCTTCTGTCCATCGTGCATGTATTGTAGCTATCATAGGGTGTGCAGGCTTGGGATTTGTCTTTACAACAATAGGTGCTTTAACGCCGTTTTGGGAAGGCACGTTAGCTTTAACTGCAGCAATTCTTGTCATTAGCTGTACAGTACATATGCTAAAGATGGGGAAGCATATGAAAAGTGAGATTACTGGGGCTATTGACCGTGCAGTACAGAATCCAAGCGGTGGCGCTAAGCTCGCTGTTTTCATGTTTGTATTGCTGATGATAGGTCGCGAAGGATTGGAAGCGGCCACGATGATTGCTTCTTTGGCGCAAAGCAACAATAGTATACACCTCGCATTAGGTGGCGTGATGGGTATAAGTATCGCTGGTTTAGTGGCTGTCGCATGGAGTAAGTATGGGCATCGCATCAATTTGGGACTGTTTTTTAAAGTCACTGCCGCATTCATGGTGATATTTTCTATTCAACTAGTCATCTATGCGTTTCATGAATATACCGAGTCGATTGAAATTGCGAATCTAGGAATCTTTAATAATGCTTATTGGCACGCTGCCACTGAAGCTTATGGACCACAAGGCCGAATAGGCGCATGGATTTCCTATAGTCTTGTATTAGTGCCTGTCGCTTTTCTTGTATACAGCTTTATTAAGAGTCCCCAGTCTGTAAAAATGCGGACTTTAAATAATTAATTTTTGGTGATTTAATACCTTAAATTATTATTATTGATCAAAATGATATAACATTTGTCAATGCATCTGATTAACAACAGATTGATAACGCTTTTAGTCGCCTTTTCTGTGGCGTTTGCTTCGCTATGGGCGATGAGTCCAGATGCGATCGCCGATGCGATCAAAGAAGATACTACGGCTTATTTACACCAAGAAGTGCAAAGTACCCATCAAAACCAGAACAAGCATGAGCATGTCGCTCAGAGTCAGCAGTGTAACCATGGCTGTCATATGGCATTTCATTTGCTTGGTTTTGCGGAAAATACCTCAACCAATGTTTTTGCATTTAACGAACCGAATATTGATATTCCGTACGCTAAGCATCTTTTCGAAAGCCCACTCTTACAAGGGCTATATCGTCCCCCTCTCACACTCTCTCTAGTTTAGTTTTCAGGGTTTTCCTATCTAAATGATCTTTGGATAGGAAAATTTACTAACAAATGAGAGAGGGTTTACCGTGTCAAACACATCATTTTTGGTTAAGCATAGTCGTAGTTCGTGGCTATTTCTTAGCTTTGTATTTTTTGGATTCATCACAACATCAACTTATAGCTATGCTGAATCACTGACCATTGAGTCAGCGTTGGCATTGGCGCAACGTAACAGTCCTGAGTTGCGCAAAGCTATAGTTAGCCTAGAAGCGGCAAAGGGCGAGATTACAGATGCTAATTCACCATTATTTAATAATCCAACCGTCAATTTAGAAGGTGGCTCACGCAAACTTTACGATCCGAGTAATTCAGATTCAAGACGCAGTGAGTGGAACACAGGCGTGGCCCAGACTTTTGAGCTAGCCGGTCAGCAAGGATATAGACGCCAAACTGCCAATTCAAAATTAACAGCACTGCAACAAGAAATTGATGAAGTGCGGCATCGCGTCAATGCTGAGGTCGAGGAGCGTTTTGTGCAGGTGCTCGCACTACAAAAACGTATTGAAACTGAACAGCACACGCTGGAATTGACTGAGCGCAATACTGGCTTGATTGGTAAACGCGTCGAGGCAGGGGAAGATAGCAAGCTTGATGGTAATCTTGCTGTCGTTGAAACTGAGCGAGCACGTAATCAAATCAATTTACTGCAAGAGCAACTGACACGTGCGCTTACTGCGCTCTCAGCAACGTTGCAATTACCAGAGCAACAGTTACCAACAGTCGTAGGGGAACTACAACCTCCCACCACCACATACACTTTGGATAATCTACTGGCATCAGTTGCAAATCGGCCAGCACTCAAAGCACTATCTTGGCGTGAACAATCGGCACGTAGTAATCTGGATTTAGAACGTGCAGTGCGAACACCTGACCTGACAGTCAGCTTAAACTACGGCCGCGATGCGGTTGTTGGTGGCCAAGATACAGTGACCACTTTGGGTTTTTCTTTACCGATACCGCTATTTCGTAGGAATGCAGCTGGTATTGGCCGGGCAACGACTGAATTAAATCAAGTTGAAATCGAGAAGAATACGCTTACTCGAGATGCGAGAGCATCCGTGATTGCATCCTGGCAACGTCGCCTAAGTTTGCAAGATCGGGTGCAAAGACTAACGACAACTGTTTATCCCAAGTTAGAAGAAAATCTAAAACTCTCACAAATTGCTTTTAAAAACGGCGAGATTGCTTTGTCGCAATTGCTCCTCGTTCAGAGACAGGTCGTCGATGCACAGCGCGATTTAATAGAAGCGCAGCTTGATTTACGGCTCACACAAATAGAACTCGAATATGCAGCAGGTTGGCCGCTCGCCAATGAGTCAGCCAGTCAACAATAAGGATAACATCATGCCAATATCATCAATAAGTATGAAAGCAATACCCATCAAGAAAATAGCAGTTGCCGTGACATTAAGTCTTTTGCTTAGCAGTTGCGGCGCATCCAAGACACCTGAGGCAGCTAAGGAAAGCACAGACAGCAAGGAGCAGCCTGCTAAAGCGACTTCTGCAAAAAAAACAGCTGAACCTAAGAGTGATGGGAAAATTAATTTATCTGCAGAAGAGTTACAGCAATCTAATATCACTGTGACTAAAATTCAGTTAGAGCAGGTGGCTGATCAATTGATACTCAGTGCCAATATTACTGCTAATCAAGACCGTATTGCCTTTGTTGCACCGCGTGTGGAGGGTAAATTAATTAAAGTAACAGCTAACTTGGGCGATCAAGTCAAAACCGGCCAATCGCTTGCAGTAATCGACAGTATCCAGATGGGTGAGGCGCGTGCTGAATATCGTCATGCCCAAAGTGAATTGAAATTGGCTGAGGCTAATTTCCAACGTACGGATAAGTTATACAAAGATGAAGTCGTGCCGCAACGTCAGTGGCTAGAAGTTAAAAACGCTTATGAGCGTGCACAAACCACCGCTCGCGAGAGTGCTGATCATCTACATATATTAGTTGGCTCATCTGATACAGGCATATCTACTTTCGTCATCACTGCACCATTCTCAGGTGTAGTCATTGAAAAGGATGCTGTGATGGGAGAGTTAGCCAAACCTGAAGGCAAGCTTTTTACCATTGCTGATTTAAGCACAGTATGGATTGAAGCTGATGTGTCAGAGAAAGACTTAGGCAAGCTAACGATTGGTTCGCCTGCAACTGTTACTGTCTCTTCGTTTCCTGATGAATCGTTCAAAGGCAAGGTAAGCTATGTTTCCAGCATCTTTGATAAAGAAACGCGCACTGTTAAAGCACGTATCGAATTACCCAATCCCGCCAGAAAACTCCGCATTGACATGTTTGCG
This sequence comes from Sideroxydans sp., assembly GCA_013140695.1. Lineage (GTDB taxonomy): Bacteria > Pseudomonadota > Gammaproteobacteria > Burkholderiales > Gallionellaceae > Sideroxyarcus. Next base: position 31,251 of record JABFSI010000007.1, on the reverse strand, counting down.
CGTGCTGTGATTGATTTGACCAGCTCACGTGAAGCACTGATATTGCCGCAAGAGGCGGTATTACTGGTGCAGGGTCAATCCACTGTGTATGTGCAAACTGAAGGCGGCTTTGAGGCGCGTGCTGTTGAAGTGGGAGAGCAACTTAACAAAGGTGTTGTCATCACTTCTGGATTGAAAGCAGGTGAACAAGTAGTCACAGGTGGTGCGTATGCGCTTAAGTCACGTCAATTAAAATCGCAAATTGGCGATGCAGACTAAGGGGATAAGATCATGCTAAACTCAATCATTGACGCTTCATTGCGTTACAAACTACTCGTCATTATTTTATTTGTCGTCGTCGCTGGCTTAGGCATCCGTGCTTGGCATAAAGTACCAGTAGACGCCTTCCCGGATGTCACCCCAGTACAAGTCAATATCTATACAGAATCGCCTGGCTTGGCTTCTGAGGACGTAGAGCAGTTACTTTCATTTCCTATTGAGTCAGCACTTGCTGGCTTGCCTAAAGTACAGGAAATCCGTTCAGTCAGCTTATTTGGGCTGTCCTATGTCGCTGTCTATTTTGAAGATGACATGGACATTTACTTTGCACGACGGTTAGTTGCAGAGCGTTTGCAGGAAGTCGCAGGTCGCCTGCCTGCCGGCTATGGTGTTCCTGAAATGGGACCCAATACTTCTGGTTTAGGTCAAGTGTTCTGGTACACGGTGGAACGCGCTGAAGAGAAGCTAGAAGCCGTAAAAGTGAAGGCAGAACCAACCAAATCTGCACCGTCAGACATGGAATTACGTACATTACAGGACTGGTCAATCCGCTTGATTTTACGCACAGCGCCAGGTGTGGACGATGTGATGTCGTGGGGTGGTCAAGAACGTCAATATCAAATTGTGCTCAACCCACAAGCTTTTGCAAAATACGGCCTCACTTTCAAAGAGGTGCTTGAAACAGTGGGCGTAAATAACCGTCAAGTCGGGGGGCAATATGTTGATATTGGGCAAGAGCAATTTTTAGTCCGTGGTTTAGGCTTAGTCAAAAACGAAACAGAACTTGGTCAAATCGTCGTTAAAACTGTCAATGGCACACCCGTTTATTTACGTGATATTGCCAAGATTCAACAAGGGGGTGCATTGCGTACTGGTGCTGTCACCCGAGATGGTAAGGAAGTCGTACTGGGCATGGCGCTATCACGTGTTGGTGAAAATGCAAAAAGTGTAGTGGATGCGGTTAAAGCAAAACTCACTACCGCTAAACAAGCGTTACCAGAAGGCGCAACCATCAGAACAGTGTATGAGCGTACTGATTTGGTAAATAAAGCCATTGATACCGCTATCCGTGCACTAATTGAAGGCTCAATACTGGTAGCGATTATCTTGTTCCTCTTTTTAGGGGAGGTTCGATCTGCATTAGTAGTGGTAGCTGCACTGCCGTTAGCAATGCTTGCTGCTTTCATATGTATGGATCAGGCAGGGTTATCGGCTAACTTGATGTCACTGGCGGGTTTAGCAATTGGTATTGGCATGATGGTGGATGGTGCTGTGGTCATGGTGGAAAACTCGTTTCGTATTATGGCAGAGCGGCTTGAGCATGGTGGCAAAGTGAATCGGACTGAAGCTGTCTTAACAGCAGCAAAAGAAGTCGCCAACCCAATGGCGTTCGCTATTCTCATTATTATCGTTGTGTTCTTACCACTCTTCAGCTTACAAGGTCTGGAAGGTAAGATGTTCAAGCCTATGGCGTTTAGCATTAGCTTTGCAATGGCTGGTTCGTTAATACTTGCCTTAACCCTGATTCCTGTACTTGCAGCATTATTCCTCAAGCCTAAAGCAGAACGGGATACGCTGTTAATGCGCGTCATCAAACGTCGGTACTTGCCACTTTTGGATTGGGTACTCTCACATAAAAAAATGGTCGGTATTATTTCAGGAGTGTCGCTGGTTGCAAGTCTGGCTTTGTTTCCGTTTCTTGGTAAAGAATTTATGCCACAACTGCAAGAAGGCTCAATCATGTGGCGCGTGACTTCTATTCCATCTACCTCATTAGATGAATCAATCGCCATTTCAAAACGCATCGAAAAGTCACTCAAAGAGTTTCCTGAAGTCAATACAGCCATTGCCATGATCGGTCGCGCTGAAAAAGGCGAAACCGCGGATGTGAACTATATGGAAATCTACACAGAACTCAAGCCCAAAGAGGCATGGACGAATGGTAGGTCGATTGAACAATTAGCAGACGGAATGCGCGAAAAGTTAGAGAAAGTAGCACCCAACTCAGTCATCGCCTTTACCCAACCGATTCAGATGCGCGTAGAAGAGTTGATTTCTGGTGTTCGAGCAACGCTGGCCTTGAAAGTCTATGGTGGCGACTTAGCTACTTTAGATAGGCTGTCAGGGCAATTAAAAGAAGTGGTCGATAAAGTGCCAGGTGCTACCGATGTGTCATTAGAAGCCAATATCGGTAAACCGCAAATCCGTATCACGGTGGATAGAGAGAAGCTCGCTCGCTACGGCATGAATGCAGATGACGTTTTACAAGTCGTGCGTTCTGGTATCGGCCAAGAACCCATCTCTACATTGATTGATGGCGTACGTCGTTACGATATTGCTTTCAAACTAGAAGATAGTGCAAAGGCTAGTCCAGCAGCTATTGGTGCCATTCCGCTACGCACACCTACAGGAGGCATGATTCCGCTTACTGAAGTCGCCAAAGTGGATGTGGCTGAGGGCTATTCATTCATTCGTCGTGAACAGTTGCAGCGTTATGCCGTGATTCAATTGGATGTAAAAGGACGAGATGTAGATGGCTTTGTCAAAGAAGCAGAAGCTAATATCAGTCAAAAAGTTAAATTGCCGACCGGCTACTGGATCGAATGGGGCGGCGCTTTTGAGAACCAACAACGGGCACTCACAAGGCTGTCCATCATCGTACCTCTGACGATTTTCTTCATATTCATACTGCTTTATACCGCGTTCAATTCGTTCAAGTATGCGGCGATGATTCTAGCCAATGTACCTTTTGCCGCAGTGGGTGGAATTTTGGCACTATTCATCACAGGGCAATATCTATCCGTACCATCCGCTATTGGTTTTATTGCCGTGTTCGGTGTGGCGATGTTGAATGGTATTGTTCTAGTCAGCTTCTTTAATGAATTGCAGGATAAAGGCTTATCGGTTGCAGAAGCAGTTAAACAAGGTGCGATGTTGCGGCTAAGACCAGTGCTCATGACTGCCAGCGTAGCGATATTAGGTTTAGTGCCGATGTTGCTATCAAGCGGAGTCGGTGCTGAAACACAACGGCCACTTGCGACAGTGGTGGTAGGTGGTTTAATCACCTCAACCTTGCTTACTTTGCTGTTGCTGCCGGTTGTGTATGAGTGGGTCGAAACAAGGGCTGCTCGCAAAACCAACACAGCCTCATCCACTATAGAATCTAATTAAGGACAAAATCATGAGAGAAATTAAAGCGTTTATCCATGCTCACCGTGTTTCCGATGTGTTGCAAGCTCTTAAGGAAGTAGAGGTGCAAGGCTCACAAATCAGCAATTTTGCTGTTTTCCCCGTTCAAGCGCTACTTCATGACACAGAATTGAAAGAAGCCAGATACTCAGTAAATTTCGGAGAAACAGTGATTAATGAATTTAAAGTCGAAATATTGTGTCATGAAGAGGCAGTTGCAAACCTTGTAGAAGTCATACAGCGGGTCGGACATACTGGTGATCACGAGGAAGGCTGGATTATCGTTACCGACGTTTTGTCTGCTGTACCTGTTAGCAAGGTTCATAACTAAAGGATGGTTATGCAAACTGCTCAAAGTGTAATAGTTTTTGCACTCTATCCTGCTGTGGCTGTCATGGCAGGTGGAGCCATTGCACTTTGGCGCAACATGCAGCCCAGACTTATCAGCGCAGTGCAGCATTTTGCAGCTGGTGTGCTGTTCTGCGCGCTTTCTACTGAGTTATTGCCTGACCTAGTGCATCGCAAGATGCCGTGGGTCACTTTGTTGGGTTTTACTCTAGGTGTCATCGTGATGCTAATGGTTAAACACTTCGCAGAAAAGTTTGGGCAAAAGGGAATTATTCCTTCTCAACAGCAGCCAACCAGTCTTATTGTGATATTAGGTTTAGATATCGCATTGGACGGCTTGCTTATTGGGCTTGGGTTTGCCGCCGGACAAAAACAAGGGTTATTACTAACCATTGCATTAACGTTAGAGGTGTTATTTTTAGGTTTGTCTGGTGGTGCTGCACTCCAAAGTTCCGGTGCCAGTCGGAAGCGTGTGTTTTTGATTACGCTAGGGTTTGCCCTGACATTAATCGTCGGTGCTTGGGCAGGTGAAACATTACTTGTGGGAGCCTCAGATATGCTGCTTGATGCAGTTCTCGCCTTTGGTTTAGCGGCGCTGCTCTATCTAGTGACTGAAGAGCTGTTGGTAGAAGCGCATGAAGTGCCTGAAACAAGTGCGCAGACAGCCATGTTTTTTGTAGGATTCATTTTGCTATTAACGATTGAAATGTTTATTTAATGTTACCAAGAATAAGGTTGCAACATCATGAGAGATAATCATAACCATAATTCCGGCTTGCCTTTAAAAGCTGAGACAGCTACAAAAATACTGTCTGAGACACTAATACTCCACATTGAAAAAATGGATTGTCCGACTGAGGAGTCCTTAATACGCAAAAAGCTTGAAGGTATGAAAGGTGTTGAAAGTCTTGATTTCAATCTAATCCAACGCAAGCTGACTGTAAGACATCATTTGCAATATCCTGAAGCCATTATTGCCGCAGTCATGGCTCTTGATATGGAGCCTGTCATAGAAAACGCTCCTAGGCTATCATCAGGTAATTCTCAAGCCATTTTTATCATTGACAACATGGACTGCCCGACTGAAGAAGCATTAATTCGCAATAAGTTATCCACGATGAAGGGTATTACTGAATTAGAGTTCAATCTAATGCAACGCAAGCTGACGGTCACGCATACTTTAGGAAAGTCTGATGCCATCAAGCAAGCATTAATCGCGATAGACATGCATGCAGTACCATTAGTAGCAACAGCAGTACGAGCGCAATCAGATAACGCGCCTCCTCCAAATCCCCAGAAAAAATGGTGGTTATTAGGCCTTGGTGGCATCTCAGCCATTTTAGCCGAAGTAATTGTATGGACTGGCGGATCGGAGAAGTCTTGGCCTGTAGTAGCATTAGCGCTTTTTGCAATTGCAGTGAGCGGTACAGGTACTTACAAAAAAGGCTGGATTGCTTTAAAGAACTTCAATCTAAACATCAATGCATTGATGTCGATTGCAGTGACTGGGGCGATCATGATCGGGCAATGGCCAGAGGCTGCGGTGGTCATGGTGCTGTTTACCCTTGCTGAGATGATTGAAGCGTTGTCGCTCGACCGTGCTCGCAACGCTATTCGCAGTTTGATGGAAATGACACCTGATAAGGCAAACATTTTACAAGATGATGGTACCTGGAAATCAACTGACGCTGCAATGATCACCATTGGCATGACCGCCCGCGTAGGTCCAGGAGAACGTATTCCATTAGATGGGGAATTGACTAAAGGACAGTCCGCAGTCAATCAGGCACCGATCACGGGCGAAAGTATGCCTGTCTCAAAATCCATTGGTGATAAAGTCTTTGCTGGTACCCTCAATGAAACTGGCTCCTTCGAATATCGCATTACAGCAGTACAAACTGATTCAACGTTGTCGCGCATCATCCGAGCGGTCGAAGAGGCGCAAGGTAGCCGTGCACCAACGCAACGCTTCGTGGATAGCTTTGCTAAGATATACACGCCTATCGTATTCATTCTCGCATTAAGTATTGCCGTTGTGCCGTCACTTGTATTTGGGTTGCCATGGTTGCCATGGATTTACAAAGCGCTAGTATTGTTAGTCATTGCTTGTCCATGCGCACTGGTGGTTTCAACGCCGGTAACGGTAGTGAGCGGTCTGGCAGCAGCCGCTAAAGCTGGAATCCTGATCAAGGGTGGCGTCTACCTTGAGGAAGGACGAAAGCTGAAGTCATTGGCAATGGATAAAACGGGTACGATCACACAAGGTAAACCAGTTGTGACCGATATAGTAGCTTTAAGTGGTGAACAGAAGCAGGCAATCACATTGGCCGTAACGTTAGCTGGTCGCTCCGACCACCCTGTTTCAGCAGCACTGAGTGCGCACGTTAAATCGCAATCTGAAGTAGTAGTTTTAGATAATGTTGCAGACTTTGAAGCTATCACTGGGCGTGGTGTCAAAGGACGCATAGGCAATCAGTGGTATTACTTAGGTAATCATCGTTTGGTTGAAGAATTGGGCATATGCAATGGGGCTACAGAAACTGCGTTGAATAAGCTGGAGGCCGAAGGTAAAACAGCTGTCATTATAAGTAATGAAACAACACCACTCGCTGTGATCGCTGTAGCTGACACTGTTCGAGAGTCTAGTCGTCAAGCGATAGTTGAATTACATGCCTTGGGAATTCGCACCTTAATGCTTACCGGAGATAATGACCTCACAGCAAAAGCAATTGCTAAAAGCGTTGGCATAGATGATGCCAGAGGTAATTTATTGCCTGAAGATAAGCTATCTGTCATTAATGAAGAGTTAAGCAAATATGGCACGGTAGGAATGGTAGGTGACGGTATCAACGATGCGCCTGCGCTAGCTAAATCCAGTATTGGTTTTGCAATGGGAGCTGCTGGTACTGATACTGCGTTAGAAACAGCAGATGTCGCTTTAATGGATGATGATTTACGAAAAATTCCACATTTCATTCGATTAAGTATTAAAGCCGCTGGTATTTTGAAACAAAATATTATCATTTCCTTAAGTATCAAAGCTGTGTTTTTAGTGCTCGCTTTAATGGGATTAGCGACACTATGGATGGCGGTATTTGCTGATATGGGGGCGAGTTTGATTGTAGTATTTAATGGTTTGCGTCTGCTACGTCATAGTCAGGCTGTTTAATAGAGAATTTAAAAATGTTACAAAAGGACTTCTTGCTGCATTGGGATCTGCTTTGCTATTCGGGGCAGGAACGTCACTCGCAATATATTACCCCCCCCATATTAGCCCATGGCTGCTAGCGGGACTATTTAATCTCGGTTCTGGTATTGGGCTTACTGGATACTAAGTTAATTACCTAATGCAGGATTACATTCACACGGTGAAGGAATATCCAGTAATAAAATGTGGTTAGCACAGCAATTACTTTCGCTTTTTGTTTAGGCGAAGCTTTAAGTAGGCTACAAATCTAATAGTTTGGCACTAGTGGTAGATGCGGGGCATAACTTTGCAGATGCCTTGGCATTAGCACTTTCTCCGATTGCTGCGTTACGTGGCTATAAGTCCCACAGATTTCATTATCACAAGCCCACTAAAGCGGCCCCTAATCGTTTGTCTCAACAATTTTCTAGCAGATTCCTGATGAAGCTTGGGTAACCGATATTATTTATATTCGAACCTTTCAGGGATGGCTTTATTTAGCGGTGATACTAGACCTATTCTCTCGTAAAGTGATTGGCTGGTCGATGAAGTCGACGCTGGGTAAGGAAATTGTACTGGATGCGATCCTCATGGCGGTCTGGCGACGTAAACCAACGAAGTCCGTCATTATTCACTCTGATCAGGGTTCGCAATATAGCAGTGATGAATGGAAGCGGTTCTGTGAGCAACATCAGTTACAGGCTAGCATGAGTCGTCGAGGCAATTGTTATGATAACGCAGTGGCTGAATCTTTTTTAGTAGCTTAAAGAAGGAAAAAATACGCAACCATGTGTATCATACGAGAGATAAAGCACGTGCTGATATTTTTGATTATATCGAGGTGTTTTATAACAGGGCCAGACGTCACTCACACCTAAATGGGATGATCCCTGAAGTGTTTGAAGAGGTCTGGCGCAAACAAGGCTAGGTGTCTACCAAACCGTGGGTAGTCCAATTCAATTATGATATGTCTATCAAAGCGGGTGAAGTCCACCGGTTAATTTCAACTTGGGGTAATTGTACACATAAACTCTTAACGTGCTATAGAATCCGTTTCCTGAGGCGACCCCTAATTCACAAATGATTTAATAACCAGAGCAGGACGACAAGACAAGCTGCCCATAAGAACGCTGGCGTTCTGCGTGTGTTTGTGGTTTAGAACAGCTGAATGGATCCCGTAATCAGTTCACGCCAGAGGTTCCCCAAAGTCGTCAGGTGGTGGCGGACGATTTCGTTAACGCGCATCTGTACCTCCTCCAGACCGACCCCTGACGCCAGGCGCAGCTTCAGGTCAGCGACCGCAGGTTCATCAATCGGTCGACCAATTTGTCCCAGTAAATAGCAATATACTTCGTCAATCCCCGCCACGTTACTGACTATATCCTGTGCGATGCGGTGGGCTAGCAGATTGTATAGTTTGCCGACATGACTCACTGGGTTCTTGCCCGCAGCGGCTTCTATGCTCATCGGGCGGTAAAATGTTATCAGGCCGTTAACCCGGTTGCCGCGGCCAACTTCGCCATCATCACCGCTTTCAGCTGAAGTGCCAGTGACAGTTAGATAGATACTTTCCGCCGTCACGCCATCGGCAGCGTTGACTGCTACTTCGATTGATTCTACCCCCGCCATCCTTGCCGCCGCGCGCGTTAACTCTGCCACCTGCGCCTTGGCGAAAATATAGCCTGGCATGTCGGTGATGAATTGCCCCACCATGGCACAGGCCACGGTCAGGTTGATATCACTGCCACGCCGCACCCCCATCACCTTGATATCCTCTCCAATGGCTGGGCACGCCGCCTTGACCGCAGGGGAATTGAGATGGCGTTCCACCTGTAATACAAGGTTTTCCAATGCATTGAGAGGAGCGTAGCCGACGCCGCAGGACGTGTCGTTGGCGAGGGTTGTCTTGGCATCCTGTTGGCGCAGGAACAGTTCGGCAAGCTCGGCCGAACCGGGGCGAATATGACAATGCAGGCGCACATGTCGCTCCACATCAACAAAGCTCAGATTTTTGCGTAGCCAGCGACGGCTACTTTCGATAGCGAGTTCCTGAAGCGGTACTCTAATGCCACCAACAATCTCCGTTGCCCGCCCGGCCAGATAAATCTCTATGGGTTGCAGCACTTCGCCGCCACCGAAATGGGTGCGCGCCTGCCCTCCGCAGAGTAGCGCTTTGTCCACATTGTGGTGCAGGATCAGACCGAATTGGTCAAGATAATAACTCGACAGAGTTCGACTCAACTCCTCGGCCAGCGCGTCGCAGATGGTATCCGGGTGACCTATGCCTTTACGCTCGACGATCTCCAGCGGCAGTGCGTCGACGGCAGGGAATTCAAGAAGTGAGATTTCCAGATGCATGACAGATAGTATAAATTCTACGTGGCGATATTCAAAACCCGATCTGAACCATAATATTTAAAACTAAATGCAGCCTTTATGAGTCAGGCCTGATTTAATAGAAGAGCAAGTATGGTGATTATGCTGCATATTTGATTTGCTGTTCAAGTAAAGATTGAGCGAATTGTCATGGAATTTGATTGTTGGTTTTCGCATATCTACGAATTCGATTGTAAAACATCTCAATATACTCAAAGGTCACTTACATTGTCTCCGTTCTGGTTTTAAATCGGTGATGGTGCAAACACCCTGATTTTAGCGTGCCGAAGAAACTTTCTATCGGTGCGTTATTCCAGTAATTGCCTTTATTACTTGTTGAGGTTCGCATTTTGTAGCTGGTTTGTAAAGTGCGATGGGCTTTTGAGCAATACTGGCCACTTAAATCTGAGTGGTGCATCAATCCCGAGGCTGGCTTTTTACGCTAATACGCTGATCGTAATGCACTTGCTGTCGCTAACCATGTGCATGCAGCATTCATCCTGATTGAGATGGTTGAAAAATGTAATGCTTGACTTATGTGTTGCACATAGGCTTTATATATATAGTAAAAACTTACCGCGAAAATGAAAAAGATTGATATCGAACGGCTGAAGTTAAAGCATTTGTTAGAAAGGATAGGAAAATGGAAGAACTGGTGAAAGATCCCGTATGTGGCATGCAAGTAGAACCTCAGATGTATGCCACCGAATATCAGCAGTTGCGCTACGCCTTTTGTTCGGCCCAGTGCCGGGACCGTTTCCTGGCGAATCCCCACTTGTTCATCGGATTCCCCGGGCAAAAAGCCCCAAAACAGGAAGGATTGGAGGTGCTAAAACAACGGCGCATGCACGTGGCCCGATCCTTGACCCCAAGCCAGGCCGATAGTCTGATTGGAGCCTTGCAGGCGATGATGGGGATCAAGTCCGTCGCGGTCGATGGTGACAAGATCGAGATCACTTATGACTTATTGCAGGCTACAGCCGAACAGATCGAGACGAAGATGGCTGAAATCGGCATACAGTTGGGCGAAGGGTGGACGGAACAACTGTGCCGCGCGTTCGTGCATTATGCAGAGGAACTCGAAGTCGGAAGTCTGGAGGTGCATAATGAAAAGAATTTTCATCAACATTAGGAATAACAACAATAAGACAAGCTACTCTTATGACCCCTTCACGATAAGTTATACAAATAACGAAAGGAACAATCATGGCTATTGATCTGGTATGCGGAATGACAGTGAACGAGAAATCAGCGGCAGGTAACGCTGTTCATTCGGGAAGGACATATTATTTCTGCTCATCCAAATGCCAGCATGAATTTGAAGCTAATCCTGCCAAATATACAGGAGGTGGCAAAGCGTCTGCGGAAACAGCCCAAGCCGGTGGTCACAATCATAGCCATGACCATGGTATGACCGAGGCACCTAAAACTGCAGGTGCAATGGCCGGTGAAAAAGCAAAAGACCCGATCTGCGGCATGGTGGTGGAAAAGGCCACGGCGCTGAAAACCGAGCGTGGCGGGCGCGCCTACTATTTTTGCAGCATTGGATGTCAGCGCACTTTCGAGTCGCCCGAGCAAGAACTAAAATCCATGCGCACCCGTGTCATGATCGCAATGACCGGAGTGCTGGCGCTGGCAATCCTGCGCGCAGGAGCTTTCCTTGCGTTAGCCACCGGTGCCACCATCGTCACTTGGGCACCGATTCCAGCCTTACCCTGGTTTACCTGGGGCATGTGGCTGTTCCTGCTGGTCACACCAGTGCAGTTCATCGGCGGCTGGAGCTTTTACAAGGGCGCGTGGAGCGCCATCCGCACGCGCTCCATCAACATGGATTTCCTCATTGCATTAGGTACGTCCGTAGCCTATTTCTACAGCGTGGCGGTGCTATTCTTTCCCGAGGTGTTGCCGGTGAAGGTAGAGGAGCGCGACGTGTATTTTGAGGTGTCCGCCGTCATCATCGCTTTCGTGCTGCTCGGCAAATACATGGAGGAAATCATTAAGAAACGTTCCTCAGCGGCAGTGCGCAAGCTGCTGGATTTGAAGCCTGCTACCGCCCGAGTCGTCCGCGAGGGGCAGGAGATGGAAGTGCCGGCTGAAAGCGTCATGGTGAAGGAAATCATCGTGGTGAGGCCGGGCGAAAAAATACCGACCGACGGCATGGTACTGGAAGGGGATTCCTCAGTAGACGAATCGATGCTCACTGGAGAATCCATGCCGGTGGAGAAGACCGTAGGTGCTCAGGTGATCGGCGGCACACTCAACCGCACCGGCATGTTCCGCTTCGAAGCCACGCGTGTAGGGGCGGAGACAGCGCTGGCGCAGATCATCAAGATGGTGGAGGACGCCCAGACCAGCACTGCTGCCGTACAGCGCCTTGCCGACAAGGTGACGGGGTATTTCGTCCCGGCGGTGGTGGGGGTCGCTTTCCTAGCCTTTTTCGGCTGGTGGGCGGTCGGCAACTTTCCGCAGGGGCTGCTCGCCTTTATCGCGGTGTTGATTATCGCCTGCCCATGTGCACTCGGCATCGCCACCCCGGCGGCGCTGATGGTGGGCGTAGGCAAGGGAGCAGAGGCCGGTATACTGATTCGTGGTGCCGAAGTGCTGGAGCGTGCGGAAAAGCTCACCACAGTGGTGTTCGATAAGACCGGGACGCTCACCCGTGGAGAGCCTAATGTCACAGATATCATTGCTATTGGCAGTCAGCCGGAGGCAGACATTCTGCGTGCCGCCGCCGCAGTGGAGGTCGGCTCGGAGCATCCGCTTGGCGAAGCAATCGTGCGTGCCGCGCAACACCGCGAACTCGTGTTATCCAAGGTGGAAAACTTTGAGGCCATTCCCGGTCATGGCATCCGCGGCAACGTTGATGGCATGGTCACGCTTCTCGGCAACCGTAGGCTGTTCGAACGAGAAGGTATTGATACCAAGACGGCGGAAGAAATCATGGCAAAACTGGAAGCCCAGGGGAAGACCGCGATGCTGGTCGGTCTTGACGGCAGCCTCGCTGGTGTCGTAGCTGTGGCCGACACGCTCAAGCCCGAAGCCAAAGACGCTATCGCTGAGCTCATGAAAGAAAATGTGGAAGTCATCATGCTTACCGGCGACAATCGTCGCACCGCCGAAGCCATTGCCAAAGAACTAGGTATTCAGCGCGTCATTGCCGAAGTGTTACCCTCAGACAAGGCTAAAGTCATTCAGGATTTACAGAAACAAGGTAAATCAGTCGCCATGGTGGGCGACGGCGTTAACGACGCGCCCGCGCTGGCGGTTGCTGAGATCGGCATCGCCCTTGGCTCCGGCTCCGATGTGGCCAAGGAAACCGGCGGCATTGTCCTCATCAAGAATGATGTGCGTGACGTGGTGGCGAGCATACGTCTGTCACGCGCCACCATGCGCAAAATCAAGCAGAACCTGTTCTGGGCTTTTATCTATAACAGCATAGGCGTGCCGATTGCAGCATTCGGCTTACTTAATCCCATTATCGCGGCAGCGGCAATGGCGTTGAGTTCATTATCCGTGATTGTGAATTCGGCGTTGCTTAAACGAGCCAAGCTTTGAATTTAGGATTAATTAAAGGTAATTGCATGGTAAGTGATGGTTAGAAAGGAGAGCGACATGTTCGTTAGTATCCTACAGAAGATTCTCTCGCTTCTTGTGGTGTTTGGTTTAGTGGTTCCAGATGCTGCAGTCGCAATGGAAGATTTAAGCAGCCACAAAGTGGAAACTGGGCAGTATCAGCAGGTAAAAGGCATCAGTATCTACTATGGTCTGTTGCCGGCCCAGATCGCAGCTAAACATCCTGCCACACATGAAGAGCGGATAATGCATGGTGGTGTGCCGCCCGGAAAGAATGCATACCATCTGATCGTCGCACTCTACGATGTAAGCGGTAAGCGCATCACCGACGCGGAAATTTCTGCGACTGTAGGAGAGTTTGGTATGGCCGGCACACGCAAGATATTGGAACCTATGCAGATCGGAGAAACGAAAAGCTTCGGCAACTATTTTCTTCTACGCAGAAGCGGACTTTATCGCATCGCGATAGAAGTACATCGTTTAGGCAAGCAAAAAACTGAAGCCTTCGAAGCATTATTCGACTACCGTTTACAGTAACTGACGAGGAGATAATCATGGCATGGCTTGAACAAAACTGGATAAGTATCCTTCTGGTAATCGGCGTAATCTTTATGATGCGCCGCATGGGTTGTGGTTCTGGTGCTAACAGGCATCATCATAGTGATAATAATGGAGGTGTCGCTCAACCACAATCCGAATCGAATATTGATCCTGTGAGTGGAAACGCAGTGGATCCTCAGATTGCTCTAACCTCGGTGTACCAAGGCAGAACCTACTACTTTGCCTCGCGCGAAAACCGTGATCGCTTCGAAGCATCTCCAGAGCAATTTGCAGTCAAATCAAAAGACAAACCTGGGCATGGCTGTTGTTGATTCGGCTTACATCATGAACGGAGGCTGAAATGTACTATTTCTTGATTCCACTCTTAATAGGCTTTGTATTTGCAGGTTCTAGCGCATTTACAACTGCCTTTTCTCGTTCGTGGGGTGTAAACGGTGGTCGGCTGGTTACCAGCCTGTTGCGTAATATGTTAGGTATACCACTCTACGGTTATGGCCTTGTGCTTGCTTGGTGTGAAACTTCAACCTTGATATTCAATTTGGGTGCTATAGGGCAAGGATTAGGCTGGCTTTTGATAATCGCAGGTGCCGTGCCAGTCATTGTAGGTCATTTGCAGCTTGGATGGCGTACACATATGCCTTCTATGAATGATTCACTGATGGATAAAGGACTTTACGCCTATGTTCGGCATCCTATATATGCCGGCGGTCTGATTGTTTTTATTGGGCTTGCATTAGTACATTTCACCGCACCATGGTTATTGGCATCTATCCTTTCCATCATATTTTTTACAGTGATGGCTAAATTGGAAGAAGTTGATTTGTTGCAGCGGATGCCAAAATATAGCGATTACATGGTTCGAGTACCAGGCTTCCTGCCAATCTTTGCGAATAATGCCCTCAGCCGATGGGTGTGGATCTGTCCCGCATTAGGGTTGATATTAGCAACGTTGGTGTTTTATATGTGGGGTTTTACTTTATGGACATCATTTGTCGCCGCACTGATGCTTGTTTGTCCAAGCATCATATTATGGGGATTGATAACCTTACGTAACTAACTCCAATCGCAATAGAAACGATAACGTTGTTGCCCTTCCTTGGACTACCCACGGTTTGGTAGACACCTAGCCTTGTTTGTCAACAGCAGGAAATTGCTCAAATGAAAACATTGTTAGATAAACAGTAATGTAGATTGAAATTTACTTTGATTGATATAAACTAGAGTTATGCAATTTAAACAGCTACGATCATTGTGTGTGTTCATTTACCTCCTGCTAACAATATTCTTCACAGATACTGTTTACGCTAGCGGCATGATGATGGCTGACCAACTGTGTGTCAATCATACTGTAAATACTGTGACCCATAATCATGATGATCATGACATGAATCAACATGACCACGGTCAACACGATGAAGGGCAGAAACAGTCAACTAATGACCACTGCGCAAAATGTGGTCACTGCATGGCTTGTTTTACCGTATTGCCCCCTAGTGAGCTATCCAATATGCAATCTCAAGTTCAAGCAGTTGAAATCAGCCTGTTTGCACCAAGTTATCACTCGCACATCAGTGCGCAGCCTCAAAGACCTCCCATTTCTTAAATAAAATCGATGGATTAATTTCAGCAACAGACTATTCGCCTGTTGCTGATCCGCCACATTTATTTTTGAAATGAGATTTCGATGAAACCATTCAACTTATCGTTGTTTATTCTTTCTCTTGCTACAGGTATATCTACGCCAGTCTGGGCCGCTGATGCCCCTCAAGAGACCAATAATTACCAATCGTCCTTTGATGATTACAAACCCCTATCTGAAGACAACTTGTCAGATTGGAAATCTATTAACGTGCCCTCAAATGGCGGTGGTCATGCTGGACACTCCATGGCAGGCATGCAACATAGCATGACTCCGGAACAGATGGCTAATATGCCTTCCGACAGCAAAGAAATGCCTACTATGGAGGGTATGGACCATAGCAGCATGGAAGGCATGAAAAAAGCGGCTCCAGACAATATGCAAGGCATGGATCACAGCCAAATGAAACACGACTATGCCATGACACCAATGGCTGAAATGGATCATTCAAAAATGGCCGGTATGGACCATGACAACATGAAGTCCATGCCTGATAGCAAGTCAGCAATGCAGCCTATGAAAAAATATGATATGCCGGAGATGAAACATGAAGAAATGGCTGGGCATGATCACAGTGGGTCTGATATGAAGGCGATAGACCATTCAAAAATGAGTGAGTCAAAGCCGAATGATGTGCAATCAGGTCATGAAGGTACCGCGCAAGATGAATCTCAACCCCACGAACACGCACCAACACAAACGTCTGAACATGCAGGAATGGCAATGCCACCTATGGCTACATCCACAGGACAAACAACACCATTTCAGGTGATTCCTAACTTTCATCCGATTGTTGTGCATTTCCCAATTGCATTAACTATTATCGCGTTTTTATTGAGTATTGCAGCTTACGCACGACGTAGCCATCCCGTCTCTACCCAACTGGCTGCCGCCTGTCACTTCACCCTGTGGCTCGCGGCAATAGGGGCTGCTGCGGCCGTATTATTTGGCTGGTTCGCATTTAATTCGGTCAATCATGATGATGCAGGGCATGCTGCCATGTTGTTACACCGTTCTTGGGCCATTCCAACGGCTTTAGGCTTAATCTTGCTGGCTAGCTGGGATGCATGGAAATATCGCGTCAATGAACTGATATCGGTGCCAATGCTGTTTTTACTTTTCCTGCTTTCTCAAGCAATCGCAGTAACAGGATGGCTGGGAGGAGAGGTGGTCTACCGTCATGGGATTGGCGTGTTATCACTGCCAGCCAGCGAAGGCACTGGCCATGGTCATCATGAGGGTGCAGATGTTACTGCTACGCCTAAGGCTGGACCTGATGAGCACACAGAAATGAATAGTGATGAAAAAGGAGAATCGCATGAGCACTAATACTCCACATACAGCATTCAAATCTCGTACTTTAATCGTCCTTATCAGTGCCAGTTTTACGCTAGGCGGTTGTGCTACTTTTTCAAAAGATGGAGGGTTTGGCGCAGTCCAAGACACTGCCCAAAAACACATCAAGCAGGAAGTGGTATGGCCAAAAACAGAAGGTGAAAAGAATCAAGTCAATGAACGCGTAAACGAATTATTATCAAAACGTTTAAACGCAGATCAAGCTGTACAAGTAGCGCTACTGAACAATAAGGGGTTGCAGGCAGATTTTTACAACCTTGGTATATCGGAAGCCGATTTGGTGCAGGCTGGTCGTTTGCCTAACCCTAAGTTTTCGATGCTTTATACACGTAATGACGGTGATTATAAGATCGAACAAATTCTGACTTTTAATATTTTCTCGCTGATAACCATGCCAAAAATGCAAGAAATCGAACGTCAGAGATTTGTGCAAACTCAGAAAAAAACCGCCTTTGAAGTGATTAAAATCGCCAATCACACCCGTATAGCCTATTTCAATGCAGTTGCGGCAACAGAGCAAGTGCGCTACAGCGAGCAAGTAAAAGAATCTGCAGAAGCCAGTGCTGAATTAGCAAGAAGGATGGTTAAGGCAGGAAACTTTAACAAGCTACAACAAGCACGCGAGCAGAGTTTTTATGCGGATGCTGCGCTTGATTACGCAAGTGCGACAAATAAACAAGTATCTGCATATGAAGCACTCTCACGTTTACTAGGTGTATCAGTTGATCAATTTCATTTGGAAGAACGTCTACCAGATTTACCTAAGTCGCTCACTGAGTTGCAACCATTTGAGAAAGCAGCTTTTGAACAGCGACTGGATTTACAGGCTATTCGACTGGAAACTGAGGCATTAGCTAAACAACTAGGGCTCACTAAGACGACACGCTTCATTAATGTACTAGAAATAGGTCCCGCAAGAGTATTAGAAGGTCGTCGTGGCGATCCTTATAAAAAAGGGGTAGAGCTATCATTCGAGTTGCCAATATTTGACTGGGGCACTGCGCGGGTTGCACGGGCCGAATCCATTTACATGCAATCAGTGAATCGGGCCGCACAATTAGCTATCAACGCGCAGTCTGAAATACGCGAGGCCTACAACACCTATCGTACCAATTACGATGTAACCAAGCATATACGGGATGAAATTGTGCCGCTTCGCAAAAAAATTCTGCAAGAAAACCAACTTCGTTATAACGGCATGCTAACAAGCCCATTTGAACTGTTTGGCGACGCACGCGCACAAGTTACCAGTGTGAAAAGCTATATCGAGTCATTACGTGAATTCTGGGTTGCTGAGAGTTCCCTGCAAATGACGCTCATTGGCAACGAAAATATGATGGAAGGAAATTAAAATGGATTTTTCTAAATTTAGTAGGCGTGACTTTTTTAAATTAGCAGGTGCTGGCATCGCCGCATCTACTGTAAGCAAAGTCGCGATGGCCGCATTGCCAGAAATTGTTTCAACTGAACAAGCGAATACTCAGGCACCATTACACCCCAATACTGGTAGACCATATAACCCTGTTGTCACACTCAATGGCTGGAGTCTTCCTTGGCGTATGAATAAAGGCGTAAAAGAATTCCACCTAGTAGCCGAACCAGTACTGCGTGAAATGGCGCCAGGTATGAAGGCTCATTTATGGGGTTATAACGGGCAAAGTCCAGGTCCTACGATTGAAGTGGTTGAAGGGGATAAAGTAAGGATTTTTGTGACGAACCGATTGCCTGAAATTACCAGTATTCACTGGCACGGCCAGCGATTACCTAATGGCATGGATGGCGTAAGCGGGCTGAATCAGCCGCCAATACCACCTGGTAAGACTTTTATGTATGAATTTGAGGCAAAGCGTGCGGGCACGTTTATGTATCATCCCCATGCTGATGAAATGCTGCAAATGGCGATGGGTATGATGGGGAGCTGGGTCACACATCCTAAAAACCCAAAATTCATGCCTGTGGATCGTGATTTTGTCTTTCTGTTGAATGCATATGATATTGATCCTGGCAGCTACACACCTAAAGTTAACACCATGTTGGATTTCAATCTATGGACATTTAACAGTCGAGTTTTCCCTGGGATCGAACCTATTGTCGTCAAAAAGAATGATCGTGTTCGTATTCGCGTTGGCAATCTCACGATGACGAATCATCCGATTCATTTACACGGACACGAGTTTCAAGTCACCGGCACTGATGGTGGATGGGTTCCAGCTTCTGCTCGCTGGCCTGAAGTAACAACTGATATCGCTGTAGGACAGATGCGTGCTATAGAGTTTATTGCAAATGAGCCTGGTGATTGGGCATTTCACTGTCATAAAAGTCATCACACCATGAATGCGATGGGTCATGACGTGCCTACATTACTTGGTGTTAAACAAGGGGACTTGATGAAAAAGATCGGAAATTTGGTACCTGAGTATATGCCGATGGGTGAAACAGGCATGTCTGAGATGACTGAAATGACAGAAATGATGGATATGCCACTTCCTGAAAACACTTTGCCTATGATGAGTGGTAAGGCTCAGTTTGGCGCCGTTGAAATGGGCGGCATGTTCACTACAGTCAAAGTAAGGGAGGGGCTTGCTCGCAATGATTACAAAGACCCTGGTTACTTTAATCATCCTAAAGGCACTGTTGCACGTGAAGTAACAAATGACTTGCCACCAGTGAGTCGAGCTACACCGTCAAATACAGAAGAGGGGGTTGAAATGTCTGTAAGAAAACCGACAGGCCACACTGGGCATTGAGAAGCTAATGTACGAATTAGTTATTATTTTTAAATAAGGATCATGAATGGCTAAAGAATGCTGTGACAGCGGATGTAATAATAACCAGTTGCTGACACCTAGATATCGCAAGATACTTTGGATTGCATTAATCATTAATTTTGTTATGTTTGTGGTTGAAGTCATAAGTAGCTTTAATGC
This sequence comes from Sideroxydans sp., assembly GCA_013140695.1. GTDB lineage: Bacteria > Pseudomonadota > Gammaproteobacteria > Burkholderiales > Gallionellaceae > Sideroxyarcus. The sequence goes on along the minus strand of JABFSI010000007.1, from coordinate 11,837 downwards.
CAACTCAGTATCATTAATGGCTGATGCAATCGACTTCTTTGGTGATGCTATGAACTATGGCATCACATTAGCCGTGTTATTCATGAGCTTGATGTGGCGAGCCCGCGCAGCACTATTTAAAGGGCTTACGATGGGTGCATTCGGTCTATTCGTATTGGCCAGTGCGGCGTGGTCTTTTATGCACGGAAAAGTACCAGAGCCTTATACAATGGGATTGATAGGCATGCTTGCATTAGTCGCTAATGCGAGTGTTGCTATCATGCTATATGCTTATCGTGAAGGTGATGCCAATATGCAATCTGTATGGCTATGTAGCCGTAACGATGCAATTGGAAACATAGCGGTGATGCTAGCGGCTTTAGGTGTTTTTGGTAGTGGAAGTGCATGGCCAGATTTATTAGTGGCCGTCATTATGGCTAGCTTGGGAATATCAGCAGCATTTCAAGTTACTAGAAAAGCTTGTCTTGAATTGAAATCTATTTAAGTAGAAGAAAATATTGAGCTCATTAAATGAACGAAGAATTTTACAGATTTCGACGCACTAGTAATTTGATAGGGGAGTATAAAGAGCTTGAAAATCAAAGTATTTTCTTTGCTGGACCCGATATACTAAATGACCCGATGGAAGGTTTTCGTGACATATATTGGAGCGGAGATTTTATAGTCTGGAAAAATCTGTTTCGGCATTATTTGTTGTGTTTAGAAAGACTATGCTCATTATTGTTGCTGTCAGGTGAAGATCACCCAATATCTAAAGACAACATGCCAGTGTTTCATGGTGAAGAAGATTTCCCAACGCCCATGTACAAGGCTCTCTTCAACGATATAACAAAGAGATTTTTTGAAAACTCGAACCTAACTACGCTCATTAAATCTATTTCTGAACGATTTACGCCAGTTAGAAGAGATGAGCTTTTTTTCTACTTAAGCAATATACATGCTTTTGCACTGGAAACAATTTATGCTGAGTATGAAAAAAATGGACTTATTCCAGAAAGATCCCATAAAGACACCACTGCAACCAAACCTATACAGGACCTAATTGATCAAAATTTTATTAGTGTTCTTGAAGCAGGATTAAAAGAAAAAGGCTCAGGTGAAGCTTTATCCAGTGCGATATTTGCCGCTCACAAACACACCCGTTCTCAAATGGATCTAATTTATCGTCATAATGGAGTAATCGATAGAGACAAAAAGAATAGAAATTTAGTAATCAATGATTTTTCAGAAGAGTATATCTCTCAACTTGAAAAGTTGGTTTTCCCTGAATGGTATACCGCGTGTTTTATGACAGAGTGCAAAAGCTCTTCAGTATGGGGACATTATGGAGATAGTCATACTGGGGTATGCCTCATTTTTAATACAGATGTAGTTGATGGAACGTCCTACTTAAAATTAAAAGGAAGGAATGGGTATAGTTCTTCGGGGCCGACATATGGCTACGGTAACCACATGTTTTACCCAATAAATTATGTTGAAGGATATGGTCAAATCGATTTTTTCAGGATGCTGGGACGACTCCCAATCCCCAAACTGAATTCAATGTGGTATTCAATGGATGGTGTGATGAGTCGCTGTGCAGATCACATCACTAGCAATGAACAAAAATGGAGAGATCAATATTGGAAGAATTTCTACCGGGATATAACAGTCAAGTCCAAAGACTGGGCTTATGAAAACGAACATAGGCTTATTTTATCCAGTTCTTTCGACAGTTTTGCCGATCCAAAAGACAGATCACTTATTTATGATTTTAAGTCGTTAAAAGGTATTATCTTCGGAATTAAAACAAAGACCGAAGACAAGCTTGAAATTATAAAAATAATCGAAAGTAAATGCAGAGAGAATAATAGAGATAATTTTAAGTTTTACCAGGCTCGTTATTCCCCACAGGATAAGCGCATTGTACATTCCGAATTGGCACTCCTAAATTTTTCCAAATCGCATGCTTAGTAGAGCAGATAGGCTTTACTTAATTAGCAGAGCTTTAATTAGTAACTTACCCTTGCTAAAAACTAGGTATAGATTAATTAGCACTAGACATGTGTTATTTTTTTAATAATACGTATAAATTATAGAGTCGCTAGAAAACTCCAATTTGTAAATCAACCCATATATGAATCTAACAACAGAATTTGACACCGTTGAATTGATACTTCATTCAAAAGCAGAAACTAGGGGAGTTGATGCCTTCGCATTGTCATTAATTAAAACTGAAAAGCAACTGCGTAAACTTTTTACTTATTTAATCTTCCAGTTTCCATGTTTCAGCTATGCAGACATTCCCTCACTTAGAAGCACTTTAGCTACAAACAACAAAGTCTATTTCGACGGCTTTGAACAAGGAATAAACCGGCTTATTCCCTATCCCACTAATGAACTCATAGGAAATGACTACCAACATCTCCGGAGCAGGCTAAGTCAGGCAATAGACTATCGGAATAAAATTTTTCATGGGCAGTTAACAACCGATGAACTAGAGCGTGATGAGTTGATCACTTTAGTAAACGATTTACGAAAATGGTGCGAAATGTTGGCGAACTCTGCTTTAGCCCGGGTAGGCTATGATGGTTTTAAGAGAAACTCATTTCAAAAGTCGGCTGATACTAAAATCTCTAATATTTACATTACCCAGATAAAAAACATTGAAGATTATGCGGTTTTTATTAAACAACATGTTCAGCGTCAAAGGATAACGTGAACATTAAGACACTATGCAACTATCCGTTTGATTGGTGTACCCGTAGGGATTCGAACCCCACGTGATAGTGTATTAGTCATTAAAAAAAGCTATTTTTGACAGGCTTAAATGTTTTCACTAATTGGTACGTCAATCAAATCGCGCGCCACACAAACACCTTCCTTAATAACATAAGCTTCCACAAAATGTTCACCATGGAAAGTTGTCTTTTCGATTCGCTGATTTTTTCCTTCATCAAATACAATATCACCTCTAATCATTTTACGTCGCTCTGCTTCAGCACCAACATTTCTAACCTTCCATAAGAGAGTGTAGGGTGCTGGAACATCACAGGATTCAACAAAAAACCTAAGGCCCCGTCCAACGGGTAACCATGAAAATTTCTTTGATAGCGTCCTGAGGTGACCGGAGTGTTGACCATTCACGGTAACCTCACTGTTAATCTCAAGGTCAAACTGAATATCTACTGGGAATTGATTTTCAATGAATTGTTCAGTCGTGTATCTATCACTAGCTGATTCGTATACAGCAGCAGCTTTTTCAAGTTTAACAACTTCGCTTGGGAATGATCGTCCGAATACATCCCGCCAAATCTTGGCTTTTTTCTTTTCAGTATCAGCATCTAGCGCTTCCAGGCATTTTGCTGCCGCTTTCTTTGCTTTGGATTGAAATTTTCCCGTGTTATTGATACGCTGGCAGCTGCCTGGGGCTAGCCAAAAATCTTGATGTTTGAGGTTACCGATATAGCTAAATAGTGAGACGAAGAGCTGATCATAGCTACCATACGACACGGCATCATATTCATCTGTCAGACCAAAAAAGTTATAGACTAAAGTATCGATGAGTATGCCGCTGATATTCACACCGTTAAAATTTTTCCAAGCACGAACCATCTTGCATACATGCTTGAGGTTGCGATTTGTCTCTTTATTTCTCTGATTGACAGCATCAATCTCTTGTATGGGTTTACATATTTTCCAAGTGCCACCATTATGGGTATCGCCAAAGCGGTACCCATCTGCATCGACATCCCAAAAAGCCGGTAATACTTCCACTCTGAATTTTATGAACTCGATACACACCACCTGGCCATCTCCTTTGATGGTGGTATTAGGATACCGGGTTAAAAGAGAATTGCGTACAGCTTGTAATAACTGAGATGGGCCATTATTTGTATAAGCTTTGTATTTCTCATAAGTTGACCAAGGTAACTCAAATACCATATCTAGATCACTAATCCCATGCACAGCAGTATTTCTTCCGTAGGAACCTACTTGCCGGCGATGTGTTATATCTGATTCAACATCCCAAAAGTCCAAGTTAAGCCGTTTAGTTATTCCAGCATATGAGGTTGAGATGTCAGCTGCATTTTGTACGGCAATATTATCTCGAAACAATTTGAAAAGTGGCGCGCTCATACCCAACCTTTAGCAGAAGTGAATTAAATGAATCAATAGTAGGGTAGCTTTGTAAATGAGACCCGCGGCGATTAGTAAAACAATGATTGTGAAGCTCAGTGGCCACTTGTCTCTTAAAAGGCTGAAATTCAGCTGTTCGTCCATCCACCCGGTTTGGGACTGCCAGAAAAATTTGTAATGGGCGTACCAATCACTTAAAAATATCTGCTTATTAATACGTAAACTAAAAACTTCCTTTTGGATACGCTTTAAGTCTTCAGTATATTGAGTGAGATCATCACCTGTATTTGTTGATTTAACGGTTTGATACAGAATTCTCAATTCATGAAACTTATCAGTAAGGGCGCTGCCTGCAACTTGGTATTTATCTTTAGCATCCGCATAAAAATTGATAAATAGAGATGCAATGCCGATCACGATAAATGCTGCCGAAATGGTGTTTTGTGTCAAATCAGGTATTAACAATGCGTATATACCTACAATGAGTGAAATAAAACCAATCCAGCCAGGGATTTTCTCGACCATATCATAAGTGGCTAATTGTTTTTTAGCCCCATAGCCAATGTTATATCCACTCTCGGCAATCAGTTTTAAGAGATTGTCTTTAGTCATTGTTTTACTTTCTAAAAATTTAATTTTGTACAAAATCACCAACAAGGCTTCACAAAGCATATCAAACATGAGAGAATAAATCTAGTCCAATTTATATGGATATAAATATTATTATTATCAATAACTTAAATATTATATGGGCGAAATGAAAGAAATTAAAGATGATTTAGTCCAGTTAATTAGGCTGGCATTGGCAGAGCAAACGGACGACGTAAGATTGTTTGTGGCTAGGCTTGTTCGAAAATATCGCGATGATGACCCAGAGCTTGTAGAGCAGATTAATCTTTATCTGAAGTCTAAGCCGACTAGGAAAAGCACAGCGTTACGGAAAACCACGATACCGTCTAAAGAAATGATATTGCCTAGAGATGATGAGTCTCGCTTATCTTTACTTAAAGTATTTAAAGACAAGCCTAATGATGTACATCCGTTACTTTCTATTGAATTAGAAGACACTCTGGGGCAGTTGATTCAAGAGCGAAAGCAAGTTGCAAAATTAGCATCATTGGGACTTGATCCTACACGATCAGCTATTTTTGTTGGTAAGCCAGGCGTAGGCAAGACGCTGACGTCTAGGTGGCTTGCTGCACAATTGAATTTACCATTGTATGTATTAGACCTTACTGCAGTCATGAGCAGTCTACTGGGGCGTAGCGGGAGCAATATAAGAGCTGCATTGGACTTTGCTAAAAGTAGTCCATGTATTTTGCTATTGGATGAAATAGACTCGATAGCCAAGCGCAGAAGCGATGATTCTGATATAGGTGAGTTAAAAAGGCTAGTGACAGTGATACTGCAAGAGTTGGATGAATGGCCATCTGAAGGTTTGTTGTTAGCCGCAACTAATCATCCAGAATTGATTGATCCAGCATTGTGGCGACGATTTGACCTTAAGGTTGAGTTTGAGCTGCCTGATAGAAAATCAATCAAGGAAGCAATTAAACACTTTGCTGGTCAAGATTATGCTTTGCTTAGCCGCTGGGCAGATGTACTTGCGTTTGCATTCGAAGGTGAGTCATTCAGCGATATTGAACGCGCGATACAAAGATTTAGGCGTGCATTGGCGCTCGGCACGGACTCCGATGCCAATATGGTAGAGGATTTCATAAAAACACGAGCTATAAACTTAGATAGGCAGAAAAAAATTGAGTTTTCTGTATTGTTGGCAAAGCAAACGCGATTCTCTCAGCACACTATCTCAGATATCACGGGAGTAAGCAGAGACACAATTCGCAAGCATTTGAAAGATGATAAACCTGCAGAAGGGGACTAAGCACATGAGTCAGACAAACTTTTTGATTGGGCGGGGCGAACTGTTAACCCATGATATTAAAGCACCAAAGCGAGTTCCTGGAAAGGCTCAAGCTTATACTTTCGATCAGGCTGTGGAAAGATTAGCACCTCAGTTAAAGTCCACAGCCAAAGAACTTGATAAATTACCGACAGATGCCTGTCCTGACGATTTTGGCGTAGCTCTCCTTACACTTAATCCAAGCTTTATAGCGAAGTCTTATTTCCCTACTGCGTTATTACGTTCAGCTGGCGTTGAATCAATAGGAAGTCGTACTGTTTCAGTAACGCCTGAAAGTTGGACAAAAAAATCTGCTCCAAAAGAGTGTACGACAACAGAGATTTTTATTGCTGCTAAACGTGATGTTTTTAGACACTTAAGTGATTGGGTACAAAATATCAATCCAATTTCTCATGAAGCAGAAGACCTGACACATATTGAAAAATTCTCAAGCTTTGTGCCTGAGGAGCGATTTATTGCCAATATCAACGGCGACGAGAAATTCTTTGAGGTTGGCCTTCATTTTTTACCTGAAGAAGGGCGAGTTCCGCAGCAACAGGCCTTTCTAGCTTATGCGAAACGCAATGGATTGAAAGTGCATGTTGATTTGGGGTTCAGGGTAGGAAGCTTGTGGTTTGTACCGGTAGAGGGAAACGCGAAGCATCTTAAAAAGCTGTCTGAATTCGTGTTTGTCCGTGTTATACGTGCCATGCCTAAACTAAGAGGTATGCGACCTGTTCAACGATCAGGCGGTCCTGCTTTGGGATGCCTGCTGCCCGCTGCACAACCATTATCTGCAGAACCTAAAGTAGCAATACTTGACGGAGGTTTGCCTGAGAAACATGTAATCTCAACTTGGTTGCGCTCATATAGACAGATGGACCCAGTGGCCGGCGACGATCCAGAAGGACCCGATCACGGACTAGCTGTAACATCAGCGTTTTTATTTGGCCCTATCCTACATAATCAGCAAGCTGCACAACCATATTCCTTTGTTGATCACCTGAGAGTTTTGGATCGCAAAGCTGAAGATGAAGACCCTTTAGAGTTATACAGGACATTGGGCTTTGTGGAAGAAGCATTGCTGTCTCGTCAGTATGAGTTTATCAACCTTAGCCTTGGGCCGGATTTACCAATAGAAGACACGGAAATTCATGCCTGGACATCTGTCATCGATGACATACTCAGTGATGGCGACACCTTTATGACTGTTTCAGTAGGCAACAATGGTGAAATGGATCACGCATCCGGGAATGCTAGAGTTCAAGTACCTTCTGACTGTGTTAATGCTATTGCTGTTGGCGCTGCTGATAATACCGATAACACGTGGGCACGTGCATCTTATAGTGCTATAGGTCCAGGTCGTAGTCCTGGTGTTGTGAAACCCGATTTGCTCGCTTTTGGTGGCGATCCAAATAAATACTTTCATGTACTTACACCAAGTAATAAACCAGAAATTACACCAACTTTAGGTACCAGCTTTGCAGCGCCGTATTTGCTTAGAAATGCGGTGGGTGTTAGAGCCATTCTAGGAAGAGAATTATCTCCATTGGCAATTAAAGCATTGCTTGTACATAGCGCTGACCCGCTGGATCACAATAAAAACGAGGTAGGGTGGGGGAAAATACAAGAAGATTTAGTAGATATTATTACTTGCCCATCTGGAGTTGCAAGGGTCGTATACCAAGGAGAACTTAAGCCTGGTAAATATCTACGTGCAACGTTACCACTTCCGGAAGGCGGTTTGACCGGTAATATTACGTTGAAAGCAACTTTTTGTTATGCCTCACCAACGGATCCACAAGACTCTGCAGCTTATACACGTGCTGGACTAGAGGTAACTTTCAGACCTGATGAAAATAACGTCAAAACTGGCAAGACAAATGCTGAAACTAAAGGCTTCTTCGATTTGAAAAAATACTCAACAGAAGCTGAGCGTAGATCGGATATGGGCAAATGGGAAACAGTGCTTCATGGTGAAAAAAATATGCGTGGTACTACCTTAAATGGCCCTGTATTTGATATTCACTACAACGCTAGGGCTGGGGGTGCAGCTAATACGCGTGCCGAGAAAATTCGATATGCACTCATAATCTCTGTCGAAGCACCAAAACATGAGAATTTGTATAATGATATCTTACGTGCCTACCAAAATATTTTGGTACCTCTGCAGCCGCAAGTTTCAATTCCAATTAGAACATAAAGGATTCTCTAGTGGCAGATGGGGATAAAAAACTAAATTTAGATATGTTTGCAAAGCCGATGGGGAGTGTAGAAACTTCTCAAGGCACTGTTTACATATACTCTCCAACGATAGATAACTATAAATTTTATTCAGATTTAATCGAAGAATCTGCAGAAAGTCGTACACAAAAAGTATTGCCGATTTTGATTAGCATGATTGCTAGGACTAGTTTTTCTGAGAAGTTTACGCCTGCACCTTTAGAAATTTACTCCCGCCTGTCTGAGGCTGATCTTAATGCAATTGTTGACGAATTTCATAAAAAATTAGCAGAATTTAGAGTGAAGCATCCTGAAAAGAGCTGTGAAGTCTTAGAGCCAAGAAGGTCAGCAGAATCTGCACTAGTGTTTTTTGATCGTATTTTAGAAGCCGAAAGTGCATATCAAAAAAAAATCCTGAACAACCAGAGAAAAATAATATTAGAAAGTATAGAGAGCCCTGCCAAGAAAATTTTTGAACAATTGAATGCAAGTACCGCTCGCCTTGAAAATACTCTTGGAAATTATGAACGTTTAATGAGGGCAAAAAAAGATGAAACTAACACTTTTAGAACATATAAGCCAGAAATTCACAATGAGCTTGTTGAGCATCAAAAACGCCTAAATCGTGAAAGAAGAGAAGATAGGGAGTTGGCCAAAATTACTGGTCAAATGACGGCTCAGTCTGCAGAAATGCTAAAAGACTTAGTTAAGTCAGCAGAGAGTTTTTTATTAAGATTTGATGCTAAGGATGAAAAAAATGACAAACAAGTCAGCTTTCAATTGTGGCTTGGTGTCGGTTCACTTATTGTTACTGCATTTCTGGCTGTAGCGTCTTTAGTAGTTTCAATAATGGCATTCAATCAAGATAAAAATGAGCTTAAAACCGCATTCAGTAAACAATTAATACAAGAGAAAAAAGAAAAAGAACTTTATATATTAATTAAGCATCAATCTGATCAAATTGATCAAATAAGGCTGCAACAATTAAACACAAATGCGGCTATCAAAAAATTAACAATACAGTCTCTAGTAGGCAAAAAATAGAATCTACCAATTTAATCTATGATGCTCTTCAGTATCCTGATGTCGTTTGTCATCTTCAGAATGTAAATAATTATTAGTAGTTGAAATTGACTCATGACCCAAGTTATCTCTAACATGTCTTATATCCATATCTGCAGACGACATATTAGACCCTGCGGTATGTCTCATCCAGTGCGCTGAAGCGGCTTCTAACCTTGCAGCTTGCGCTATATAATCTGGCCCACGTTCTTGCAAACGTTTTGCTGTAATATTAAAAATCTGTTTAAGTATAAGATGCAATGCACTCCGGGTCATTGCTCGTTGCTTACCGCCAATAGGCAAAAATAATGGAATAGTTTCACCTTCTACCGGGGTTATATTCAAACCCATTTCACGACGGTAACGACTCAACTCAAGCATTAGCTCATTAGTAGCCGGTACTATACGGGTTTTATTGCCTTTGCCTGTAATCTCCAACCACCATCTTGATTCACTATTTTTGTCTTTACGACTGAAAAAGCCACCCATGGTATTCTGCGTGATTTCAGATACCCTTAGCCCAGTTATATACAGTAATGAAAATAACCAACGCACTCTATAATAATGCTCCCGCTCCCGGTTGGTTTCTCGCGGCATGCTTTCAATCGTGAGTTTTACTTCATTCCATAGATCTTCATCTAAAAAGCGAGTAACTCTGGGTTTGGCTTTACGCTGACGGTTCCTGGATAAAGACAAAGGATTGCCGGCCAGGTAGCCTGCGTTCACTAGCCATGAAAACATCCCATTCAGGATAACTATAGACTGTCGTTGACTGGTGGGGGAGAGGGGACCTGCAAACGGGCGCCATTTAGGGTCGTCTCTGGCCACTTTACGTTTAGCCATAATCCAACGTTCTACTGGTAATGGATTTGTCAGAAAGTGCTGGTATACCAAGAAGTCCTCATGGCTTAATGATGATAACGGTTTGCCTAGTTCTATTACTGACCACAACAGCAGTCTTTCGGCTTCTTTGCGATAGCTGTCGAATGTGGTCTTAGTATCAAGATAGCGAGCTAGCCACACCTTAATAGCATCGGTATCAGTATTGGCAGTAATCTGGGGGCGGTTACCGATAGCACGGTTAGCGCCACTGCTGCCATCCAGCTCAGGCGAGAGTTTAACCAAATCTATAGTTGCAATTGCAGGGATAACAGTTAATTTAGTCTGCAAAGCCATTTTTCAGGTCTCAATACTTTTAAAATTGTAAGTTTAGATATTATTTGACATTAGAGTAATAATGTCAAATAATAGTCACAAATAATTGTATTTACAACATAATACGTAATATTATTTATTAATAATATTGAGGTAAAAATCATGAATGCCATCATTGTTAACGAACAGCAGCTTCTAATTGAAATTGAAAAGCTGAGAAGTGAATTTACTGAGACGCAGGATTTGTACCGTGAAGTATGTGTGCTGTTATTTTTTCGATATGGCATTACGCCAACGGCCAATAAGCTATATCAATATGTACGCAGAGGGAGCATGTCTGCACCAGCGGATGCGTTAAATAAGTTTTGGTCTGAGTTGCGTGAAAAAAGCCGCGTGCGCATTGATCGCTCGGATATACCTGAAAGTATTGGTCTAGCAACCGGAGACTTTGTTGCAACATTATGGAACGAAGCTCAAAAAGCAGCACAATTAGGATTCACGGATCTAGTTGAGAATGCAACAGCTGAAATTCTAAAATCTAAACTAGATGCGGAACTTGCCAGGCAAGATGCTACAAAATTAAAGGTTCAACTTGATGAATGTAATCTTGATCTAAAAAGTACTCAAAAACGTCTCTCTGAGACTGATAATTTATTGCTTGTTAATACCAACACATTAGCCATGCAAGAAAAAGCTCTTAAATCACTTAGAATTGAATGCGATAACTTATCAACGGCATTAAGTGATGAAAAAGCCACATTTAGTAGAGATTTAAATTTAATAAATGCTTCTTTGCAAAAAGCCGAAGATAGATTTAGAAGTTTAGAGAATAAGTCATTACTAGAGGTTGACCAGGCAAGACAACTAATTAAACGCTTAGAAAAAGAAATCATCTCATTAAGAAAAATAACTAAAGATGATCAATCATCGCACACCAAAGATCAAATTAAAAATCAGAATATTATTGCGGCACTTAATGAGAGAGTAGGAACGCTAAATGGGAAGTTAATTGAAATTTCAAAGCAGCTATCCAAAACCTCAAGAAAATTAGCCCAAGCAGAAAAGAAAATCAATCTAAAAAAACAAGTGATATTAAACGCGATTTAGAACTAAATTAATACAAGTGTTTATTAGTTATTTGTGCGAATGAAAGAGTTTATTCCTATAAAAAATCGAATGTGAAAGAGTTTATCTTATTCAATGGAAGGGTTTATCTATATATTTGTAAAGAGTTTATCTTTAACGCGCGATTAAAAATGAATAACTATTCCGCGAAATAATACTACTTACTTCGTATAATGTATATTATGTAAAATTGAAAAATAAAATTCAAGTTGTCTAGTTGGATTGGCAAGCTGAAATTGAAGCCTATTTG
>JABFSI010000073.1 GCA_013140695.1 Sideroxydans sp. | reverse complement strand
TTGGGATGAAGCTACTCAACGTTGGTTGTTTGCGGTAGTGGATATTGTTGCGGCGTTGACTGAAAGCCAGAACCCGCAAGTGTATTGGCGGGTGCTAAAAAAACGGTTGTTGGCAGAGGGAAATGAAACCGATACAAACTGTAACGGTTTGAAAATGACCGCGCCGGATGGTAAGCAACGCCTGACGGATGTGGCAGATACCGAACAACTGCTTCGATTGATTCAATCCATCCCTTCCCCCAAAGCCGAACCCTTCAAGCGTTGGTTAGCCAAGGTGGGATACGAACGGTTGGAGGAGATTGAGAATCCTGAATTGGCGGCGGCGCGGATGCGGGGGCTGTATCAGGCCAAGGGGTATAGCGATGAGTGGATTGAGAAGCGGGTGCGTGGCATTGCGATACGCGATGAGCTGACTAACGGGCATAAAAGTTGGCTATCCTTGTTAAAGAAACTTGTTATGCCCGTTTCCCTCTCCTCAATCCTCTCCCGCGAGCGGGCGAGGAAGCAAACGAATCGCTTCGCGACTTATACATTACTGAATGGAAAAAACGCGGTGTAAAAGAGCAGCGCGAGTACGCGATTCTCACGGCGGAGATTAGCCGCGCGACCACATGAATGATCTGGAGTTAATTTTCACCATGTTGGGCGAGGCTTCGACGACGGAGATTGCACGCAATAAAGATGCGCAAGGGTATGACGAAAATCGAGATGCGGCAGTGGCGGGCGGTTCGGTTGCGGGACGGGCACGGCTGGATTTAGAAAAGAAGTCGGGCAAGAAAATTGCCAGCACAGAAAATTACACGCAGCTGCCCGAAGCAGTGGCGCGCAAACAATTGAAAAAGGCTAGTCAGTGAATCTTATATTTCGCATGCTTTACGTGATTCTCATGAGCAAGTTTCGTGAGCGTTTGGAAGTGGGTAACTTCTTGAGCGTGTTGAATTTACGTGTTTTACCCAATGACATCGACATTAATTTCCACATGAACAACGGGCGTTATCTGACTATCTGCGACCTGAATCGCATAGACGTGTTTGCACGTAGCGGGTTACTGAAAGCAATGTTCAAACGTAACTGGATACCCGTCATCGCCGAACACACGATGACGTACAAAAAGCCGCTCAATTTGTTTCAAAAATATGAGGTGAAGTTAGATGTGCTGAAGTGGGATGAGAAGTTTTTTTATATGACGCACACCTTCATCGTGAATGATCGCGTGGTGGCCGAAGGCACATCCAAGGGCTGTGTGTATGCGCGCGGTAAAGGGGTGGTTAGCCCCGCTGACGCTATCGCCGCTGTCGAAGAGGATAGAGCGAGATGAGTATTTTTGCGTTGCCCCAATTGAGTCTGCGCTTCTTCCCCATCTGGCAAAGGCATTGGCTGGTGTGGAAGAAGATTGCTGTGCCGTCTATTCTTGGACATCTTGCTGATCCAGTGATTTACATGCTGGGCTTGGGTTATGGCTTGGGTAGTTTGTTGCCCGAGATGGGAGGTACGTCGTATATCGCTTTCCTAGCGGCGGGCACGCTGTGTTACAGCACCATGAACAGCGCCAGTTTCGAGGCTTTGTATTCGGGCTTCGCACGCATGCACGAGCAGCGCACGTGGGAGGCAATCTTGAACGCGCCGATTGGTTTGGATGATGTGGTCTTGTCTGAAATTCTATGGGCGGCGACCAAAAGTTTGATGTCGGGCACAGCGGTGTTGGTGGTGATTTGGGTATTAGGGCTATCGCATTCGACCATGTCGTTATGGCTCATTCCGCTGGCGTTGTTGATTGGCCTCACCTTCGCCGCGCTGGGTTTAATCATGACTGCATTAGCGCCCAGCTATGACTTCTTCATGTACTACTTCACCTTGGTCATCACCCCGATGATGCTACTATGCGGCGTCTTTTTCCCAGTCACCCAGTTGCCGGAAAGCATGCAAATTGTGGCGAGTCTATTGCCTTTGACGCATGCCATCGATCTGGCGCGGCCATTGATGAACGGGGAGATCCCGCCGCAGACTTTGTTGCATGTGGGCGTATTGTTGGCCTACACCTTGAGCGCGTTCTATGTATCGTTGGTATTGTTCCGCAGAAGGTTGTCGCGGTAGTGTCATTCCCGCGAAAGCGGGAATCCAGATGAATAAATAGCCTTGCGAAGCAAGACAAACTTAGTTGTACGCTATCGCGTGATATTAGACCGCTGGATTCCCGCTTTCGCGGGAATGACAGAGGAATTTAATTTGCAGGAGTAGATTTTATGTTGTGGTTGAAAGCGTTTCATATCATCTTGGTCGTGAGCTGGTTCGCGGGGCTGTTCTATCTGCCGCGCATCTTCGTCAATCAAGCGATGGCGAAAGAGCAGGTCGAGAAGGACCGATTGAATCTGATGGCGGGCAAGCTATACCGCTTCGTCACGCCCATCGGCGCACTCGCGGTCATCACTGGCTTGTGGTTGTGGATCGCCTACAGTGACATCTTCACGGGCGGCTGGTTGTATGTGAAGACGGCGCTTGTTGCAGGCCTAGTTGGCTACCATTTGTATTGCAGTCATCTAGTGAAAGAGTTCGCCGCAGGCCGTAACAACCGTAGCCATGTGTGGTTCCGTTTTTTCAACGAAGTGCCCGTTCTCGTGCTTTTGGCAGTTGTGATTTTGGTTGTTGTAAAACCTTTTTAGCCACAGAGCACACAGAGTACACAGAGAAACCCCGCCTTTTCTCTCTGTGATCTCTGTGGTCTCTGTGGCAAGTTTCTTTGCTGTGGATTTTTTATATGCCTGATTTCTTCGCTACCTGTCCTCGCGGACTTGAAAGATTACTCGCCGATGAGCTGACCAGCTTCGGCGCAACAGACGTGCGCACTACCGATGGTGGTGTCGGTTTTGCCGGAGATTGGGCGCTGAACTATCGCGCCAATCTGCAAAGCCGTTTGGCTTCGCGCATCCTATGGCGTGTCAAAGAACCGACGCGTTTCCGCACCGAGGACGATGTGTACCAAGCTGCGTATGCCTTGCCGTGGACGAAGTGGTTCGATGTGAGTTGCACCATCCTCGTCAAAGTCACCGCGATCAAATGCCCGCTCAAGAGTTTGGAATTCATCACGCTCAAGATCAAAGATGCGGTGTGCGACAAGTTCCGCATGGAAAAGGATGTGCGCCCCAGCGTGGCCAAGCTGGACCCCGACATGCGCATCCACGCTTTCTTCGAGGGTGAGCAATTCACCTTGTATCTGGATACCTCGGGCGACGCGCTGTACAAACGCGGCGTGCGCATCCATACCAACATCGCCCCGCTGCGCGAGAACCTCGCCGCCGGCATTTTGAAGATGACGGGTTGGAAGCCTGGCATCCCACTGCTCGACCCGATGTGCGGTAGCGGCACCTTCCTCATCGAAGCTGCGCAGATATCGCTCAACATCCAACCGGGTATTGATCGCAACTTCGCTTTTGAGAAGTTGAAGAATTTCGACACCAAACTTTGGAATTCCATGCGAGAGACTGCCATCGCCGCGCAACTGCCGGTGAGCGAACTGCCACTGTATGGCAGTGACCTCTATGGCGATGCGCTCAAAGCTGCGCATCAGAATCTGGAAGACGCGGGCATCCGCCAGACGGTCGACCTCAAACAGTGCAACGCATTGGAAGCCTCGCCGCCAGAGAAAGAAGGCATCCTCGTGGCGAACTTGCCTTACGGCGAACGCATGGGCGACGAAGACGAATTGGCCGAGTTGTATCCGCAACTGGGTGACGTGCTGAAAAAGAAATTTGGCGGTTGGAACGCCTATCTCTTTACCGCCGATTTACGCATCACCAAACTCATGCGCCTTGCCCCCTCCAAGCGCACTCCGCTTTACAACGGCGCAATCGAGTGCAGATTGTTCGAGTACAAAATTATTGGGGGAAGTAATCGTCCGAAGTAAAAAACGTTTCTCGGAGGCGCCATGTCGATCAGAAATAAATTCCTACTGAATCCCGCTAGAGCCACACTCGTCGTCATAGACGTGCAGGAAAGGCTCTGCGCGGCGATGGATGCGAACGTGTTGGCCCAACTGACAAAGAATGCGGGCATCCTGTTGGAGAGCGCCGTCGAATTGGGCGTGCCCGTGATCTTCACCGAACAGTACGTCAAAGGTCTGGGCCCGACTCTGAACGAACTGCGCAGCCGAGCGCCAACTTCCCCGGCAATCGAAAAGATGACGTTTAGTTGCTGTGGCAACGAAGCATTCATCAAAGCGCTCAAAGACAGTGGCAGGACACAGATCATCATCAGCGGCATGGAGACGCATGTGTGCGTGCTGCAAACCGTTATCGACCTGCTGGCAGAAGGCTTCGACGTACACGTCGTCAAAGATGCGGTGATGAGTCGTAGCAGCGACAACAAGCAGACTGCGATGGAAGCGATGATATTGGCTGGGGCGGTGCCCACCAGCACCGAGTCAGTCGTGTTCCAGTTATTGAAAGTCGCGGGGACGGACTCGTTTAAGAAGTTATCGAAGCTGGTGAAATGATGCCCGCTGAATGACGCACTTAAACCGATGCACTTCAATAAGGTGGAGCGCTATTTCGATATAAGCGGCTGAAGAAAGAAACCTCGCTGTAATACGGCTGTCATTTTCATGTAACTAGCTTGTCATAAATCCTACGCATAATTCGCTCGCCTTAATCCTCCCTTGTGAGTTGAGGAATTCAGAGCAATTTTATTAATGACTAGGAGCAGACATGAAGAAAACGATCGTAGCACTGGCAGTTGCAGCTGCATTCTCAAGCACCGCATTCGCGGATAACGCAAACGTAACCGTCTACGGCAAAGTAGATGTGGATTTTGAATCAGTAAAGACAAGCAACCCTAATGGCACTAGCAACAACGTTGTACCTACAACAATTACGGCTGCATCTGCATTGCCAGGCAGCATGACTCGCGTGGCGACCAATGCATCTCGCTTTGGTGTTAAAGGTTCTGAAGATTTAGGCGAAGGTCTGTCAGCGTTCTACCAATTCGAAGTGCAAATGGATGCTAACGGCAACAGCGGCAACGGTTTTGGCAATGGCACGCGCAACAGCGGTGTAGGCATCAAGAGCGCAGATTTCGGTAGCGTGACCTTTGGTGTTTGGGATACGCCTTTCAAGTTGTCTCACAACAAGATTGAGTTGTTCGACAACACACACTTCGCTTCTTCTACCAATCTGATTGGTCGCTCTGGTGCGACTACTGCTGTCACAGGAGGCACTCCGTTGCCAGTAGCTGGCACGACTGGTACAGCCGCTTCACAAAACTTCAACACACGCTTGAAGAACGTTGTGCAGTACGCATCGCCAGTTATCGAAGGTTTTGAAGGCAAGCTTGCTTACGGTACGGATGTAATGATATCGACCAATGTGAATGGTGCAGTTGCAGCTACAGGCCCAGTCGGTCTTAATGCGGCTGGTACAAACGTGGCAATTGATAAATCATCTCTGTCTTACTCTCTAACCTATGACCAAGAGTTGTTCTATGTTGCATTGGCAAGCGAAGCTGTGTTTGATGCGGCAAACAAAGGCACGGCTAAAGGCGATAACAAAGCGAGCCGTGCAGTTGGCGCGCTCAAGTTTGGCGATGCAGGCTTTGTAGGTGTGACCGTTGAAAAAATGTCGATTACCGATTCCGCAGCGGCGGCAAACACAGTGGAATCGCATAGCCGTACAGGCTTCGAATTGGCGGCCAGCTACAAGTTGAATGCACACCGTTTCGGCGGCGCGTTCGTCAAGATGGGTGATTTGGGTTCTTACAAAGACACCGGTGCTAGCCAGCTTTCTTTGCGCTACGGCTTCAACTTCTCTAAACGCACAGAAGCTTATGTGATGTACTCGCAGCTGACCAATGCTAAATATGGTCAATACAACTTCTCCGCAGGCAACGTTGTTACTGGCGCAGCAGGCGCAAAGTTGACGGGTTTCGGTGCGGGTGTAAGCCACTCTTTCTAATCTAACCTCCTCAGTTAGTTAAGAAGTTAAACGGGCGTCTTCGGACGCCCGTTTTTTATTTGTCCTCCCGCAACACAAAAAATTCACAGTGTGTTCATGTATCAGTAACAACAGCTGGGCAGAATAGTTCGTGCCAAATAGTTGGCGAGTGATGCATTTCACATTGACTAGAAGTCAGGTCGCTACTCAAATGCGCAGAAGGAAACTTTGAAATGAAAAAAGCCTATTCTGATTTAGCGTTAGCCATTCGATGGTGTGTCAGTTGTGCTCTCGCCATCATCGTTGCTATTCCTATGTTCACTTCAATGACGCACAGCATTTGATAGGTGTCATCTCGCTTGAGACGAGTGCTTTCCATGACGCATATCCAAAACATATTAGGCAAGTCAATGCTGTTAGAGGAATTGAGTGCCAGCGAGATTGAGATCGTGCGGTCATTGTTGAGCACACGCCATGTCGATTGTGGAGACGTCATCACTCAACCAAGAGATGAGCACACAGACAATCTGTTCATCTTGGTACGCGGACGCATCGAAGTCCGTATTGAAAGCGAAGAAGGAATCAATACCCTCATCGTAGTAAACCCCGGAGACTTGGCGGGCATCATCACATTTTCGGGGCGGTCAATCTCGCCCATCAAAGTGACCGCAGTTGCGTTAGAGGCAACACAAGTGCTCAGTATGGAACGCGCGCGATTCGAAAGTTTGATCTACACCCATCCGCAGTTGATGTATCGCTTCTATCAAGGAATGGTGCGTCACACCCATCGAATGATGCGGCACTTTAATGCCGCATTGATTGACCTGAAGAGACAGATTAGTCCTTCGGAGGGGGTGAGATGAATGAAGGAATTATTACAATTGAAACCTGTGTGCCACATGGCTATGCTTCGCCCGCATTGAAGAGACGCGCCAAAATAAGTACGTCACAAATAATTTTTTGAAGTTCTAGGAGAAAACAGTCATGCCTAAGTTAAGCAATCCAGTGTACGCAGAAAAAGTAAAAAAATTGAGCAAGGTCGAATCTGAGCGTCTACTTTCCAGAATGTCTGGCAAGCTGCCGCGCCGTTTAGAGAAAGATAAGTTGTCGAGAGATGAAGCGCTGGCGTTGCAAATGGAGTTGGAAGATGAGCAGCTGCAAGAGTGGCGCAAGATGATGGCGACCTTGAACAAGAAGAGCGAAAGCAAAGAAAAACCGAAAGCCAAAGAGACGGAGAAAATCGCTGCGGTGATTAAAGATAAGGCAGCAGAAAAAACGCCGAAGTCCGCCAAGACTAAAGAGAAATCAAAAAAGTAATAGCGTAAATTTCTTGTGTCTTGTGGGAGCTCGATTCATCGAGCGATTGAACTTTGATAGCGCTATCGCTCGATGAATCGAGCTCCCACAGGGGCGGCGTAATCTTCGAGGATCGGTGCGACCTCTATTCCCCTTTGACGGAATCCACTTCCGCGAAATCCAAAATTCACACAGCTTTCATCTTGGCGTAACACACCGGGGCTAACGTGCGTGCCTTGCAAAGCACACAGGAGCGCGCCATGTTCGCCACCATCTTGCCCAATGAATACTATCGTTCGCCTATTTTGCGCACAGAATTTTTGCGTGATTTTCCACGTGCGCCGCATGCCGAGTTGATGTCTCATCGCATGCACACGCTGGATGATGAATGTGCGACAACACCCCTGCGCGAGATTATTCAACAGCGCAAATTGACTGCGCTGTTTCAGCCGATTCTCAATCTTAAGAGCGGTGAATTTTTGGGCTTTGAAAGTTTGATACGCGGCCCATCGGATAGCCCTTTGCATTCGCCTATCAATCTTTTTGGCGCTGCGCTGCGCGAAGGCTTGTCGCTAGAGGTTGAGATGCTGTCGCGTCAAACAGCATTAGAAGCGTTTGCTAAACAAAATTTGCCCGGCAATTTATTCCTGAATGTGAGTCCACAAACGCTGGCACATCCTAGTTTTAAGAATGGTCAGACACTCGAATTCATGCGCTGCTTAAATCTTGATCCTTCACGGGTTGTCATTGAGATTACCGAGAATCAGCCAACGTACGACTTCGAGGCCATGCGTGATGCCTTGCTGCACTATCGGGAAATGGGTTTTCAAATTGCGTTGGATGATTTGGGCGAAGGTTTTTCTAGCCTGCGTTTATGGTCAGAGTTGCGCCCTGAATTTGTGAAGATTGATATGCATTTTGTGCAGGGCGTGGATCAAGATCCCATCAAATTGCAGTTTCTAAAATCAATCCAGCAGATTGCTGAAAGCTGCGGCACGCAAGTCATTGCCGAAGGGGTGGAGACCGAATCTGAATTGAGGAGCGTGAAAGAAATGGGAATCGGTTTTGGGCAAGGCTACTTTATCGCGCGCCCGAACCCTACACCGTTGACGCTGCCCTCGGCCGAAACCCAGCACGTGCTGAATGCATCCGAGCGCTCTCGTTTGGCCAAGAGCGAGTTGGATTACAGCGCGCAAAAAACGGCCTTTCAGTTGCTGACGTATATTGATCCAGCGCTACCGACTACGTCCAACGATATTATTTTTGAACGGTTTTCAGCACATCCCGAGTTGCGCATTATTCCGGTGGTGAAGAGTGGCAAGCCATTGGGCATCATCAATCGTTATTGCTTCATTGAACGCTTTGCCAAAGCGACGCAACGTGAGGTGCATGGCAAACTCGCGTGTGTTGAGCTCACGCAAGCCGCGCCGTTATTAGTGGATAGAAACATGCCGATTGCAGAGTTGAGTCACTTTCTGGCGGAGGCAGACAGCCGTCATTTTGCGGACGGTTTTATCATCACCGAAAACGAGCGCTACATTGGGGTTGCATCGGGGCAAGACTTATTGCGTGAGCTAACTCAAATGCAATTGGAAGCGGCGCGCTATGCCAATCCACTGACCTTGCTGCCCGGCAATGTGCCCATCAATCAACATATCGAGTACCTGCTTAAAACGGACACCCCATTCGTGGCGTGCTACTGCGATCTGGATAATTTCAAGCCTTATAACGACACCTACAGCTATCGCAAAGGCGATGAAATGATTCAACTTACAGGAAGAATTTTGAGCTGGGCATGTGATCCCAAGCTCGATTTTATTGGGCACATTGGCGGTGATGATTTTGTGTTGCTCATGCAAAGTCGAGATTGGAGAGCGCGTTGTGAGCGAGCCTTGCACTCTTTTGAGCAAGCTGCATCACTGTTGTTTGAGGACTCGCATGTGGCAGCGGGGGGATATCGCAGCGAAGGGCGCGACGGCCTTATCAAGCACTATCCGTTGACTACGCTTTCTATTGGAGCACTCGCTGTTACTTCACGCCATTTCATGTCGCACCATGAGGTTTCATCGGCCATGACAGAAGCCAAGAAGATGGCCAAGCGCACGCCGGGTAATAGTTTGTTTATCGAGCAACGTCATTTTTCGACTAAAGCAGGAGTCAACGTCTAATGAAAAAATCCATTTTGCAATGCTCCTCTGGGGATGCTTCAAACAGTCTTTTTGCACTGTTAGTGACGCACGGATTTGATGCCACGCTGGCATTTTTATGCACGCTATTTGTGTTCACCGACGATTGATAGGCGCAACCGTGAGTTTAATTTTAAGAAATGGGATTGCTTGTTTTCGCGCGACGCGGCTGCTCATGCATCTAGGTTATGGACTGCTATTGGCCATTGTCTATCCAGGGTTTGGACTGAAGTATCGGCAGCGCATTTTGCAACGCTGGTCAGCGCGCTTGCTGTCGGTGTTGAACATTCGCGTGACCTTCGTCGCCAAGGGCGAGATACAAGACGGGCATTCAGGCCTTATCGTTTCCAATCATATTTCGTGGTTGGATGTGTTCGTGCTGAACTCGGTTATTCCGATGCGCTTTGTGGCGAAATCAGAAGTGCGTCAATGGCCTGTCATTGGCTGGTTATGCGCGCGTGCGCAAACCTTGTTTATTGAGCGCGGCAAAGTACGTTCGGCGGCGCGCATCAATGCCAGTATGGCGGAGCTATTGCAGCAGGGCGAATCGTTAGCCGTGTTTCCTGAAGGTACAACGACGGATGGTACGCAGCTCGCGCATTTTCATTCCTCGTTGTTGCAGCCCGCCATTGACGCAAACGTGCCACTACATCCCATCGCGATTCGTTATCAAAATGCGGGGGGAGAGCGTAGCCAAACCGCGAGTTATATCGACGATGTTTCGTTAGGCGAATCCCTCTGGCGCATCTTGTGTGCAGCGCAACTGGAGGTGCGTTTGTTACTTACCCCCGCACTCGATGTGCGCAATGTTGATCGACGTGAACTGGCGCGTCAGGCACACCAACAAATTGATACCGCGTTAGAAGCGATGCAACTCTCCGCTGCGCTGCCCGCTCGTCAATACGAGCCCATGCAGTCTACGCATAAGCGGGCGGGCGCAGAGCCACATTTTCAATCGCTGTACTGTGTGCTGCTGTACACCACGCTTGCGTATAAACAGCAGCACAGGGCGGGCGAATAGCGTCACCAATCTTTCATATAGCTTTAACGTTCGCGCAATATCCGACACGTAATCTGCGCCTATTCATTCAATAGGAGCACGAACTTGCTAGACCTCATACAGCATCAAGAGCGCGAACCACAAAGAAGACTGACGCATTGTTTGGCGAGGACGCAGAGTGAGCTAGAAGCTGCCCAGCGCATCCGTTTCAAAGTGTTCGCCGAAGAGATGGGGGCGACACTGCCCAGTGCGCATCTGGGGTTGGATATCGACCGCTTCGATAAATTTTGCGACCACTTATTGGTGCGTGATCACGCTAATGAAAAGGTCGTGGGTACTTATCGTATCTTGCCGCCCGAGCAAGCCATTAACGCCGGTGGCTATTATTCCGAGACCGAGTTTGACCTTTCTCGTTTGGCGCATCTGCGTGATCGCATGGTTGAGGTGGGACGTTCCTGCGTGCATCAAGACTACCGCGATGGCGCGACTATCACCCAGTTGTGGAGTGGTTTGGCGGAATACGTCACCTTGCACAATCATGAATATCTGATTGGTTGTGCCAGCATCAGCATGGGGGACGGCGGGCATTACGCGGCCAGCGTCTACAACAAGATATACAAACTGCACGCTGCCCCTGCCGAGTATCGCGTGTTCCCGCATTGTCGTTTGCCGCTGGAATCGCTCAATCAAAATCTCGATGTCGCCGTTCCACCGCTTATCAAAGGCTACTTACGCCTAGGTGCTTATATTGCGGGTGAGCCTGCTTGGGATCCTGATTTCAACTGCGCGGACGTGTTCATTTTGATGCCTGTGTCGCGCATGAATGCACGCTACGCAAAGCATTTTATGCGCCAGGCTGGCTAAACCTATTTTCAGTCTCCTCCCTTGCGCGCATCTATCCGGTGCGCGTTTTTTTTGCCGTGCGAGGGCGCTTGGGGACGAGATGGGCGTAACAAACTCTTCAAGAAGATTTAATCAAAGGTTCATGTGTGCGCGTCACGATGCGCGGCATGAATACATCAAATGAAAACTTCCAAACGTCAGCGCCGCTCAACATCGCGTTGGTCACTGAAACTTATCTGCCTGAGGTGAACGGTGTCGCAGTCACTGTGGCGCGCATGGTCGAAGGTCTGCTCAAGCGCGGCAATCGCATCCACATGATCCGCCCGCGCCAGAGCAAGAATGACGTGTGTGCTGAAAAATTAAACTACCGCGAGACTTTGGTGACGGGCATGGCAATACCAGGCTATGCAGCGTTGCGCATTGGTCTGCCCGCCAAAGGAATGTTGCTGCGCGCATGGACGAAGCAGCGCCCAGACATTGTGCACATCGCAACTGAAGGCCCGTTTGGATGGTCAGCTTTGGCGGCTGCGCGCAAATTGGCAATACCCGTGAGCACGGATTTTCACACTAACTTCCATTGCTATGCCAAACACTATGGCATCGGGCTATTCACCAAACCGATGGCGGCCTACTTGCGTAATTTTCACAACAAAGCCAACTGCACCATCGTGCCAACGGATTCTTTGCAGAAGCAGCTTGAACGTGACGGTTATCAAAATGTAATCGTCGTTTCGCGTGGTGTGGATGGTGAAATGTTTCATCCATCCAAGCGTAGTGAAAGTTTGCGTGCGAGTTGGGGGGTGGAAGAGGAAACGCCCGTGGTGATGTTGGTGAGTCGGCTGGCTCCCGAGAAAAATTTGCAGGTGGTTATTCAAGCTTTCGAGCAGATGCGCCAATTGAATCCACTGGCGCGCTTGGTGATGGTGGGCGATGGTCCTGCGCGTGCCGAGTTGCAAACACATAATCCGCACGTCATCTTTGCCGGTATGCAAACAGGCGAAGCGCTCGCGCAACATTACGCATCAGGCGACATTTTTCTTTACCCCAGCCTGACGGAGACATATGGCAACGTGACAGTAGAAGCGATGGCGAGTGGCCTGGCAACCGTGGCTTACGATTACGCCGCTGCACGGCAACACATGCGTCACGATCTGAATGGTTTGCTCGTACCCTACGACGATACCCGTGCTTTCATTGCGCAATCTAAAGCGATTATTTCTGACATGGCGCGCGTGCAGCGTTTGCGTCATGCGGCGCGTCACACCATGCAATCGCAAACGTGGGATTGCGTGATGGGCGATTTGGAATCGGTATTGCACGACACAATGCGCGCTCAAGGAGTTAAACATGACCAACCTAATTTCTCCGCTGCAACAAATTAACCGCTGGGATGTAGAACTCTGTGTGTTCTGCAATCGGCAGAGTCGTTTTCTATCGGTGCGCCGTGTGTTCAGGCTATGCAGTCGTTTAGGGGATGGCGTGTTTTGGTACACGCTGATGGTCGCGTTGTTGTTGAGCTATCAGATGGCCGCTGTACCTGCGGTGTTGCACATGTTGGCGGTGGGGCTGTTCAGCACCGTCATCTACAAACTCATCAAAGGCAAAACCCTGCGTCCGCGTCCTTACAACGTTTATCCCGCTATCGTGTGCGTAGGTAAAGCGCTCGATCAATTTAGTTTTCCATCAGGCCACACCATGCATGCAGTGGCTTTTAGTATAGTGGCCGTCGCCTATTTTCCCGCGTTGTTCTGGCTAGTTGTGCCGTTCGCCAGCTTGGTGGCGTTATCTCGTCCGATACTTGGGCTGCACTATCCATCCGATGTGATCGCTGGGGCCGTGCTGGGCGCTGCACTCGCCTTCGGGTCACTTACTTTTTGAATAACCCGCTGGGTGATGGGTAGGCTGGGGGGTGTGGGAGCTCGATTCATCGGGCGACGGCGCGTCAATAATAACCATCGCCCGATGAATCGGGCTCCCACATAAGTCCCTGCACTGGCAGCCTACATTGCGTGGGAATTAGGGAACGCTAAACACATCCAGCGGCAAAGGAATGCGGTGACGCAGTTGTGAGGGTGTCATCAGTTCGATGCGTTGGCGTAATGCGGGGTCATCTGCTTGCGGGTCAGGATTCCATAGCGGTAACTCACCCAACAAGATACGGTCGATATGCGCGAGGCGTGTTCCTGTCTCACTCAAGTAATAATTGAAGCGACGCTGCATGCGCGTATCGAAGCGACTCGCTGCGTAGTAACACAGGTGCGATAACCGGCTAGTACGCAACAGACTTTCCGCACTGGCGAGAACATCGACGCCGCGTATCGCCAAGCTATATGGGCACTCAAAATGAGTAGCCACATAGTCGGCCAAGGCTGTGCGATGCGTGCGCATCAATGTGGCGGGTTGCGCGAACAGGTGCGGGCGGATGTGCATGTCCATCGCCCACTCGCAAGCGGCATGCGTCAGCAGCGGGATATTCCCCCACATCCTCTCGTGTGCCGGGACGAAGTGATTGTGTGCGATGACATCCACCAACAAATGGCTGGCGAAGCCTAAAGACAAGGCGTATTCCTCATCACTCTTCGCATCGTCTAATAATTTGCGTGCGCGTTGCCATTGGTGCGTGGTGGAGAAGGGTTCACCCCAAGGACGCTGACTTAACAGCGCTAAGTCGGGTAGGCAGGCGCCGGCCAATACCAGTTGCGGGAAATTTTTGATGGCGCGGCGATAACGCGCATCCGTGAGCGGCACTGCCCACAACAACATTTGCGCGAAATACACATGGGTGTACAGCCCCCAAGCATGGGCATCGGCACTCCAGAGAAGTAGAGGAATGAGCCAGCGCCATTGAGATATGAGCATTTGCATGACGTGCAGTGTCATCGCGCTATGCGAAACATTGATGACACTTTGATGATTTGTAGATGACAGTTAAGGCAAGGGAGATTCGAGCATATTTATTTTGACCGTCATCAAGCTGTAACAATGTTTCCCTACAGTGCCGTCCACTGGCCGAGTGCTAGTAACACGCACCCTAATCAAATTGGAGAATCATATGAAAAAAGTTGCACGTATCCTTGGCGGCCTCGGCATCACCGCGATGTTGCTTACTGCGGGTTCTGCTGCCGCCGTCAATATCACTGGCGCAGGCGCAACCTTCCCTTACCCCGTTTATTCAAAGTGGGCGGATGCTTACAAGACGCAAACTGGCGTGAGCATGAACTATCAATCCATCGGCTCCGGCGGTGGTATCAAACAAATTCAAGCTAAGACCGTGGATTTCGGCGCGTCCGATAAGCCGTTGAAGATTGAAGACTTGGATTTCAATGGTCTGACTCAATTCCCAACAGTCATCGGCGGCGTGGTGCCAGTTGTGAACGTTGAAGGCGTAGCTGCGGGTCAATTGAAATTGACGGCCGAAACTTTGTCGGGCATCTACATGGGCACCATTAAAAAATGGAATGACCCCAAATTGGCGGCGGACAATCAAGGCGTGACATTGCCCGATGCAGGCATCAACGTGGTTCACCGCTCGGATGGTTCGGGTACGACTTACATCTTCACCACTTACTTGTCGCAAGTAAGCATCGACTGGAAACGCGCGGTGGGTAATGACTCCGCAGTGGCATGGCCAGTGGGGTTGGGCGGCAAGGGGAATGAGGGCGTGGCGTCCAATGTGCAACGCGTGAAGAACTCCATCGGTTATGTGGAATACGCTTACGCATTGCAAAACAAAATGGCTTACGCAGTGATGAAAAATCGTGATGGTCAATTCGTTAAACCAGAAGCGGCTAACTTCAAAGCGGCTGCGGCGAATGCAAAATGGGATGCTGACAAAGGCTTCTACATGATGCTGACTAACCAGCCTGGCAAAGAAAGCTGGCCTATCTCGGGCGCGACGTTCATCTTGATGCACAAGAGCCAAGAGAAAGCAGACATTGCGCTGGAAACATTGAAGTTCTTCGACTTTGCATTCACCCCCGCGGGCGACAAAATGGCGAGCGAGTTGGACTACGTGCCTTTGCCAGAAAACGTCACCAAGATGATTCGTGATGCGTGGAAAGCAAAAATTAAGTCAGAAGAAGGCAAAGCAATTTGGAAGTAAGTTTTAACGTTGCGCGATAAAAATACAGGGGCTGATGGCCCCTGTATTTTTTTGTGGCGGGCAAATCAGATGATGTGGTTTGCTTGAGCGATTGCTGTTGCAGCGGGTAGTTCAAAACAAAAACCGCGCCACGGCGCGGTTTTTTGTTGGGGGCTAACGTCAGAATTTTACTAAAGTACTGTAAGCGATTAGTCCAAATGGCCTATTTGAAGTCACCCTCTAAATCAATACAGTTAGACCGTCAGCAATTCGTTTGCGCACCTTTTTATTTGCTGAATGAACCAAGGGTGCGGGCGTAAGACTTTGTTGTTACATCTAGTGAGTAGGAGGTGCCAATGAAAGCGAATCAATGGGGAAAGGCAGTTTTGATGGCGATTGCTACAGCCGTCTTGTTGACTGCCTGTGGTGGCGGGGGTGGCAGTGCAAGTGCCCCAGCAGGAAATTCTGTTACTGCAACGAGTAGCAATTGGGATGCCTTGATTTGGGAACAGGGCAATTGGCAGTAATTAGAATGGGTATTCAACTAATAGTTAGCTGACAGATGAGTATTTTGTTAGAGACATTCACCTATTTTTGAGGGAGACACAAACATGACAAATATCAAAACAGTTTCGTATATGAAGACATTACTGGCCTTCTCTTTGATTGCTACGGCTATTCCATACGCACAGGCCGCACCTGTTGGCGCATTAACAAACTTCACCGCAGGAACGCCCGCCAAGGCGGCGGAAGTGAATGCAAATTTCACCGCACTTAAAACCTCGGCTGATGCGGCGGATACAAGATTGACGACACTCGAAGCAGCGAATGCATCGGCAAGATTGGCAGCGCTAGAGGCCGCGAACGCGGCGATTACAAGTTACTACGCAGTGCAGGGTGGAACGGATGCGAATGCGAGCATTGATGGTACGTGGGTTGATGTACCCGGAGTCGCCATACCGTTGACGTTTGCTGCACCGACCAATTTTAGATACCAAGCATTCGGTCGAGTGTACAGTTACGCGGCTGCCGCTGGTTCAGCAGCGAGTTGTTCGGTGCGTATTGTTACTGATGATGCAGGAACCCCCCTAAATGGTTCTTCCCCTGCTACGTTGGGCGAGTGGAATGCTGTGCTGTCGGGAGGTGCGGACGTACCAAACAACAATCAGCAATTGGCCTTGGGTGGTCTTGTGAGTGCATTTCCAGCAGGTACATATAATTTCAAATTGCAAATCGTGCGCCATCCAGTAGCCGTAGTGGGCATCGCTAATTCAGGGAATTGCAGTCTCTTCCGTTGGAATTTTAGTCGCGCGAATTTGATGATTGATATCGTGCCGTGATTGGAAACGTCAGAGGGCCTGACGCGTTTAATTCGTGAAAAATAAAAACCGCGCCACGGCGCGGTTTTTTATTGAGACGTTCATGCAGGTATTAGGTCATTTTCAAATGATCCAAGCCGCTCATTACGTCACGGTCTTTTGTGCCTTGGCCCTCGAGTTTGATTTTGAGGCGCAAGTCGTTCACCGAGTCGGCATTTTTTAAGGCTTCTTCGTAGCTAATCATGCCGCTCTCATGTAAGTCGAACAACGCTTGATCAAAAGTTTGCATGCCGAGCTCGCGCGACTTCGCCATGACGCCTTTAATTTCGACCACGTTGCCTTTGAAAATCATGTCGGCGATGAGCGGGGAGTTGAGCAAAATCTCGAAAGCGGCGGCGCGACCTTTGCCATCGCGTTTGGGAATCAGGCGCTGCGAGATGAGGGATTTGATGTTGAGCGATAAGTCCATCAACAGTTGTTCGCGGCGTTCTTCAGGGAAGAAGTTGATGATGCGATCAAGTGCTTGGTTGGCGCTGTTGGCGTGCAAGGTCGCCATACACAAGTGGCCTGTTTCCGCGAAAGCGACGGCGTATTCCATGGTTTCGCGATCACGAATTTCACCAATCAAAATGACATCGGGGGCTTGGCGCAGGGTGTTTTTTAGCGCGTTGTGCCAGTTGTCGGTATCCACGCCCACTTCGCGGTGAGTGACGATGCACTTGCCGTGTTCATGCACGTATTCCACGGGGTCTTCAATGGTGATGATGTGGCCTTGGCTGTTCTGGTTGCGATAGCCCAGCATAGCGGCCAGGGAGGTGGATTTGCCCGAACCTGTGCCGCCCACCAAAATGACTAGCCCGCGTTTGGTCATGACCACGTCTTTCAAAACGGGCGGTAAGCCGATGGCGTCGCAATCCGGAATCTTGGTGGTGATGGTGCGCAATACCATACCTACCCGTTGCTGCTGCATGAATACATTCACACGAAAGCGCCCAATACCAGAGGGACTGATAGCGAAGTTGCACTCATGGGTCGCTTCGAATTCAGCGGCTTGGCGATCATTCATAATGCTGCGCGCGAGTTCTTGCGTATGTTGCGAGGTGAGTGCTTGGTTAGAGACGGGTGTCATCTTGCCGTCAATTTTGAAAGCCGGGGCGAAGCCCGTGGTGATAAATAAGTCCGATGCTTTTTGTGAAATCATGCCGCGCAAAAGATTGTGGACGAGTTCGGTGGCTTGGTCGCGTTCCATGATGTGCTCCTAAAAATGATTAGCCGGGGAACAGGTCTTTGTTCGCAGCCTTGGTACGCGCCTCGGCAGAGGTGACGACACCGCGCTTAACTAAATCAGAGAGGCATTGATCTAGCGTTTGCATGCCGATGCTGCCGCCCGTTTGGATAGCGGAATACATTTGCGGCACTTTGGCTTCACGAATTAAGTTACGAATAGCGGGCGTGCACAACATAATTTCGTGGGCAGCGGCGCGACCTGTGCCGTCCTTGGTTTTCAGCAGCGTTTGCGAGATAACCGCGCGTAAAGATTCTGACAGCATGGCGCGTACCATTTCTTTTTCGTCGGCGGGGAATACGTCGATGATACGGTCAATGGTTTTTGCGGCAGAGCTGGTGTGCAGAGTGCCGAATACCAAGTGACCTGTTTCAGCGGCGGACATGGCGAGGCGAATGGTTTCCAAGTCGCGCATTTCACCCACCAGAATCACATCGGGGTCTTCACGCAAAGCGGAGCGCAAGGCGTTGTTGAACGACAAAGTGTGGGGGCCAACTTCGCGTTGGTTGACCAAACACTTTTTAGATTCGTGCACGAATTCGATGGGGTCTTCCACCGTCAAAATGTGTCCCATTTCGGTTTCATTTTTGTGGTTCACCATCGCTGCCAAGGTGGTGGATTTACCTGAGCCCGTGGGGCCTGTGACCAATACCAAGCCGCGCGGATAATCGGCGATGGATTCAAAAATTTTGGGTGCTTTGAGTTCTTCGAGCGACAAAATTTTGGAGGGAATGGTACGTAACACGGCACCCGCACCGCGATTGTGAACGAAAGCATTGACGCGGAAACGTGCCAAGTTAGGCACTTCAAATGAAAAATCGAGCTCTTTATTTTCTTCGTAATGTTTGCGCTGGCCGTCATTCATAATGTCGTAGACCATGGCGTGAACTTCTTTGTGTTCCATCGCGGGCAGGTTGATGCGACGCATATCGCCATGCACACGGATCATCGGTGGCAAGCCTGCAGATAAATGTAAGTCAGAGGCTTTGTTCTTCACGCCGAAGGCCAGCAATTCAGTAATATCCATATATAATCCTTGAGCAAAAAATTGCGTTGAAAACCGACTGTCTGACTGATTATGACTGCAATCCTCTCTAACTTGCAAGCAACCCGCGAGGCCATTATTCAGGCCGCGCGGAATGTACATCGCGAGGTGAATTCAGTGAGCTTATTAGCGGTGAGTAAAACGTTTTCAGCGCAGGCAGTTCGCGAGGCGTATCAAGCGGGGCAGTGCGCGTTTGGTGAAAATTATGTGCAGGAAGCGCTGGATAAGATGGCGCAGCTACAAGATTTGCCGTTGCAGTGGCATTTTATCGGCCCGATTCAAAGCAACAAAACACGTCTCATCGCAGAAAATTTTGCATGGGTGCATGGTGTGGATAGATTAAAAATTGCGCAGCGTTTGTCCGAGCAGCGCCCTGCGCATCTGCCCCCGCTTAATATCTGTCTGCAAGTGAATGTGAGTGCTGAGGCGAGTAAGAGTGGCGTCGCACCCGAGGCTGTGGAAGCGTTGGCGCACGCGGTGGCTGCCTTGCCTCGTCTGTGTTTGCGCGGATTGATGGCGATTCCTGCTCCAGTAGACGCGGGGGAGATACAGGCTGCACCGTTTGCGCAGATGCAGCAGTTGTTGCACGCATTAAACCAACAGGGCATGGCAATGGACACGTTGTCGATGGGCATGTCGCATGATTTTTCCGTAGCCATTCAAGAAGGCGCGACGATGGTGCGTGTGGGCACGGCCATTTTTGGATCACGAACCAGTGGAGAACACACATGAGTATTTGTTTTATTGGTGGTGGCAACATGGCGAAGGCCTTAATTGGCGGGATGGTGAAGCGAGGCTACGCGCCTTCAAAGTTGCGCGTGGTGGAGGTGGATGCGCAGCGTTGTATTGAGTTGCATGCGGAGTTTGCGGTGCGCGCCACGACGGATATGAAAGAGGCCGTGGCGCATTGCGATACGCTGGTGTTGGCAGTCAAACCGCAGCAATTGCGCGAGGTGTGTGCGCAGTTGTTGCCGCTACTACAGGATAAATTAGTCATTTCAATTGCGGCGGGCATTCGTGCGCAAGACATCGCACGCTGGCTGAATTCGCAAAATATCGTGCGCTGTATGCCGAACACGCCCGCTTTAATCCGACATGGCGTGACGGGTTTGTATGCGTTGCCCGCCGTGAAGACGGCCGAGTGTGAGCGTGCGGAATCCATATTAGAAGCGGTGGGCACGACGCTGTGGGTGTCGCAAGAATCGCTGTTGGATTCTGTCACGGCGATTTCGGGGAGTGGCCCTGCCTATGTGTTTTATTTCATTGAGGCTATGCAGCAAGCGGCACACGAATTGGGTCTGAATGAAGCTCAAGCACGCCAATTGGTGTTGGATACTTTTATTGGAGCAAGCAAATTGGCAGTGAGCAGTAGTGAAGAGGTGGCGATGTTGCGCGCGCGCGTGACTTCCAAAAATGGAACGACCGAACGCGCACTGTTAAGCATGGAGTCACACCAAGTGAAGCAACATATTGTGGCCGCCGCACACGCCGCAGCGGCACGCTCGAAAGAGTTGGGCGATGAGTTAGGGAAAGACAGCCATGCTGCGTGAAGCCTTATCTTTATTGTTGGATGCCTTGCTGCAACCCTTTGCCGCCATTTTGTTATTTCGATTTTTTGCGGCGTGGTTGCAAGCCCCCATGCGTAACCCCATCGGTGAATTTATTATGGCGCTCACCGATTTTGTGGTGCTTAAAGCGCGTCGCTATTTACCCGCTATTGCGGGCTGGGATAGCGCAACGCTGGCCTTGGCATTCATCGCAGAGCTTATGTATTTGATGGGTTTCTTGTGGGTGCAAGACTATCCCTATGACGCATTCCCGCTCGTCGGCCTGCTGGCTTGGACGGCGGTTAAACTGCTAAAAATCAGCGTGTATTTGTTGATTGCCTCGTTGTTGGCTGAAGCGATTTTGTCGTGGGTCAATCCGCATACTCCCCTCGCGCCTATGTTGAGCACGTTCAATCGACCTTTTCTACAGCCACTGCGTAGCCGTATTCCACTGGTGGGCAAGGTTGATTTGTCGGTGTTGGTGCTGTTCTTAATTTGTCAGCTGATACTTATCGTGCCGATTGGCGGCCTGGAACAAGCGGTGCAGCGATTGCTGTAAATGCGTGTAGATAGCGGATTAAAGGGAAATAAAAAAGAGCGGCGCAAGCCGCTCTTCTTATTCCGAGTGTGGATGGCAACTGAAATGGCCAGCTGCTAATCCAGTTGAGGATTAATGATGCTTGTGATTGACCGCATCGGTTTCGTCGCCAATATCTTTGCGAGCGAGTTCATTTTGTAACTTGGCTACATCAGTCTGCCCGTTCACGTTCACCAGATTTAATTTGCCAGCGCCTTGCTTCATGTCATCAGCGAAGTCGTACACCGCGCCAATCACCAGTAAGTGACCTTCTTTAACGGCTTCTGCATACTCTTCCATTGCAGAAGCAACTTGGTTGTTGACGTTGGTCTTCACACCGTCGATGTTGGTCACACCTTTCTTGATGCTGATGGTGTCGAGTTCTTTCTTGATCGCTGGCTCCAATCCAGAGTAGTCGCCGCTAGCCGCCTTGATCGCACCACAAGAAGAGTGGCCGATGATGAGCAGCAAAGAGGCGCCGAGGTGGTTGATGCCGTATTCGACAGAACCTTTCGCAGTCGCGATCTGATTGCCGATGTCGCGGATGATGAATAGATCACCTTCTGGGCTTTGATCCAGCATGTTGGTGTGTACGCGAGAGTCGGAGCAGGTGACGACGACGGCACGTGGGTGCTGACCTTTAGCCAATTCTTGGAAAAAGGCCGCGCCATGCTCTTTGGCATAAGCACCTTCAACGGCTTGGATATCTTTGATGAAAGAACGGGCCACGGCGGCTTCGCCATGTTCGTGCGCTACGGCTGCAAAAGGTACGGCAATACATGCGGCTGCCAGTAGGCTAGCCAAGTTTTTCTTTAACATTTATTTCTCCCTGAGTCGGTTTTACCGTTTTTAATGTGCGTTCAAGACGCAAGCGTAGTCTAGCAGACCGAGGCGCGCAACGCGCCAACCCTACATCAGGATGACATCGTATTGTTCTTGAGCGTAAAGGGTTTCTACCTGTAGGGAGACAGGTTTGCCGATGAAATCGGACAGCTGTGCCAGTCCAGTAGATTCTTCATCTAGGAATAAATCAACGACCTGTTGTGAGGCGAGGATGCGGAATTCACGGGCATTGAATTGGCGATCTTCGCGCACGATATCGCGCACGATTTGGTAGCACACGCTTTGCGCTGTTTTAACTTGGCCGCGCCCTTGGCAGGTGGGGCAGGGTTCACACAAGATGTGCGCCAAGCTTTCGCGCGTGCGTTTGCGGGTCATCTCCACCAAACCGAGGGCTGAAAAACCATGCACGTTGACGCGCGTGCGGTCATGCGCCAAGGTGCGTTTGAATTCTTCTAGCACGGCATCGCGATGTTCTGCAGTCTCCATGTCGATGAAATCGCAGATGATGATGCCGCCTAGATTGCGCAGACGCAGCTGGCGCGCGATCGTTTGCGCGGCTTCCAAATTGGTTTTGAAAACAGTGTCGTCAAAGTTACGCGCCCCCACGAAGCCACCTGTATTCACGTCAATCGTAGTGAGGGCTTCGGTTTGGTCAATGATGAGATAGCCGCCAGATTTAAGATTGACGCGTTTGGATAAAGCATGTTCGATTTCTTCTTCGATACCGAACAAATCAAATAGCGGGCGTGCGCCAATATAGTGATCCAATTTGGTGACGGCAGACGGTATGTAATCCGTTGCGAATGTCTTCATGCGTACGTGCGTGTCCCGTGAATCCACCAAAATGCGTGACACACCTTCGTGTACATAATCACGTAATACACGCAGGCTCAAATCCAACTCTTTATAAAGAAGCGAGGGCGCAGGCAGTTGTTGTGAGCGTTGCTGCAGATTGAGCCATAACTTGTCGAGATACACGCTGTCGGTGCGTAACTCACTATCCGTGGCACCTTCTGCCATGGTGCGAATGATGTAGCCACCTTTATGTTCGGCGGGTAGGGCTTGTTGCAATTTGCTACGCAATGCGTCACGTTCGACTTCATCTTCAATGCGTTGCGACACGCCGATATGCGCTTCTTGCGGCAAATACACGAGCAAGCGCCCTGCGAAACTTAACTGCGTGGAAAGGCGTGCGCCTTTGGTGCCGATGGGGTCTTTGATGACTTGTACCAACACACTTTGCCCTTCAAATAGCACCTTCTCAATAGGTTTGGCGAGTTCGGGGTTGAGACGATTTTCCCAGATGTCGGCGACATGTAAAAAAGCCGAGCGCTCAAGTCCAATATCAATAAACGCGGACTGCATGCCGGGCAACACGCGCTTTACTTTGCCCACATAGACATTGCTGACCAAGCCGCGTTGACTGCCGCGTTCAATATGCAGCTCTTGCACGATGCCTTGTTGCATCACGGCGACACGTGTTTCTTGTGGCGTGACGTTAATTAGAATTTCTTCATTCATGAGGGCATGATTCCAAAAGTATTGAGCAATTCTACCGTTTCAAATAACGGCAAGCCTACTACGCCAGAATAACTGCCCTCTAGTTGCGTGACGAAAGCGCCTGCGCGCCCTTGGATACCATAAGACCCTGCTTTGTCATTAGCTTCACCCGACGCCACATATTGGTTGATACGTGCTTCGTCGAGCGAGGCAAAGGTGATGCGCGTGGACGATAAGCGAGAGACATAGTGCTCGCCTTCAATGATGCCCACTGCCGTTAAGACTTGGTGCGTGCGACCCGACAATAAGCGCAGCATCTCTTTGGCATGCGCTGCGTTTTCGGGTTTGCCCAAAATATGCCCGTCTATGGTTACGGTGGTATCGGCCGTCAAAATGGGGGCGGCGGGTAAGTTGCGATACTGCAACATCGCCCATGCTTGTTCAGATTTTTCGCGACACACCCGTTCTACATAGTCCTGCGGCGCTTCGCCCAATAGCGCCACTTCATCCACATCCACTTGCCGCGTTGGATTATTACGCAACAAAAATACTTCATAGTGAATGCCAATCTGCTTAAGTAATTCGCGGCGGCGCGGACTTTGTGAAGCGAGGTAGATGCGTGGTTGATTGATGGTCATGTGGATGGCTTATTCGCGGTGATACGGGTGATTGTGCATCAAGCTATGCGCTCGATACAACTGTTCAGCCAATATCACACGCACCATGCCGTGCGGCAGCGTGAAGGCGGAGAGCGCCATCAGATGTTGCGCCTGATGTTTGATGGATTCGTGCAGTCCATCTGCGCCGCCAATGACGAAGGCGACATCGCGCCCTTGCTGCATCCAATCCTTCATCTGTTGGGTGAGTTGCTTGGTGGTAGGGGTCGCGCCATGTTCGTCGAGTGCGATGCAGAACGCACCAGCGGGTAGGGCCGCACGGATGCGAGTTGCCTCGGCTTCCATGATCTGCGCCGCTGTCTTGCCACTGTTGCGCGCTTCGGGTTTGATCTCGATGAGAGATATGGTGGCCTCGCGCGGCATGCGCTTGGCGTATTCGTTGAAGCCCTCGGTGATCCACGACGGCATCTTATTGCCCACCGCGAGGATCAGGAGTTTCATTTTGTCGCTGGGATGCGCGCCTTAGGTTGTACGCCCCACAACTCTTCTAGGTTGTAATAAGCGCGTACGGGCGGTTGCATGATGTGGACGAGCACTTCGCCGAAGTCCACCAAGATCCATTCGCCGCTGCCTTCGCCTTCTGTACTCAACGCTTCTTCGCCCAAAGCTTTTAGCTTCTTTTCGACGTTGTCGGAAAGCGCTTTGGTCTGGCGTGTCGATTGCGCGCTGGCAATGATCATGCACTCGAATAGCGGACTGCGTTTGCTGGTGTCGATGATTTCGATGTCAACGGCTTTCACATCTTCGAGAGCGTCTTTAATGGCGGCGATTTTTTGTTCGGTAGTTAGCATGGTGTGTAGATTTGTTTAGAGTAAATGTAATGAGTAACGGCATCCGTTGTGAGGTAACGAATGTTTTTATTTTCCGCACAACGACGCCGGATGTCCGTCGCGGAGATGTCCAGCAAAGGCATATCTAGCGCCACAATTGCACCGCTGGCAGATTCATGCAAACGGCGTGGCGCTGGCGCAAGGCGCGCACGATACGCTTCTTTTAGTTCCTCGTTGGCAGTTTCCATCGCATTGCCTAGCGGACGTCCTGGACGCTGTATCACCACAATATGTGTCAACTCGAACACGCGCTGCCATTCGTGCCAAGTATGCAGATTGAGGAAGGCATCACTGCCCAGCAATAAACATAGCGGTTGTTCGTCGCCGAACTCTGCACGTAGGCTAGTCAATGTATCTACGCTGTAGCACGGGTCGGTTCGATATACCTCGCGCACGTCCACG
The DNA here is from genome assembly GCA_013140695.1 of Sideroxydans sp. Taxonomy (GTDB): domain Bacteria; phylum Pseudomonadota; class Gammaproteobacteria; order Burkholderiales; family Gallionellaceae; genus Sideroxyarcus. The sequence goes on along the minus strand of JABFSI010000073.1, from coordinate 885 downwards.
CTAAATTCATGATGACTATGCAGTGCCGTACGCACCATATCAAGGCGTGCCTCGGCAGAGGCGATAGGGCGTGCACGATGCGGCGGCGTTCCAGAAGGAATGAATCGCACCTGCTGCATCCGGCATTGTTCTAGGGCTTCTTGTGCCAAGCGCAGATGCCCATTATGAATCGGGTCAAATGTGCCGCCTAGGATGCCGATCGGTGCGATGCCCACTGCTTACAGTGCCAAACGGCGCATGTCCGACAGCACGAGCGCGAGGTAGGTGGTGAAGCGCGCAGCGGCGGCGCCGTCGATCACACGATGGTCGTATGACAAGGACAGCGGCAACATCAGACGCGGCACGAACTCGCCGTCTTTCCAGACGGGCTTCATGCTGGAGCGAGACACGCCCAAGATGGCGACTTCAGGTGCATTGATGATAGGCGTGAACGCCGTACCACCGATGCCGCCCAAGCTGGAGATGGAGAAGCAGCCGCCTTGCATGTCGGCAGCGGTGATCTTCAAATCGCGCGCCTTGGCACTGACTTCGCCCAGCTCCTTCGCCAGTTGCACGATGCCTTTTTGATCTACGTCACGGATGACGGGCACCATCAAGCCATTCGGTGTATCGACGGCGACGCCGATGTGGATGTACTTCTTCAGCACCAGATTCTCGCCGCTCGCGTCCAGTGAAGCGTTGAAGTCGGGGAAGTGTTTCAGCGTGATGGCGCAAGCCTTGAGCATGAATGCCAGCGGCGTGATCTTCAGGTTCTGCTTCGCGTATTCTGCCCCCAGTTCTTTGCGGAAGGCTTCCATCTCGCTGATGTCGGCTTCTTCGAACTGAGTAACGTGCGGGATCATCACCCAGTTGCGATGCAGGTTCGCGCCGGAGATCTTCTTGATG
>JABFSI010000032.1 GCA_013140695.1 Sideroxydans sp. | reverse complement strand
GGGCCGGGGTAGGGGTCGGCGTTGTGGCACTTCCTGCTCCACACCCCGCCAATACAAGACTGATAAGAGAAATCGCTAAACCATTTTTAGAAATGTTCATGGTGAGTTCCTGTGTGAAGTAGATAAGTAACGTTAGAAATACATTCCTGCACCAAATGACAAGGAGGTGCGAAATGCGAAATCATGGAATTCACCACGTGTAGTAAATATTTCCAATCATCATTGTTGAGTCATATTGAAACATGGTCAGGTTGCCTGACCCTTTTGTTGATGTTTCATCGTGGGTTTTGTTATAGGAGGCCGTCAGCTTCCAGCTATCTGCAAATTGCCAATCCACGCCTGCTTCAAAAGAACTATATCGACCATAGTCATTTCTATTCCAAAGTCCGAAAGGGCCGAAACCTACTGTGGCATAAGGCGTTAAGCCGCCTGCGAATTTTTTTTGAAACGTAGTATGGATAGGTAGAGAGTTGTAATGCTTCGCATCAATGGTTGGGGTAACTTGCTTTCTCCCTGCGTCGATATATCCCCCTTGAAAATTCATAATGCGAACTCGATACCCCCAATCAACAGCGACCTCCACGAGGTCAAACTTGGTCGACCAAATTGGCCAGTTCTGTTCCATTCCAAAAAGCGTATTGCTGAATAAGAACGTCATCGAGTCTGGACCAACAGCTTCACGATCCCAAGCATCCCCAGTAATTACTAAAATTGGCGCTGCTGTGGCTGAAAGCGGGACGCTGACTTTGCCTGTTGCTGAGGTATATGCACCAGGTGAAGAGAACGTGGCGATACCAACTCCGAAAGAGTCACCGCTCGCTTGACTAGAAAAACAAACTAAAGCGGCTGTAAAAAAACCGAATGCTTGATTACTTCCTAAAATTTTCATATCTGTCCTTTAAGTGAACTAACGGGCGTAGCGCGCCTGCTAGTGATTATTTATTTGGTCAACAACTCATACGTTTTGATCACATCCAAACGCCCCCCCACATACCAAGAGTTAGACGTAACCACCGTTGGGGCTTCGTTGGTGCCGTTCGTCCACCCACTGTGGAAGTATTCGTAATAGCCCTCAAAAGTAACTGGGCCTAAAGGCGCCGAAGCCCCAAAGCCATAACCATAAGGCTGCGGCCCGCCAAATATGCCTTCAATTAAGCCCATCAATGGCGCATAACTGGCTTGCGCGTGGAGTGCTACCCAAGGAAACCGTTCATCCTGATAAAGCACGGTCACTTTTAATGGATCAACAAATACGGACTCTGATTTAGTACCGCTAGAAGGCGTGCCATCGTTGTAGGTGTAGGTCTGCATATAACCGCCATAGCTGCTCGCTATGGTCACGCCATAATCTTCAAATTCATCATAGGTGGGCAGTGCTAACGCGAAATCCATACCGTCCACCTTAACGCCGCCATTGTTTGGCCCAGCTGACCACGCCACATTCTTTGCATCCGCCTCGCCATACAACGCAAAGTAACTGTTCGCTTTCACCAGATTGGGCACTAGATATGAATAGCTAACGGTGTCACCCGGCTTAATAAATGGGTTATTCCGTGCACTTTCGATTGCCCTTTTTCTAGCATTCTGTTCATTCGCCACCCCACCCATCACCATCGTAATAATACCGAACCCTTCGTAGACGCCGTAATGAGATGTGCTCACGTCGAATTCAACGTCTTGCATTGGAATTGTAGACAGATTTGTTGACTTTCCGATAAACGCAGTATAAGAACCGCCGCTAATTTTTACGTGTCGATTTACACGATGATATATCCCACCAAACATGTCTTCAGCAAGCGTGTTTCCACTAAAAACACACATTAAGAAAATTGCAAACACTCTCATAAATTTTTCCCATCATTAAAGTTAAAACGGGCGCACCGCGCCCGTTGATTGGTTAAGCAAATTAGAAATCGGATGGGTGATCAATCGCGTACATAATCATTTGCAGATTGCCATCCGTTGCTTTCTTGAATGCAGCAGGGAATTTGGCAGGAACGGGATTAATTACTTCTGATTCGGTATAAACAGCAGAGCCATCCGCCACTTCAACCCAGTGAAAGGCATAGCCAAATTCACTATCAAACAGGGCTCTCATACCTCCATGTCGTGTGCCACGATGTTCTGTAGTGATGCGCAAGCCTTGCGTAAAGCCGCCCGAATTAAAGAAAGACCCGCGTTCTGTTCCTGGCGGGAGCATCTTCAATGTAGCTAATTTGGTGCGCACCATCGGCACGCCGGCGCCGATGGTGTATTTGATGAAGCCATTGTCGCCGACGCGCTCCAATTGATCTCTGCCATATTTAACCAATTCCACTTCAAATGCGGCTGTCATAACACCCAGCTTGTCGCGGGCTGCAGCTGCCATCAATGCTTGAGGGAGTGAATGCCCAGCGGCGATGTCGTCCCCCAATGGGTAGTCTCTCGGACTGAATAGCGTCACCACGTTTTGCACGTAATTTAAGCCCGGGACGGCAGCGGGATAGAAAATTTGGTAGTTATTTTCAGAGGCATCAGCGCCATTATTCACAGAAGCCCCACCACCACTGCCTTCTTCATATTCATGAGAGATGCCATAAGTATGCAATGCTGTTGCGTGTCCGCTGGCGAAAGTGTTTTTCAATGTCCATTTGCCAATCACATTGGTATTGCTGCCCATCTCTTGAAACTCGGGATATTTTTTGAGGGTAGATGGATTGACGATTTCTATGCCACGACTTTTTAGGTTAGCAACGAATTCTTTATACAAATCGTCGGTCACTTTTTGAAATAAAGCATCGTTACCGCGCCCTAATTTATTGGGCTGTTCTAGCTGCTTCCCATATTGGCCTGACAGCTCGGTTCTAACGCGAACTTGGAAAGCGCCCATCACGTATTTTTTAGTGTTCTTAATACCATCGCCAAACTCTTCTACTTTGAGCACTTGTTTAGCTTGCTCACCCGGCTCTTTGGCGACCTGTTCAAAATTGAAGGGCTCGGGTTTAGCCACGATATTTGGGCTTCCGCAACCCACAAGGACAAATCCCGCAAGCAACACAGGAACAGATTTGAAGAGCATGTTCTTTGACATTAAAACCTCCGTGAATGAGTGAACAATTAGTTTGCGCAGAGGATGTAAGCGTCAAATAGCGCGCTTCTCTAGGCAGGGGAATTTTCACGGAGTGATGGGCTTCGCACAATCCCGCGTTCTAGGGGGTAGCTTTCATGCGGGCTTCTGATAAGGTCTCTATCAAAATTTAGAGGGAAATAAGATGCGCATTTTTTCAAAAGCTCCGCTTTATGCTTGGCTTCAAATTAGCTTGATAGGCATTGCCTGCGGGATTTTTGCAATTTGGATGGCGTTGCAAACACCGTGGCTGGGGGTGACGCTAACGGTGGCGGAGGAGGGTAAGTCAGTTAAGGTAGTGGAGCACGAGTTGCGTTTTTTGCAACAAATTCCAGCGGGGGCTCGCGTGGTCCGTCTCATTTCTGCAACAAATGAGTCGATAGACGTGTTGCCAACTGACTTGATTGAAGAGCCTGATTTCTTCGATACCTACGCAGAAATGCAGGATTTTTTTACCCGCCAAAGCGCTTTCGCCACGCTCTTGCAGTCTCCTCAAGTTACCCTGGAATGGCAGGATGAAGCTGGGTTAATAGGTAGCAGTGTGGTGCATCCAAGCCCACGTCCGCTGGCTAGTTTGCCTGCGGTGTTTTGGTTTCAGTTAGGCGTTGGTTTGGTTGGCTTAATGTTAGCAAGTTGGATTTATTTGCTGCGCAAGGACGACTGGGGGGCGCGCATGTTTGGCTTATCCGGCGCGATGTTTCCTATCTTTACCTTACCTGCCGCCATTTACAGCACCCGTGAATTAGCCTTGCCGGGTGAAATGTTCCGCTGGTTGGCTTCACTTAATCATCTAGGCGCATTTATGTTTGGGTGTGCGCTGGTGGCTATTTTTGCGACCTACCCAAGACCTTTATTACGCGTGCGCTACCTGTTGTGGTTGTGGGCGTTTTTTGGGCTATGGCTGGCAGCTGATGTATGGCGTTGGGCACCCAATCAAGATTGGGGCTCACGCATACCCGTGATGATAGAGATGGTGTTAGCCATTGTGTTTGCTGGCATTCAGTGGCGTAAATCGCGCGGCCACCCGCTAGAGCGGGCGGCTTTGCGTTGGTTCACTTTGTCGCTCGTGGTAGGCAGCGGCTCATTCATCTTCACCACTTTTGGCTCGCAGGTGCTGGGCTTGTTTCCCATGCCGCAACAAGGCTTCGCATTTGGCTACTTCCTCATTATTTATTTGGGCATCGCACTGGGATTGCGTCGCTATCAGTTGTTCGATTTGAATCAGTGGGCGTATCGCGGCTATTTATGGGTGGGAGGTGCCATGCTGGTATTGCTGCTAGATATGGCTTTCGCCTATTTTGGGGTCACGCAGGGCGCATCACTTGGCTTGAGTTTATTGCTAGCCGTCTGGTTGTATTTTTCATTACGTATGTGGTTATGGCGGCGCTTGGTAAATCATAGTGAGCAGCAGTTTGAATTACTGTTGCCTGAATTATCAGCGGTGGCTTATGCCGCCACGCCACAACAACAAGTGACGTGTTGGGAGACCTTGCTCAATCGAGTATTTTCACCGCTCGAACTCAACGCAAGCACCGCCCATGTCACACCAGGCATTGCCGATGATGGCTTAAGCTTGAACCTTGCCGCGAGTGGCGTTTTGCCTGCCTATACCTTGCGCTACGCCAAGCAGGGCAGGCAATTATTCTCCTCACGTGATGCCGCTTTTGCACTTTCCATGACGCATTTACTAGACCAGGTGTTGCAGGGACGCGCCAGTTACGAGCAAGGCGTCACGCAGGAGCGCTTACGCATCAGTCGCGATTTGCATGACAACCTAGGGGCGCGATTGTTGAAGCTGATTCATCACTTGCGCGGCAGTCCCGATGCCAGCATTGCACAAGAAGCCATGCAAGATTTGCGCACTTCCATCGCCGCGATGAATAATCAACCGATACCGTTAATGAGCGCGTTAGCCGATTGGCGCGCCGAAGCAAATGCCCGTTGCGACGCGGCACTTTGCGCCTTGCACTGGGAGCAAGGCGTATTCACTCGCGAGGCGGTTTTATCCGCGCGCAACAAGGCCATGCTGGAATCGGTACTGCGCGAAATGATTAGCAATGCGCTAAAACATGCTGCCCCCAAAAAGATTGTCATTACGGTGCTACTGCACGCGGCCACGCTGTATATCAGCGTAGAAAATGATGGTGTGGTGCGTGCGCCCGCACATTGGGTTGAGGGCTATGGTTTGCGCAATATGCGCGGACGTATTGCCGAATGTGGCGGTATATTCCGTATGAATGCGCTAGATATGGGTGTGCAATTAAGTGTGGAGATTCCCCAACCATGAAAATGGCGTTGATATTAGAAGACCTGCCCGAATCGCAAGTTTTGTTACGCGAAGTGATTCAAGCTGCTTTCCCAGGCATTCGTGTGCGGTGCGAATCGAACATCGCGGATGCGCTCAATATCATTAATCAATTTCAATTTGATCTGGCTCTGGTCGACCTCTCCTTACCCGATGGTGATGGCACAATGGTTGTCGATGCTTTAGCTGAACGCTTTCCACACTGCATGATTGTGGTCGCCACTATTTTTGACGACGATGCGCATTTGTTTCCCGCGCTACGTGCGGGCGCGCAAGGATATTTGCTGAAAGATCAACCGCCAGCGCTGCTCATCAATCAACTGTATGGCATTAGCGAAGGGCGTCCCCCGCTCTCCCCCGCCATTGCACGGCGTTTGCTCGGACACTTTAAGGTGAGCCCCAAACTCAATGACACCCCCATTGACGCGACGCTTGCCTTGTCTGAACGTGAACAAGCCGTGTTGCTCCATCTCGCGCGCGGCCTGAACAGTGCGGACATCGCCGCCCTACTCGAAATTTCACGACACACCGTGAATGACCATGTGAAAAACATTTACGTCAAACTCAACGTAAGCTCACGCGCCGAAGCCGCGGTGCGGGC
>JABFSI010000056.1 GCA_013140695.1 Sideroxydans sp. | reverse complement strand
CATTAGTACTGATGGTGTTCGGCACGCTGGACTATCAAACTGTGTTTGCCAATGCACATAACTACGCAAATGATTTAGCGCCCATTCCCGGCGTATCGTGGAATTTAATTACCGCAATTTGCATCTTGTTATTTATTGGTGCGATGGGTAAGAGTGCGCAATTCCCACTGCACGTATGGTTGCCTGATTCGATGGAAGGTCCAACTCCCATTTCCGCTTTGATCCACGCTGCGACGATGGTAACCGCAGGTATCTTCATGGTGTCGCGCATGTCGCCGCTGTTTGAGATGTCAGAAACGGCACTTTCGTTCGTGATGATTATTGGCGCGATTACCGCTTTGTTCATGGGCTTTCTCGGCATTATCCAAAATGACATCAAGCGCGTCGTTGCGTATTCCACCTTGTCGCAACTAGGCTATATGACCGTGGCGCTGGGCGCATCTGCTTACTCAGTAGCCATGTTCCACTTGATGACACATGCCTTCTTCAAGGCGCTGCTGTTCTTGGCAGCGGGCAGTGTGATTATTGCGATGCACCACAATCAGGACATTCGCTACATGGGCGGACTGCGTAAATACATGAAGATTACATGGATTACCTCGCTGATTGGCTCGTTAGCGTTGATTGGCACGCCATTCTTTTCAGGCTTTTATTCCAAAGACAGCATCATCGAGGCTGTGGAGTATTCGCATCTGCCAGGTTCAGGTTTTGCTTATTTCGCGGTCGTAGCCGGCGTATTCGTCACCGCTTTCTATTCTTTCCGTATGTATTTCCTAGTCTTTCATGGCAAGGAGCGTTACGACCAAGTGCCGCACGACGATCATCATGGGGCGCACGATGACCATGGACATCACGCAGGCAAGCCGCACGAAACACCGTGGGTGGTTACCTTGCCGCTCATTCTGTTGGCTATCCCCTCCGTATTGATTGGTTATATTGCGATTGAACCCATGCTGTTCGGCAGCTACTTCGGTGATGCCATTTATATTGCGGAACATCATCACGTCATGCATGAGCTGCACGAAGAATTTCACGGTGCATTTGCTATGGCGTTGCACGGCATGATGACCTTGCCATTCTTGTTGGCGGTTGCTGGGGTGGGGACGGCGTGGTTCTTCTACATGAAGCGCCCCGATATTCCTGCCACGATTCAAAAGAAATTTGCGCCGCTGTACACCTTGCTCGATCAAAAATACTACTTTGACCGCTTCAATGATTGGTTCTTCGCGGGTGGCGCGCGCGGGGCAAGTCGCGTGCTGTGGAAATTTGGTGATGTGAAGTTGATTGACGGGCTGATTGTGAACGGCTCGGCCAAGATGGTAGGTTGGTTCTCTGGCGTGTTGCGCGGATTCCAAACGGGCTACGTCTACCATTACGCATTCTGGATGATTGTGGGTGTGTCACTTCTACTCACCGTTCGCACACTATTCTAATCAGTCAGACCTAGAGAAACATTGAAGGAATAAGCATGATTTTAGGATACCCCCTGTTAAGCGTGGCCATTTGGCTCCCTATCATTTTCGGACTGTTGGTGTTGGCAACGGGGAATGATCGCAATGCGCCATTGGCTCGTCTCATCGCGTTAGTAGGTGCTGTGTTGGGCTTGTTGGTGACGCTGCCGCTGTACACGGGATTTGACCGTATGACGAGCGCCATGCAGTTCGTCGAGCTGAAAGATTGGATTACCCATTTCAACATCCATTACAACTTGGGTATTGATGGCATATCGATGTTGTTCATCTTGCTCAACAGCTTCTTCACCCTCATTGTGGTGGTGGCGGGTTGGGTGGTGATTGAAAAGCGCGTGGCGCAATACATGGCGGCGTTTCTAATCATGTCGGGTTTAATTAACGGCGTGTTTGCTGCTTTGGACGCCATGTTGTTTTACGTGTTCTGGGAAGCCATGCTGATTCCGATGTTCCTCATCATCGGCGTATGGGGTGGGCCGAATCGCGTGTATGCGGCGCTTAAATTTTTCTTGTACACCCTGTTAGGTTCCTTGTTGATGCTGGTCGCGTTTCTGTATTTGTACCTGCATTCGGGTGGTAGCTTTTCAATTTTGGACTACCACCAGTTACGCATTCCCTTGGATGCGCAGATTCTCATCTTCATCGCCTTCTTCTTTGCCTTTGCGGTCAAAGTGCCGATGTTTCCTGTGCATACTTGGTTGCCCGATGCTCACGTGGAAGCGCCTACTGGCGGTTCGGTGGTGCTGGCCGCGATTATGTTGAAGGTGGGCGCGTATGGTTTCATCCGCTTCTCCATGCCCATTGCGCCTGATGCCAGCCATGCCCTGTCGGGCGTGATGATTGCGCTGTCGCTGATTGCCGTGGTCTATATCGGTCTGGTGGCGCTGACGCAATCAGACATGAAAAAGCTGGTGGCGTATTCCTCCATTTCACACATGGGTTTCGTCACCCTTGGCTTTTTCATCTTCAATGCTTACGGAATGGAAGGCGCGTTGCTACAAATGATTTCACACGGCTTCGTGGCAGGCGCACTGTTCCTGTGTATCGGTGTGATGTACGACCGCGTGCATTCACGGCAAATTGTGGATTACGGTGGCGTGGTCAACACCATGCCCAAGTTCGCCGCCTTTTTCATGTTGTTTGCCATGGCCAATAGCGGCTTGCCAGGCACCAGTGGGTTCGTGGGCGAATTCTTGGTCATCATGGGCGCAGTCAAAGTGAACTTCTGGTACGGTTTTGCGGCTGCCAGCACCTTGGTGTTCGGCGCGGCTTACACCTTGTGGATGTACAAGCGCGTGATATTTGGTGCGGTGGCAAACGACCATGTTAAACACATGCACGATTTAAGCTCACGCGAATTTATGGTGATGGCGGTGTTGGCTATTTCTGTATTGCTAATGGGACTGTATCCCTTGCCTTTGGGCGAAATCATGCACGCGTCAGTCAATGATTTGCTGGTGCATTTGAACACCTCAAAAATTTAAGCTTTAAGAGGAAACCATGAACTACCTGTCCACCTTATTTCCTGCTTATGCCGAGATGTTTTTACTCATCATGGTCAGCCTTGTGCTGGTGGTGGATGTGTCGCTACCCAAGCACACGCGCACCCTCACTTACTTGCTGGTGCAACTCTCGCTGCTAGGCTGTTCCTTGATTACCGTTGCCACCCACACCATGGGCGTTGCGCACTTATTCAATAACATGTTCGTGGACGACTTAATGTCCGACGTGCTCAAGCTGCTCACCTATTTGTCGGTGTCCATGATGCTGGTGTATTCGCGCAGCTATCTGATGGCGCGCGGGCTATTCACAGGCGAGTTTTTAGCGCTGGTGCTGTTCGCCACGCTAGGCATGATGGTGATGATTTCCGCGAGCAACTTTGTGACCTTGTACATCGGTCTCGAAATTCTCGCCTTAAGCTTGTATGCCATGGTCGCTTTGCAACGTGACTCTGCTGTTGCCACTGAATCTGCCATGAAGTACTTCATCTTGGGGGCGATGGCTTCGGGCTTCCTACTGTACGGCATGTCCATGATTTACGGTGCAACAGGCTCACTCGACATACAAGCCATTTCCGCCAGCATTGCGGGTGGCACTGCCAAAGTTAACTTGTTGGTATTTGGCTTGGCATTTTTGGTGGCAGGACTGGCGTTTAAGTTAGGCGCGGTGCCGTTCCATATGTGGGTGCCAGACGTTTATCACGGCGCCCCCACAGCGATGACCATGTTTATTGGCACCGCCCCTAAACTCGCCGCTTTCGCATTTGTCATGCGTATTTTGGTGGAAGCGATGCAACCGATGATGGTGCATTGGGCGGGCATGTTGATGGTGCTGGCCGTGTTGTCGATGGCCGTCGGTAACATTACCGCTATTGCGCAAACCAACCTCAAACGTATGTTTGCTTACTCCACCATTGCGCACATGGGCTTCATGCTGGTGGGTATTTTGAGTGGCTCCTTGGAAGGCTATGGATCAGCCATGTTCTACGCTGTGGTCTACGTGCTGATGAGCTTGGGTGGCTTCGCCATGATTATGTTGCTGTCACGCGAAGGTTTTGAAGCTGACAATTTGAGTGACTTCAAAGGACTCAATCAACGCAGCCCTTGGTTGGCATTTATGATGATGTTGCTCATGTTCTCGATGGCGGGCGTGCCTCCTACCGTGGGCTTTTATGCCAAGTTTTCAGTGTTGAATGCGGCGGTGCAAGCGGGGCATATTCCGCTGGTCATTATGGCGGTGCTGTTCTCTCTTATTGGCGCGTTCTACTACTTACGCATAGTCAAGATGATGTATTTCGATGCGCCCGAAAGCCATGAAAAAATTTACATCCAACCCGACAGCACCTTACTTATTTCTATCAACGGCCTGGCGGTATTGGGGTTAGGTATTTTGCCGGGCGCATTGATGAACGTGTGTGCGGCCTCGGTACAACAATCTTTATTACTGCCTTGAGCTAGGGCGGTAGTCAGCAAAAATACTCCCGCTACGGCGGGAGTATTGATTTGTAGGAGCGCGACATGGATTTGACCGAAACGCAAATTGATAGCGCACTCATGTATGAAGGAAACTTCATTCAAGTGCGCAAAGACAGCGTGCAATTGCCAGATGGCTCGACCAGTACACGTGAGTACATCAGCCATCCGGGTGCAGTGGCTATTTTGGCGCTACTCGATAATGGCAATTTGGTAATGGAGCGCCAGTATCGCTATCCACCCCGCTGCGAATTTATTGAGTTACCCGCAGGTAAAATCGATCACGGTGAAGACACGCTCGTGACCGCACAGCGAGAATTATTGGAAGAAACCGGTTATGTGGCGAGGGAGTGGGTGCATCTCACCCGCGCTTGGCCGTGTATTGGCTATGCCGATGAGCGCATGGAATACTACTTGGCGCGCGGCTTAACCCAGCAAGAGCAAAAGCTAGATGAAGGTGAATTTTTAGAGGTGTTTGATTTATCGCTGGCGGATGCGCTTGAATGGATTCGCCTAGGCAAAATAAACGACAGCAAAACCATACTCGGACTGTTCTGGCTGGATAAGTATTTACATGATTGGCGTTAAGAAAAATTAGCAGTAAAGGAGAAAGATATGGATGAGTTAAGAACGAGTAGTGATGTGCTGTTTGTGCTGTTGGGCGGCATTATGGTGTTAGCCATGCATGCAGGCTTCGCCTTTCTTGAGCTAGGTACGGTACGCAAAAAGAACCAAGTAAATGCGCTGGTTAAAATCATCAGCGATTTAGCGGTCTCCACCCTGGCATATTTTTTTATTGGCTATAGCATCGCTTACGGGGTGAGTTTTTTTGTGGGTGCAGAGCAACTCGCGCAAAAAAATGGCTACGACCTCGTTAAGTTTTTCTTCTTGATGACTTTCGCGGCGGCCATTCCTGCCATCGTGTCAGGCGGCATTGCCGAGCGCGCCAAATTTAATCCGCAGCTTGCCGCGACTTTTTTATTGGTAGGTTTTGTGTATCCCTTCTTTGAGGGCATTGCGTGGAACAACCATTTTGGCATTCAGGAAGGTTTAAAGAATACGTTTGGCGCAGGCTTTCATGATTTTGCAGGCTCAGTGGTCGTACATGCCGTGGGTGGCTGGATTGCGTTGGCAGCGGTGCTGCTGCTTGGCGCACGCACTGGGCGCTACAGCAAAGACGGACGCATCTCTGCACATCCGCCTTCCAGCATTCCTTTCTTGGCATTGGGCGCGTGGATTCTCACCGTCGGTTGGTTTGGTTTTAACGTGATGTCGGCACAAAGTATCGGCGGCATCAGCGGACTGGTTGCCGTGAATTCGCTGATGGCGATGGTAGGCGGCACACTCGTCGCCTTGTGGCTGGGTAAGAACGACCCGGGCTTCGTGCACAACGGCCCTTTGGCAGGCCTTGTTGCTGTGTGCGCAGGCTCTGACCTCATGCATCCGGTAGGTGCGCTCATCGTGGGCGGCGTGGCAGGCGCGTTGTTCGTCTTCATGTTCACGCTGACGCAAAATCGCTGGAAGATTGACGACGTGTTGGGTGTGTGGCCACTACATGGCTTGTGTGGTGCATGGGGTGGCATTGCTGCTGGCATCTTTGGAGCAAAAGCGCTGGGCGGTGTAGGCGGGGTGAGTTTTATGTCGCAACTCATTGGCACTTTGCTGGGAGTTCTTATTGCTTTAGCGGGCGGTTTTATTGTTTACGGTGTGCTCAAAAAATTGATAGGTATCCGCCTCGACGCAGAACAAGAATTTGACGGCGCCGACTTAAGCATACATAAAATTAGCTCATCCCCTGAACGCGAATCAGGTCGCTAGGCGTAAATTGAACTTATGCCGCAATGCGTGTTCCGAGTGCAGGCACTTGAAATTGAAATTCCTCGCCCCATGTAGCGCACCGTGCAGCCAGCCGATTTGGATAGCGCACGCAGAATTAACCAAGGAGAAAGTGGCATGAAACGTATTTTTCTATTCCTACTGACCAACATCGCGGTTCTCGCGGTCATCAGCATCACCCTGCGTTTGTTGGGTGTGGATCGGGTACTGGACGAAAGTGGCGCAATCAATTTTGGCTCACTCATGGTGATGTCTGCCGTGATTGGCTTTGCGGGTTCGATTGTTTCGCTGTTCCTGTCTAAATGGATGGCGAAAAAATCGGTCGGCGCGCAAGTGATTGAAACACCGCAAGACCCCACCGAACGCTGGCTGGTGGACACCGTGCGCCGACAAGCACAACAAGCTGGTATCGGCATGCCTGAAGTGGCCATTTACGATGCGCCTGATGTGAATGCTTTTGCCACAGGATGGAATAAAAATAACGCGTTGGTTGCAGTGAGCACAGGCTTACTCCATGCCATGAGTCGTGATGAAGCCGAGGCGGTATTGGCACACGAAGTAAGTCACGTTGCCAATGGCGACATGGTGACCCTCGCCTTAATTCAAGGCGTGGTGAATACCTTTGTGGTGTTTTTCTCCAAACTATTTGGCATTTTGGTAGATCGCGTATTGCTCAAGAACGATGGCCGCAATGGCCCTGGCATTGGCGCTTTTGTGGCGGAGATGATTGCGCAAGTCGTGCTGGGTATTTTGGCCAGTACGATTGTCATGTGGTTCTCACGTCAGCGTGAATTCCGTGCGGATGCAGGTGCGGCAAATTTAGCGGGACGCGAAAAAATGATTGCCGCGCTGGAACGTTTGAAAGGTAATCATGAGCAAGCAGCCTTGCCCAAAAATATGGCAGCCCAAGCCATTTCAGGGGGCGCCGCTTGGTCAAAACTATTTATGACGCACCCGCCTTTAGAAGACCGTATTGCAGCGTTACGCAACGCACGATAAACGCAGGAAAATAAAAACGGCGGGTTCAAACCCCGCCGTTTTTTTTGAGTTAGGTGACAGTTCGTGGGGCTTTTTGATGTATCCAACACGGCTCGAAACTGCGAGAGCTACGCCCCCTGTAGGAGCCCGATTCATCGGGTGATTTTTTTATTGAACGCGTCATCGTCCGATGAATCGGGCTCCCACAACCCCCTGTCACGTGGCGCCATCCCTCCGTTTTTGGAGGGGGGATGTTGGGGTTCGTAAGCCTACCTTACGCAAGGCTATCTTAAATTTAACGCAGAGCTCACCACCAACCTGGCGGGACTCTTTATATTAGGGCGCGTCGTCATCTTCTTCATAGTTAACGCGCGGCGGATTACCGTCGTACACCAAGCTTTGGCGGCGCATTAAATAGGCATCGCGCAGAAAACTGTATTGATCGAGGGTGGCATCTTGCATCACGGCTTCTTGTTCTAACAACCCCGCGCGTGTATTGAGCTTGTCCAGCGCCCAATCTGTATTGCGCCTTGGCACATGTTGGGTATTGCCAATCACACTCACTACCGAGTCACCATACAACCCCACTCCGTCACGCACACTGCTAGGCCCCCACACAGGCAGCATTAAATATGCGCCACTCGGCACCCCCCAATAACCTAGCGTCTGTCCAAAGTCTTCATTGTGTTTTTCTAGGCGTGACGTGACGTTAATCAATCCGCCAAGCCCAAACGTGGTGTTGAATAAAACACGGCTGCCATCGCTTGCTGCCTGTGCAAATTTGAATTGCAGCAAATCATTAGCGGTCACCGTGACGTCATCCAAGTTGGAGAAAAAATTATTCACCAAAGTTTTGGCAGGAGCAGGCATCGCCCAGTCATAGCCCTGCGCCACGGGTTTAATGAGCGCGCGGTCGAGCGCGTCATTCAGCACGTAGACCTTGCGGTTGATGGGCTCTAGCGGGTCTTTATCTTGTGTGTAGGCACTCAAATGAAGGGTGCTACACCCAGTGAGTGAGAGGCTGGCAACCAGCAACGTAGCGCGAAATAAAATCATGCGAAAAAATTAGGAACGAGAATGCGCGGGATTATAAGAAGGAACGTCGACTTGTAAAAGCATCGCCTTGCGCGTGTCAGGGGATTCCAAACTGATGCGCCCCAACACCCCCGTGCGAAAGTCTTGCAGCAGCGTCATTGCGGCTTTTTCAAAATCAAATTCTTTGCCTCGAATACGCAAGCCGCGTAATTGCGCGATGGCTTCAATCAAGCCCACACCATCCATACCTTCAGGGTTCACTTTGTAACGCGCTTGTACTAATTCGGGATAGCGCGCCAACACAATGTCGCCTAAAAACGCCGCCACCTCATCATCAATAATCGCGTTGCGTCCAATGCTGTGGCTGGCTGCCAGCATCATGCCGTCACTTTCATGCGCAATTTTTGGCCACATCAAACCGGGCGTATCTATCAGCGTGGTGTGGTCATCCAGATTAAAGCTCTGCTGATTCTTGGTGATGGCAGGCTCATCGCCTACCGCCGCCACGCGCCGTTTCAGCAGCGTATTCATCAAGGTTGATTTACCCACGTTGGGGATGCCCATAATCATGATACGCAGGGGCTTGAGTGTCGTCCCGCGTTGCGGCGCAAGCGGCAAACATAACTTGGGAATCTTCACGGCATCGCCCGCTTTTTTGCACGACAGCGCCACCGCATGCACCCCCTCTTGTGCGTTGAAATAATCTAGCCACGCTTGCGTCACCACAGGGTCGGCTAAATCCGTCTTATTCAATACTTTTAAGCACGGGCGCTGGCGATGCTCACGCAATTCACGAATCAGCGGATTACTCCCCGCCTCGGGCACGCGCGCATCCAACACCTCAATTACCACATCAATGCGCGCCATCGTTTCCGCCGCCTTTTTGCGCGCCGATGTCATATGCCCAGGAAACCATTGAATCGCCATGAAGTGAAGTCCTTGAAAAGAGGCGCGCATTCTAACCGTTAGGGCAGGGGAATGGCGGATTGGCGTGGCGCGCAGGGCAGACTTGCCAGCACCGATTTTTTGGGTTGTAATGGCTGACGTTTTAATAATCGTTTAACAATGTAAATATAAAATGATGAAACCAGCCCAAGTAGTCAAAGCCCTTTCTGCACTGGCACAGCCCACCCGCTTGGCTATTTTTCGTCTGTTGGTGGTGAGTGGGGCAGACGGATTGGCGGCGGGGGAGATTGCAGGAAAA
The DNA here is from genome assembly GCA_013140695.1 of Sideroxydans sp. Classification (GTDB taxonomy): domain Bacteria; phylum Pseudomonadota; class Gammaproteobacteria; order Burkholderiales; family Gallionellaceae; genus Sideroxyarcus. Next base: position 16,990 of record JABFSI010000056.1, on the reverse strand, counting down.
TTAAAAGTGTCGCCCGCCAATATGTCGTTTCACTTTAAGGCATTAAGTCACGCGGGATTGGTGGTCAGCCGGCAAGAAGGCAGATTCATCTATTACGCCGCCAACTTTGCCGTGATGAACGGCATGGTGGATTACCTCACCGAGAACTGTTGCGGCGGACATGACGAGGCTTGCAAACCCAACGCTAAAAAATGTTGATTTTCAAAAAGGAAAAATGCAATGACAAATAAACAATACAACGTACTCATTTTATGCACGGGCAATTCAGCGCGCAGCTTGCTGGGCGAAGTGCTATTCAACGTGTTGGGCAAAGGCAAATTCAAAGCCTACAGCGCAGGCAGCAAACCGGCGGGCAAGGTCAATCCCGGCGCGATTGAATGGCTGCAAGCACATGGACACAGCATCGATGAGTTGCGCAGCAAAAGCTGGGACGAATTCTCGCGCCCTGACGCACCCGTGTTCGATTTCATCTTCACCGTGTGCGACAACGCAGCGGGTGAGGCCTGCCCACTGTGGCTAGGTCATCCTGCAACGGCGCACTGGGGCATTCCAGACCCTGCACACATCGAAGGTGATGCAGCGCGCCGCGCCGCATTCAACAAAGCGGCAGAACAGTTGGCTAGACGTATTCAATTGTTCATGGCGCTGCCGATTGAGAAGTTAGACAAGCTTGTGTTGAAAGAGAAGCTCAACGAGATTGGGCGCATACAAGATTAAGAGATCGCTTTTTGTAGGAGGCCGATTCATCGGGCGATAACGCGCCTCAAAATCATCGGTCATTAAATGGCTTGCTCGAATTAATGGCGCGCCATTAATCAGGTTTGAATAATGGATTGAATAAGGATTTCGTAATATGAGTCTCTTCGAGCGCTACCTCACCCTGTGGGTCTTTCTGTGCATCATCATTGGCGTGCTGTTGGGGCAATTTTTTCCCGCGCCATTCCACACTTTAGGCGAGATGGAAATTGCCAAGGTGAACATCCCCGTCGGACTTTTAATTTGGGTGATGATTATTCCTATGCTGCTGCGCATCGACTTTGGCGCATTACATGAGGTGAAAAAACACTGGCGCGGTATCGGTGTCACGCTGTTCATCAACTGGGCGGTCAAACCGTTCTCGATGGCGCTGCTGGCGTGGTTGTTCATTCGTCATCTGTTCGCACCGTATCTGCCTGCCGAACAACTCGACAGCTACATCGCCGGATTGATCTTGCTCGCGGCCGCACCCTGTACCGCGATGGTCTTCGTGTGGAGCAGGTTGGTGAATGGCGAGCCGTTGTTTACTTTGAGCCAAGTCGCACTCAACGATGCCATCATGGTGTTCGCCTTCGCACCCTTGGTAGCGTTGCTGTTAGGTATGTCAGCCATCATCGTGCCGTGGGACACTTTGCTGGTATCCGTGCTGCTCTACATCGTGTTACCCGTCTTCATCGCGCAAGCGTGGCGCAAATGGTTGTTGTCGCGCGGTGAGCAAACGTTACACGCCACACTGGAAAAGTTAGGGCCTATCTCCATCTCTGCACTGTTGTTGACCTTGGTATTGTTGTTTGCCTTCCAAGGCAAAGCCATCGTCGAGCAGCCGCTCATCATCTTGATGCTGGCGGTGCCCATTACCATTCAGGTGTACTTCACCTCAGGTTTTGCTTACTGGTTGAATCGTCGGGTAGGAGAGGCGCATTGCGTGGCAGGCCCTTCAGCCTTGATCGGCGCATCCAACTTTTTCGAATTAGCGGTTGCGGCTGCAATCAGCTTGTTTGGATTTGAGTCGGGAGCAGCGCTAGCTACCGTGGTGGGCGTGCTGATCGAAGTGCCCGTGATGTTGAGTGTGGTGTATCTGGTGAAGCGCAGTCAGGGGTGGTACGAGGGAAAGGTGTCGTAGTAATTAGCTCCTCCTCTCTTCCGAGGTGCGAGCGCTACACCCTGCATGTTCATCGCGGACGTGGCCGGTGCGCTAGTTTCAATCCTCGCTCGCACCGAGGTGCGAGCGCTACAGCGCGCATCATGATTTACGACAAGGTGCGTCGTGTTTCAATCCTCGCTCGCACCGAGGTGCGAGCGCTACCACGGATCGTTAGTTGACTTGTAGCCATGCGCTGAAGTTTCAATCCTCGCTCGCAACGAGGTGCGAGCGCTACATGTATCGCTTATCCAGTCAATCAAGATTCAGGCGAAGTTTCAATCCTCGCTCGCACCGAGGTGCGAGCGCTACGGTAGCAAGGTAGGTGATCAGCTATGGAGTGGCACGTTTCAATCCTCGCTCGCACCGAGGTGCGAGCGCTACGCAAGACATCGAGCTATGGCTCGACACCATCCCGTTTCAATCCTCGCTCGCACCGAGGTGCGAGCGCTACTTGGCGTTGCCGACCCTGAGCAGCTAGAGCAACTGTTTCAATCCTCGCTCGCACCGAGGTGCGAGCGCTACAAGCGCAGAGCCTACGACTAACACAGACGGTCATGTTTCAATCCTCGCTCGCACCGAGGTGCGAGCGCTACCTTGGGGCCGTGCCGAAAAAGCCAAGCTTGGGTTATGTTTCAATCCTCGCTCGCACCGAGGTGCGAGCGCTACATTGCAATCTGGTTGGCAGCTGGATTCGATGCTGTTTCAATCCTCGCTCGCACCGAGGTGCGAGCGCTACCCTCAATACGCCGACTCCCTTGATTCCGATCAAGGCGTTTCAATCCTCGCTCGCACCGAGGTGCGAGCGCTACCCGTTAGACGCATCAAGGCAGGTTCGCGGCGTTGTTGTTTCAATCCTCGCTCGCACCGAGGTGCGAGCGCTACGATGCGGCACTCTTCACCGCGTCCATCGCCCACTTGTTTCAATCCTCGCTCGCACCGAGGTGCGAGCGCTACAATTCGCAGTCATCAAGCGTCACGATGACATCCCCGTTTCAATCCTCGCTCGCACCGAGGTGCGAGCGCTACTCGTCTTCGGTGTAGTTGTCACGTCCGGTCTCGCTGTTTCAATCCTCGCTCGCACCGAGGTGCGAGCGCTACGGTAGGCTTGCGCTGGGCCTGCGACCGAGAATCCCTCTTTTCAATCCTCGCTCGCACCGAGGTGCGAGCGCTACTGCCGGGGAACCGGCAGCTACAGGTGAACATCATGTTTCAATCCTCGCTCGCACCGAGGTGCGAGCGCTACATGCTGAATGGGCGGCACTGGCATTGTGGTGCAAGTTTCAATCCTCGCTCGCACCGAGGTGCGAGCGCTACGCACCTGCTCCACCGATCCGTTGTTCGCGTTTGAGTTTCAATCCTCGCTCGCACCGAGGTGCGAGCGCTACCCTCATTCGGCAATGCTCCTTCGTAATGACTTGCTGTTTCAATCCTCGCTCGCACCGAGGTGCGAGCGCTACCCTAGTACAACACCACCATCCACCACAGGAACAGGTTTCAATCCTCGCTCGCACCGAGGTGCGAGCGCTACCAAGGAGCAGGAAGATTGCACCGCATCCCGCGAAGTTTCAATCCTCGCTCGCACCGAGGTGCGAGCGCTACCGCCAGTCGAAAGAGGTTTAACGGGCGGAGGATTAGTTTCAATCCTCGCTCGCACCGAGGTGCGAGCGCTACAGGCTAATCAGTTTGAGAAGGATCTTGTCACGAGTTTCAATCCTCGCTCGCACCGAGGTGCGAGCGCTACGTCGAGGGCGGTATTGGTCAAAATGTTTCCTATGTGTTTCAATCCTCGCTCGCACCGAGGTGCGAGCGCTACCAATGCAGACTCAAAATCGTCAGTGTCCCCAGCTGTTTCAATCCTCGCTCGCACCGAGGTGCGAGCGCTACATCAGTCGCTCCATAAACGCCCACCAAGGTGGCAGGTTTCAATCCTCGCTCGCACCGAGGTGCGAGCGCTACGGGGATTTGTTGCGGGGTAGTTATCCCCGAATCTAGTTTCAATCCTCGCTCGCACCGAGGTGCGAGCGCTACACGGTCTTCGACGTTTTCGCGGTAAGAGAAGGTTAGTTTCAATCCTCGCTCGCACCGAGGTGCGAGCGCTACATCAAGGTTCGTTCCAGCACCGAGGCAGTGCTCAGTTTCAATCCTCGCTCGCACCGAGGTGCGAGCGCTACCCGCCGTAGATACTGATAGCGGGGTCGCACAATGGTTTCAATCCTCGCTCGCACCGAGGTGCGAGCGCTACATTACGTATCGCATGAATACATCCCCTATCGTTTTGTTTCAATCCTCGCTCGCACCGAGGTGCGAGCGCTACCGTTCAAAGCCCTGCCAACCTTCAGGCAGATCACTAAGTTTCAATCCTCGCTCGCACCGAGGTGCGAGCGCTACCGTTCAAAGCCCTGCCAACCTTCAGGCAGATCACTAAGTTTCAATCCTCGCTCGCACCGAGGTGCGAGCGCTACACCCGCTCTACCGTCTTCGACGTATCGCCCTCCGTTTCAATCCTCGCTCGCACCGAGGTGCGAGCGCTACGGCCGATCAGGCGGTGGCCGCGCTGTTGGATGGTGTGGTTTCAATCCTCGCTCGCACCGAGGTGCGAGCGCTACGTTGCTGGTCGGGTAGGGATGCGTCTGCATATTGTTTCAATCCTCGCTCGCACCGAGGTGCGAGCGCTACGAGTCTGCATTAGATAGTAAGGATGGCGATACGTCGTTTCAATCCTCGCTCGCACCGAGGTGCGAGCGCTACCTCGGAGCGGGAGCGCTGGCAGGCGGTGTTTAAGACGTTTCAATCCTCGCTCGCACCGAGGTGCGAGCGCTACGCCAAAATCGCCGCCCTGTACAAAGTGCCGATCAAGTTTCAATCCTCGCTCGCACCGAGGTGCGAGCGCTACCCTTGCACAAGTATTGCTGACCATCACGCGGCGTGTTTCAATCCTCGCTCGCACCGAGGTGCGAGCGCTACCGCCCGCATCCGTTGCAGGATCTTGTAGATCCCAGTTTCAATCCTCGCTCGCACCGAGGTGCGAGCGCTACCTGCAGGGTGTGCGCGACTGGACTAAGGCGCACCCTGTTTCAATCCTCGCTCGCACCGAGGTGCGAGCGCTACGCGGCGTGATGCACCGCGTGCCTTCACTGCAATGGTTTCAATCCTCGCTCGCACCGAGGTGCGAGCGCTACCTCGCCAGCATCGAAGAGCGCCTTCCGATACACGAGTTTCAATCCTCGCTCGCACCGAGGTGCGAGCGCTACCCCTCTGTGCAGACCTTCTGGGAGACCTACGAATTCCTGTTTCAATCCTCGCTCGCACCGAGGTGCGAGCGCTACGCCGATGCGATTGCTGCAACTACAGGCAATATTGTTTCAATCCTCGCTCGCACCGAGGTGCGAGCGCTACAATCAACCCTGCAAAATTCTGTGAGATAGCCCCCGGTTTCAATCCTCGCTCGCACCGAGGTGCGAGCGCTACAAGGCGCATTCGCCGTGGCCGATCCGCGCGCAATGTTTCAATCCTCGCTCGCACCGAGGTGCGAGCGCTACCTACCAGAGAGCGGAAGGACTGCAACGCATCTTCGTTTCAATCCTCGCTCGCACCGAGGTGCGAGCGCTACTGTATTTGATGCGGAGGTTAGGCCGTTCCTGACAGTTTCAATCCTCGCTCGCACCGAGGTGCGAGCGCTACAAGCCGGTGCGCGCATGGGCATACAGGGCAAAGAGTTTCAATCCTCGCTCGCACCGAGGTGCGAGCGCTACGGTGGTCACCTTCTTCAAGGAAAAGTTCGGCTTCCTGTTTCAATCCTCGCTCGCACCGAGGTGCGAGCGCTACCCTTGCGTTTGTTAGCGATATGGTTGATGCATTCGGTTTCAATCCTCGCTCGCACCGAGGTGCGAGCGCTACCATCCTCCATGCACTTCATGCAGTGCGCCGCGATGTTTCAATCCTCGCTCGCACCGAGGTGCGAGCGCTACACTGCCATTGCGACGGCCGCCTACTTGATCTACAAGTTTCAATCCTCGCTCGCACCGAGGTGCGAGCGCTACAGGATCAAGTACGACCGTCATCCCGAAGCACACCCTGTTTCAATCCTCGCTCGCACCGAGGTGCGAGCGCTACCAACATCTCCTTACGGTCAGCCAACGGTGACGATGTTTCAATCCTCGCTCGCACCGAGGTGCGAGCGCTACCGTGAGGTGGTTTTTTACAAAACCCCGAGACTCAATGTTTCAATCCTCGCTCGCACCGAGGTGCGAGCGCTACCGCGTCTGCTTTTACTCTTAAGGGTTATCTTTTCTGGTTTCAATCCTCGCTCGCACCGAGGTGCGAGCGCTACGCGGTTTATGCGGCAATAGCAAGGGGGAGCAAATGTTTCAATCCTCGCTCGCACCGAGGTGCGAGCGCTACGCCAAAACTCGGGTATTAAAACAGTGGTATGAGGTTTCAATCCTCGCTCGCACCGAGGTGCGAGCGCTACTGAGATGTGCATCCAAAAAGCGCCTACCGCTAAAGAGTTTCAATCCTCGCTCGCACCGAGGTGCGAGCGCTACCGTACATACCCAGCGCACCGCCGCTCAAATAAATGTTTCAATCCTCGCTCGCACCGAGGTGCGAGCGCTACAGTAATTTATGTAACCACCGCGCTAATTGAGTTGTTTCAATCCTCGCTCGCACCGAGGTGCGAGCGCTACGATGGCAGCTTTCAGTCGTTCATGGCGGCGCATGTGGTTTCAATCCTCGCTCGCACCGAGGTGCGAGCGCTACTATCGCATCGTCATCGTTAGGCTGCTGTGGCCTAGTTTCAATCCTCGCTCGCACCGAGGTGCGAGCGCTACGTCGCGATGCCTTGGTGCAGCTGGTGACCGAGTACGTTTCAATCCTCGCTCGCACCGAGGTGCGAGCGCTACCTCGGAGCGGGAGCGCTGGCAGGCGGTGTTTAAGACGTTTCAATCCTCGCTCGCACCGAGGTGCGAGCGCTACGCCAAAATCGCCGCCCTGTACAAAGTGCCGATCAAGTTTCAATCCTCGCTCGCACCGAGGTGCGAGCGCTACATAAATATCGTCGATGCTTTGCGCTGTACTCAAAGTTTCAATCCTCGCTCGCACCGAGGTGCGAGCGCTACAACATATCCGCGCCCCACGCATCAGGCACATCCCCGTTTCAATCCTCGCTCGCACCGAGGTGCGAGCGCTACGGGTCGGTGCTTATCTTTGTACAAGGGCGCTGGTTGTTTCAATCCTCGCTCGCACCGAGGTGCGAGCGCTACCACCTTACACAAATACTGCTGACCATCACGAGGTGTTTCAATCCTCGCTCGCACCGAGGTGCGAGCGCTACGGGGTCAAACAATGAGCTGGGAACGCGAACACCAACACGTTTCAATCCTCGCTCGCACCGAGGTGCGAGCGCTACGCATGGCGGAATTAGTCACCCGGGTGCGGGGGTTTGTTTCAATCCTCGCTCGCACCGAGGTGCGAGCGCTACCCGTCATGTCCACGTTGTCACACGCACGCCCCACGTTTCAATCCTCGCTCGCACCGAGGTGCGAGCGCTACTTATGGACGGCGGAGCAGCGGGCAAGCCTCAAATGTTTCAATCCTCGCTCGCACCGAGGTGCGAGCGCTACTTGACTTTTACGCAACGCCGCCACCCACCAAATAGGCGTTTCAATCCTCGCTCGCACCGAGGTGCGAGCGCTACCTATTTGACTAGCCGCCCCGCTCATCACAACACCGCTACACGGGTTTCAATCCTCGCTCGCACCGAGGTGCGAGCGCTACATTACCTGGAAGAGGCGGGCGCTGGGTATCAGGTGTTTCAATCCTCGCTCGCACCGAGGTGCGAGCGCTACTCGGTTTTTAGATGGCTTGCCGCACGGATGGCGGTTTCAATCCTCGCTCGCACCGAGGTGCGAGCGCTACAGTTGTTGCAGGAGGAATTCGCGGCGCGTGGGGTGTTTCAATCCTCGCTCGCACCGAGGTGCGAGCGCTACTGTGGGGCGGCAGTCTGGCTTGTATGTGTCGGATGTTTCAATCCTCGCTCGCACCGAGGTGCGAGCGCTACTTGGATGAACGCACACATGTTCTTGCCGTGGAAAGTTTCAATCCTCGCTCGCACCGAGGTGCGAGCGCTACCAAATGACCTCAGAGGCTCGGGAGGAACTGATACGTTTCAATCCTCGCTCGCACCGAGGTGCGAGCGCTACTGTAAAAAACAACTTATCGTTATATGGCGTAAGTGTTTCAATCCTCGCTCGCACCGAGGTGCGAGCGCTACCGTCCGCGTTCAACGCCTTGTCTTGCAACGTTAAACAACGAACTTTGCGCGAACCCCAACAAAATTGCTTTGTTGCGGCCCGCACATTTCTTGTGGCGAGTTAATAAAAGCTTCTCGCACAATGTGTTACGGGAAGCGCGAACCCGCTGGGTTTGTGTCGTTGCTTGGGGTTCGCGCATGGTCATATTACGAGAGGTCCTTCAAAATCGACGGCACGGAAATGGCCATGTTCTTTGATGTGTAATTCTACAGGTTCGGTGAGTCTATATAAACGCAGGCAGTCTTCCTTTTCGTTTATTTCGGCAAGCAGGTTGCGTTCGAGTTCTTCGTATTGCATCTGGTTGACGCGGCATTCGAAGACGGAGTTTTGTACGCGCTGGCCGATGCTTTCGCACACTTTTGCTACGCGGCGCAGACGGCGTCGGCCTTCTTTTGTTTCGGTGGAGACATCGTAGGCAACGATGATGAGCATGTTAGCGTGCCAAGAAAGGAAGGTAGGTTTCAGTTTCGCCGCGTATGTGTCTTGCCAGCAAGCGCGCTTGGATTTGTGGCAGTAGGCCGATGGGCATTTTGGTTTCCAGTAAGGGATGAGTGATTTCTTCTTGTTTGCGTTCTTGGTAGGCGACCACGACGGCGCGTCTGGCATCGCCTTCGAGCAAGACCGCGCCGCCTTCGCGTTCAACAAAATCATTCGCGCTGATTTGTCCGCGATTGATGAGGGTGAGCACGAGGCGGTCGGCCATGATGGCGCGGAATTCTTCCATCAAGTCCAGCGCCAGCGCGGCGCGACCGGGGCGCACGGCATGGAGGAAGCCGAGTTGCGGATCAAGGCCAACGGCTTCCAACGCGGAGCGGCAGTCGTTCATCAGCATGGAATACAGAAAAGAGAGCAGGGCGTTGATGCGGTCGCGCGGAGGTCGGCGAGTGCGTCCATCCATAGTGAAAGTGGCGCGCGCATCACGGCGGACGATGCCGTTCATGGCAGAGAAATAGACTTTTGCCGCATCGCCTTCTATGCCACGCACGCTGTCGAGATTGTCGGCCAGCGGCAGGTTGCGTACGGAAGCGCGTAGCGCGGTTGCGCCTGCGGTGAGCATTTTTGCATCGGCTTCGTCCGCCGCTTCGCGCGCGCCGCGCAGTAAAACTTGGCGTGCATTGCGCAGTTTTCCAGCGATCATGGCGCGCGATACATTCAGTGCGAAAGTGGCATCGCCCGCCAGCCGATGCTGCGCTTGTCGCAACAAAATGTTGCCGGAAACTGCACCTTCCAGCCTTGCCTTGAAACGCCCGTGACTATCCAGCAATACGAGGCTGATGCCGTCGTCCGCGCAGCGATGCATCAGGGCGGGCGAGACCATGATGTTGCCCAAACAGACTACGCTGCCGAGATGGTGCAACGGCACTTGCAGCTTCTTCACGCGCTCCACATCCACTCGCAAGGTGTCGTTCTCCAGATGGAGGTAACTGAGCGGAGTCATCACGTACAGGGTGTTGAGTATCTGGCGTGCCACTTAGTCCTCCGGTTCGTACAGTGTTTTTGCAAGTGCAGTGTGTGTGGTGCTGTGTGCCATGGCTTGCGGTTGGCAAATATCATTAAGTGAACATTCTTTGCAGCGAGCATCGTTGGCGGGTGGCGGCAGCTTGCCGGAAGCCAACATTGCGCGGATGGCGGTAACGGTGTCTTCAACATGTTTGCGCAATTCGGGGGTAATGGCGACTTCACGGCGACGGCGCGAAGTGTGGTGATAAATCGCGCCGTTCGTGATGGTGGTGTAGAACCTTTCTTCCAAGCACATCGCTTGTGCGGCAAGCTGCAAATCATCGTGAACTTGCAACTTTTTCCTGCCGTGTTTGTATTCCACCGGATAGATTTTCCCATCGGGATGAAACTCTACTACATCGCATTTCCCCACCAGCCCGAGACGATCAGACCACACCGGCAATGCGCGCTCACTCCGTACACCTTCAAATGATTCAAACCCCGGCTCATCCACCCGCTCATGCGCCGCATTGCCACGCATGGTGTGGACGTTTTCATCGAAGGCTTGTTCTAGGTGAATAAGCGCGCATTGGCGTGGGCAATAGCTCCAGTGCTGGAGCGCGGAAAGCATGATGGGGTCGTCTGTTTCGTTCATGGCGGCAGTGCTATCATTTACGCGTATCAAACACATTAACGGAGGGAATCATGGGCGCTATGCTGGAAAGTTTGGAGAACCAAGCACTGCAACTTTCGCCAAAAGAGCGGGGTGAGTTGATCCACCGTTTGATCATCAGTCTCGAAGGCGAACCGGAAGATACGCCGGAAGCTATCGCCCAAGCGTGGGATGAGGAAATCGCGCGGCGCGTGGCGGATATGGATGCAGGCAGGACGAAATGGATTCCTGCTGATGAAGTCATGACACGGCTTCGCACCAAAGTTCTCGACGCAAAAAATGCCGCAAATCAGTCTTAGCGAAGAGGCGCAGGCCGATGCTGATTCTGCCATCGACTGGTATATCGACGAAGGTGCGTTCGTTGCGGCGGACGACTTCATCAACGAGATTGAACGAGCCCTCGGACTGTTGAGACAGTTTCCTGCGCTGGGTGAGAGCAGTATGTACAAGGCCCGCTCGTTTCCTCTTCATGGTTTTCCCTATTCCCTGATCTATCGACTGCAAGGCGATACCGTCCGCATCATTGCTGTTGCCCACCATAGTCGTCTCCCCGCTTATTGGGCGGGGCGACGGTGATGAATTAGCCGACGATCTTTTTCAGGATTACGCCCTGTGGCAAAGCTGTTTCATCGACCATTATGTTGTAATCGCCGAAGTCGCGAGGAACAGATCCTTCATTCTTCAGCTTGGGCTGAATGCGGTCAAACAGGCTGTGGGCTGGCGCATTGCCCAACTCACTGTCGTGCTTGAACACATACAGCCCGCGCGTGGACATCTCGCCGCGCGCAGCGGAGCGGTCATGCTCGAACATTTGCCCCAGCGCTTGCCACAACAATTCCAGATCGCTTTCGTCGAAGCCTGTTTGCTTGGCGAGGAAGGAAGACACGAAACCGTGCGCGGCATACAGGCCGTAAGGGATTGTGAACTTGCGCCCCATCGTGCGGTTGTCGCCGGATTGCTTTTCGGCTTCCGCTTCTGTGGCAACCGCCATGCGGGTGATGGAGTGTTCCAGTGCCACGATGGGATCGACAGAGCGCGCGAAAGTGAGTTGGATCGGGCCGCGTACTTGGCCGCAGTTGATGCCAGTAGACATCACCGCACCGAATGCGCGCACATCGTAAAAGTTGCGGCACATCCATTGTCTTGCTTCATCCACGGCATCGCCGCCCTTGCGCTTTTTGTCGTCACCTTCAAGCAACTCGGGTTTGCCGATGCCCACATAAGCGCGTTTGTGCTGATTGTTGAGAACGGCTTTTTCTTTGATGTAGATTTCAAATGGCGGTTGTTCGCCTTTCACTAGCCCGATGAAATTGCGCACCTTGCGTTTGAGGGCAACATCCGTCACCAGCCCTTTCCCGGTTTCCGCATCCACGCGTGGCAGGTTGCCCGCATCGGGGTCGCCGTTGGGGTTGCCGTCTTTTACGTCGAAAAGCAAAACGAAGTCGTAACGATTATTCAGTGCCATGATGTTTATGCTCCTTGAGTGGTAGATGTGGATTCGGATTTTGTGAAAAATGCTTGCCGCTGGTGGTAATAGCCGATGGCGAAACGTCCTTGGTCGGCTAGGCACAGATGTGCTGGGAAATCGTTGATGTCGGACATGATCTGGCCGATGAGTTTTTCGAAATAGCGTTTTCGTCCTTCTTCCAATTTTGCAAGGTGATGATTTTTCAACTTCATCAAATTGGAAAATACGGTGACAGGTGTGCTGGATGCCGCGCCGTAAAAACGGTCACGGATCGTGGCGCTGGGATTAACGGCTTCTTCTTGTATTTTTTCCAGCGCGGCAAAAAGGCGACCGATGCGGTAACCGGGGTTGGTGTTGGAATCATCGAGTGACACAGCAATCTCCTTTTCTTGGGATGGTGAATAATGTGCTTGCCGATTGAGGCAGGCTTTGATGAGGGCGGCGCGGGGATAAGTCACTTCGCGTTCTGCGCGAATGCGGCGCACGGCAGCTTGCAATAGCGTTTGCGGATAAGGCAATCCGGCAAGAATCGCGCGCATGAATTCGCCCGCTAGATTGGGCGGGATGTTTTCCGACTTGCCTTGCGATGCGGTGGCAACTAGCAGGCGGAACAACGAGAGGTATGGTTTTTCGAAGCTGGCGTGAATCATTTCCAAGTCTGCAAAATGCTGGCGTATCCGCGCTGACATTTCAGCGACAGTGCCGACCTGCCAGAAGCGCACGCTGATACGCGCGGCATTGGGCGCGAGGCCAAGTACATAAAAGCGTGTGTTGCCACCCTCGTCGCTGAGTGTGCCTGTTTGCGGCGATTTGAATAACGCTTCGATGGCGCGTGTTTGTTTAGCCGGATCATCCTTGGGCGGTTCATCGAACAGGTCGGCGAATGTGTCCTCTAGGTGGGTGTGTTTTTCCGACCAGAATACAGTAGACGCATCGCCGACTTGAATGCGCTGCTTACTCTCCTTGCTCAACAGGTAATTGAGCGTAGTGGTGTAAGCGAAGGCCGCCTGCTTGCCTACGGGAGCATTGGCACCTTGTTCTTTACCAAAAGAATTGAACGCATCTTTGTTAAACGAAACGATATTTGCGCCACTGGTCTGCGCGCCCCATACGCCTTTGATTGCGGTATGCAGTCGCTCGAAACCATCCTGTTCGCCGCTTATTAGGCACGTTATTTCTTTTGTATCGGTATCGGTGTTTTCCAAAGCGGCTCTGATTGCCGGTCGCTGGCAAACTAGTTCGAGATCGCCATTTAAGCGGAATGTCATTACCGGATTGGTTTCCAGTATTTCCGGCCAAAGTGGATCAGCTTCCAGTCTGGCTTTGTCCGGTGCTTGCAAAAAGGCGAACACCGCACTCAACCCAGCATCTTCAGTTTTGCCAGCCAGTGCATCCAGCTTTGCTTTGAATGCCGAGTGTTGCTCCTGTACGCGTTCTGGCTTGCCTGTACTGGTGATGCCCAGCACGTATTCGGCGTTATCCCACAACAGATTGGCGGCAACCCCTGAGGTTTTTTTTATGCCTTGCGGCATCAGAAAATTGCGGGCAACTTTCTTTTTCCCATCGATGGTTCGCGTGTCTTCAATCTGTACCAATTGCCCGGCTGAATTGATTTCGATCACAAATGGAATGGCTTTGGTTTCAAAGCCTAGACGAGGTAAGTCCGGTTTGCGTTCGTAGTAGTCGCATAGCGCCTGAAGAATCATCCCCGCACCTCCACATTGTTCAAGTCCAAGACACCGTTTTTTAGTTCTGCGCGGAAGAAACGCGGGCTGGGGCTGGCGAGGTTGCTGTAGTCCATGTCGTGCAGCATCCAACCCAAGTCAAGAGAATCGGTTATCGGGGTGGGTTCGGCGGCATCATCTTTGACCAAGCGAAAATGGGCTGCAAATTCGCGGCAGCCCAGATAGGGCTGATTTACGCACTGTCCTTTCTTGGCGCGTCGCTCGAACATATTCAGGAATTTGGCGGGGGAGTTTGCCTCGTCGGCGGCGCGTTGTTCGTCGGCATCGTTGATGCGGTGTTTGGCAAGATGCGGAAAGTTGGGTTTGTGTTTTGCGGCATCTTGCATTTCAAAACCTGCGTAAATGCGGTAGGCGACATCGCGCAGGAACAGCCCCGCGCGTTGTTGGCGTTCGTCTTCGATGTAAAGCCCAAGGTCGCCGCTGCCGCTGTTCATGGCGGATTGCACATTGCGCGACGACACTACCGCGCCCACCTCGTTGCGTCGTAGGGTGATCCACTTGATCGGTTTCAGCACTTCTATTTTTGTTACCCGCCACTGGATGGCAGGTTTCCACAAAATAGACTCGAACACGGCACGTGCGGCAGAAGGTGTTATCACGTCATAGCTGACGCGTTCCACCTTCATTTCAGGCCGAGTGAAACAGGCGAAATCGCCAGTTACTTCCAAGCAGAATGTCTTCATGTTTTCCTTCCTTGGTTCTGTTTTATCCAACCAACTCATCTGGTGCTATGTTGCCATCTACCACTACACCCAGCGTCCTGTCGTAAAGTGTGTCGCCCACTTGTGCATAAATACCTTGCCATATCTCGCGCACATCGCCTTGCTTTTCGAGTTGTGCAAATAATCGCTTGGGAATATTCACCGAGTAGCGTTGCAGTTTGCGCATCAGCCATCTTTGCGGGCCGTCTTTTTCTAGCATGCCTAGCCATGCATCGTTGTCGCCATAACGCACCAGAATAGTCTGGTAGGCACTGTCGTCTATCAGCTTGAATTTTTCCGCTACCGTGCGGAATTGAATTTGGCAGTCGCGCGCGTCTTGCGTGAGCAATTCGTGGATGTCGTGTTTGTCCAGCGAGGGTGCACGTACATACAGGTGCTCGAAAAACTGTTTGGCAAGATCGCGTCCTAATACATTGCTTTTGCATCCAGACAGCAAGCTCACCGAGATTTGAGCTGCTTGCCGTAACAGTCCAGGAGGCGCGGGTTTCGGCGGCACAAATACGACGACCTGCCCCATTCCGTCTTGCTTACCTTCGCGGTTGCAGCGGCCTGCCGCCTGCGCAATCGAATCCAAGCCAGCTAGCGCGCGATACACCACGGGGAAGTCCACATCCACGCCAGCTTCCACCAGTTGGGTGCTGATGACACGCACCAGCTCTTTGCGCTGCAAGCGCGCCTTGATTTCGGCGATGACTCGGCTGCGGTGCTCACCACACATTAGTGCGGAAAGGTGCAAAGTGTTTTGACCGTCCTCTGTAGCGGTCATGAGGCGATGCAGTTCGCGCGCATCATCGCGGCGGCTGACGATGCACAACACGGACGGATGCTGGAGTAGTTCGTTGGCGATGCTTTGCCAGTCGCGCGGTGTTTGCAAATCGGCGGGAACGCTGACTTCCACGCGCTTCAATTGTTGGTACAGAGCATCGGGGGCATCCATGATTTCGCGCACGTTGTCCAAGCCGCGAAAGGCTTTGCTGCCGAAGGGGTGGAACGAGCCGAGCGTGGGCTGTGTGGCAGTAGAAAGTACAAAGGTCACGCCGTAATGGTTTGCCAACTGGTTCATCACATCGGCGATGGGTTGCAGAAATTCCGGCGGCAGCAATTGCGCCTCATCCAGCACCACTACGCTGTTGATGATGTTGTGCAGCTTGCGGCAGCGGCTGGTGCGTGCGGCAAACAGCGATTCAAAAAACTGCACGTTGGTAGTGACGATGATCGGTGCATCCCAGTTCTCGGTTGCCAGACGGGAGCGCATATCTTCTTTGTCTGGGTCGAGGTTGGCGTGATGTTCGACCACGTTGTCACCGAATATTTCTCGGAATATGCCTGCCGTTTGCTCGATGATGCTGGTGTAAGGGATGACGTAAATGATGCGTTGTTTGTTGTGTTGCGCGGCATGGTGCAAGGCGAAAGCCATGCCGGACAAAGTCTTGCCGCCGCCAGTCGGTACGGTAAGCGAATACACCCCTGGATCAAACGTGGCTTTTTCTCGGCACTGGCGCAGAATGTCAGCGCGGATAAGGTTAACTGGCGTGGCTTCTGCGGTAGCAGATTTTTTTGCCATGTACGAGTCGAAGTCAGATAGCAAGTCGCTTAAATTGCGATAGCCTTTTCGGGTATTCGCTTTGTTGCTGTCCATAAAGGCTTCGGTGTCTAGAAAGTCTGCATCCACCAAGCAAGAGAACAACATGCGCAACCACAGATGTAAGCCGTCCGCGCCGCCGAGCGGTTTCGTGGTTGGTTTGGCTTGGGTGAATATCTTTTGAGGAATGGTTTGTGTAGGGATGCGGTCGAGCAGGTGGCTTTGCTCTTCACTTATGCGGATAGCTAGTGCCTTGCCGCCGGTTTCAGCCTCAGACCAATCAGGCAAGCCGGCGTGATGCCCTGCAATCAGATACGCAAACAGACGGCCATGTGCGCCGAACTGACGGATCGCATGAATTGCGCCTGCTGTGGAGTGGTCAACCCGCCCCGCTTTACCTTCAATGTGCGCTTCGGCATCGTAACCACTCACGGTTTTTATATAGTGCTGAAACTCGTCGCTGTATTTACCTAGGTCATGCCACAGGCCAGCGATGCTCGCCCAATCACCTGCATTGAAAGGGGCGGCTAAATCAGCCGCTATGGTTGCTACGCCGTGCAGATGTTCATCCAGATAGTGTTCATGCCAAGCCCCCGCTTGGTCTTGGCGGACATGGGCAAGGTGTTTTTGGATAAGTGGATGATTCATGGTTTGCGATGTTATCAATGGCAAAGGCTCAATCCGCGAGCCTGTCATCATTATTTTCATATTGCTGCGCTGCCTGCCGCAGTTGCTTGTTAATCATTTCGCGCAATGAGGTAGGTTCGATGACTTCAACCTCCGTGCCGTGCTTGAGCACATCCATCATTAGTTCGCGTGGGTCGGAGTAGGGGATGCGCAATTCGTAGCGGCCATCGGTGAGGGTGTTGCTTTGTTGTTGCGGGTGCCATTGTTCTTCGGCCACCCAGCGGGCACGTTCTGCGCTAAAGCGTAGAACGGCGGTGTGTTTCGGTGCGCCTGCAAAGATGCCGTAGCTGCTGGCGAAGTGGGCATCCAGTTGTTCTTCTGGGATGTCTTGTGCGACTTGTGCCAATAGCTTTGCTTCACGCAGCCGATCCACGGCAAAGCTGCGCAAGCCGTTCTTCTGGTGACACCATGCGTCCAAATACCAGTTGTCGCGGTAGTGGGTAAGCCGCTGCGGTGAGATTT
>JABFSI010000141.1 GCA_013140695.1 Sideroxydans sp. | reverse complement strand
CGCCTGTGATTGCACCAATTGCACCGCCTGTGATTGCGCCTATTACGCCACCTGTGATTGCACCAATCGCGCCACCAGTGGTGATTGCACCGCCCGTAATAAAACCAGTTGCACCGCCTGTGATTGCACCAATCACGCCGCCTGTGGTGATTGCACCGCCCGTAATAAAACCAATTGCACCGCCTTTGGCAATTTCAGATCGTCGCTTGAAGAAAAATATCAAGCGTATTGGTACGCATCATTTGGGTATCGGTCTGTATGAATTCGACTATGTGTGGGGTGAACACGCAGTTGGCGTGATGGCTGATGAGGTGAAGTTAGTTCGCCCCGAAGCCGTGATACATCGTCCGGATGGTTATGACATGGTGGATTACAGCAAATTGGATTGATTTTCCATCATGCCGCAAACGACAAAGCCCCGCCGAAGCGGGGCTTTGTTATTGATGCAGCCAGAATTATTTAGATGCGCTTGGCTAACTCGGCGGCCTTACCTAAATAAGTGTCAGGGCTTAAATTTTGCAGACGTTGTTTTTCGCTGCTGGGAATATCCAAAGTCTGAATGAACGCCGCTAGGCTTTCGCGATTAATCCCCCCTTTGCCGCGCGTGAGTTCCTTGAGTTTGTCGTAAGCATTTTCGATGTTGTAGCGACGCATCACGGTTTGAATGGGCTCGGCAAGCACTTCCCAGCTGTTGTTCAAATCATCGGCAAGGCGCTGTGGATTGGCTTCCAGTTTGTTTAAGCCTTTCAGGCAGGATTCGTAAGCCAGCAAGGTGTAACCCATCGCAACGCCCATGTTGCGTAACACGGTGGAATCAGTGAGGTCACGTTGCCAGCGCGAGATGGGTAGTTTTTCGGAGAGGTGTTTGAGCAAGGCATTCGCCAAGCCAAGATTACCTTCTGAATTTTCAAAATCAATCGGGTTCACTTTGTGTGGCATGGTGGATGAACCGACTTCGCCGGCGACGACTTTTTGTTTGAAATAGCCGAGCGAGATATAGCCCCAGATGTCGCGGTTGAGGTCAATGAGGATGGTGTTCACGCGAGCGAAGGCGTCGTACAGCTCGGCCATGCCATCGTGAGGTTCAATTTGAATGGTGTAGGGATTGAACGTAATGCCACGCGCTTCGACGAAGCGTTGTGCAAATTGCTCCCAATCCACATCTGGGTAGGCGGATAAATGTGCGTTGTAATTGCCCACCGCCCCATTAATTTTCCCCAACAATTCGACGGCCGCAATACGCGATTGAGCGCGGCGCAGGCGATGCACCACGTTCGCCATTTCTTTACCCAAGGTGCTGGGGGTGGCTGTTTGCCCATGGGTGCGGCACAGCATAGGTAAATCGGCATGTTGATGTGCAAGGTGTTTGAGGCGTTCAATCAGCACGTTGAGTGCGGGCAACATGACGTTGTCGCGGGCTTCTTTAAGCATCAGTGCATGGGACAGATTGTTGATGTCTTCCGAGGTGCACGCGAAATGAATAAATTCCAGCGCTTTAGCAGTTTCTGGATTACTCGATAGTTTGTCTCGCATCCAGTATTCGATGGCTTTTACATCGTGATTGGTGGTGCGTTCGATGGCTTTTATTTGGCGCGCATCTTCTTCTGAAAACTGCGCGGCAAGTTGATCGAGTTGGATAATCGTGGCGGTAGAAAATGGCGGTAATTCTTTTACACCCGCTTCCGCACTTAAGGCTTTGAACCATTCGATTTCAATCAATACGCGGTAGCGAATTAAACCGTACTCGCTGAAATAGCCGCGCAAAGCTTCAACTTTGCTGCTGTAACGTCCATCGAGAGGGGAAAGGGCGGTGAGAGTAGAGAGCGTCATGGCGATAAAAAAGGAAAGATAAACGGCGGCTATTTTACCTGCGCTGCAAAAGTGAAGCTACGTAATGATGCCGCCCCCAAGGCAAATCTCACCCTCATAGGCAACTACGGATTGTCCTGGGGTCACGGCCCATTGTGCAGACTCAAAGGTAAAGTGGGTGTGTGAGCCGAGGCTGATACGACATGCTGCATCCTGTTGGCGGTAGCGTGTTTTTGCTGCAAAGGTACGGGATAAATCAGGTGCGTGACCGCTAATCCAGTGCATTTCCATCGCATCTAATTGCGTATTGAGTAGCAGGGGATGGTCGTGACCTTGCACGACGATGAGTTGATTGCGCGCCATGTGTTTGCCCGCGACAAACCACGGTTCACTCGATGTGTCGCGTGCACCGCCGATGCCTAAGCCTTGACGCTGGCCTAGGGTGTAGAAAGAGAGTCCCATGTGTTGGCCTACAATTTTTCCTTCGGGCGTTAGCATGTCTCCAGGTTGAGTGGGTAGGTAGCGGCTCAAAAATTCTCGGAAGGGTCGTTCACCGATAAAACAAATACCCGTGCTGTCTTTCTTGGCGTGATTAGACAGCCCATGTTCACGGGCGATGTCGCGCACTTGTGATTTAAGAATTTGTCCCAGCGGAAACATCGCTTTGCTCAATTGGTGTTGATTGAGTCGATGCAAAAAGTAACTTTGGTCTTTACTCGCGTCTTTCGCTTTAAGAAGTTGAAAGCCGTCATTTGATTCGCGTACTTGCGCGTAATGCCCTGTCGCAATGCAATCTGCGCCTAAACGTATTGCGTGATCCAAAAACGCTTTGAATTTAATTTCCGCGTTGCACAAAATATCAGGATTAGGCGTGCGGCCTGCTTCGTACTCGCGCAGAAAATAACTGAATACGCGATCTTTATACTCCTTGGAGAAATTGACCGCCTCAATGGGAATGCCGATGGTGTCGGCAACCGACACGGCATCAATCAAATCTTGGCGCGATGAGCAGTATTCGCTGTCGTCATCGTCCTCCCAGTTTTTCATAAACAAACCGGTGACTTCATAGCCTTGCTGTTTTAAGAGCAGGGCGGTGACGGCCGAATCCACCCCACCCGACATGCCAACGACGATATTTTTTTTACTCATAATGAGTGATGAGATCGAGCGGGTAACGTTTGCCTGCGAGGTAGTCCTCTACGCAACGCAGAATAAGCGGGCTACGGTGGCGCGTTTGGGTGGCGCGGATTTCTTCAAGAGACATCCAGGTGGCGCGCACGATTCCCTTATCTAGAGCGCGTTCAGGATGATGTCCAATCACTTTTCCGCCGAAGGCGAAGCGCAGATAGGTAGTGTTGGATTCAGCTGAATGCCAACGATAGACACCAATCAGGAATTCGGGAGAGAAATCGTAGGCTGATTCCTCTAGCACCTCGCGAACTGCACCTGCGGCTAATGTCTCGTTAGGTTCCCAGTGTCCGGCAGGTTGATTGAAGCGTAAGCCGTGCGGAGTATGCTCTTCCACCAGCAGGAATTTATTATCCTGTTCAAGGACGGCGGCAACGGTGGCGTGTGGTTTCCAAATCATGATTGGATTTTAATCGAAAATAAAAAAGGCAGGGTCGCCCCTGCCTTTCTAGGATGCTGCTTGATTACTTAGCGGCGGCTGGCGCAGCAGCTTTGTCATCGTGATGTTCTTCGTGATCTTCTTTTTTCTCTTTCTTGGCTTTTCTAGCTGCTTTATCAGCCTCTTTCTTGGCCTTTTTGGCTGCTTTTTCTGCGTCTTTTTTGGCTTTACGTTCAGCCTTGGCTGCGTCGTTGTGCTCTTCCTTTGCGTCGTGCTTGTGTTCTTCTGCTTTAGCGGGAGCAGCAACGGCAGCAGGTGCTGCAGCCGCAGCAGGTGCAGCAGCATGGTTGTCAGCAACAGCGGAGAAGGAAACAGCAACCAGTGCAGCAGCAATCAGTGTGGACAACAGTTTCATGTGAGGCTCCATTTTTAAGTAGGTTGATAAACGTTTATGACACTACCCGTGTCGGGGGCGTGTAACGTAGCTTAACTGGTATGCGTTGACAAGAGGAGAGAGGAGCAGCGTTGTTTGGTGCCGGGGGGGGGAATCGAACCCCCACGCCCTTTCAGGCACTGGATTTTGAGTCCAGCACGTCTACCAGTTCCATCACCCCGGCGAGTGAAGGCGCGCATTATCCACGAATGTGCATTGCACATCAAGCTACAATGCGCGACTTTATTTTTAGCCCGTTTTTTAGTCATGCGCACCGACGATTTTGATTTCGATTTACCAGAACACCTGATTGCGCAACACCCCCCCGCACAGCGTGGAGCGAGCCGTTTGTTGCGTGTTGGTGAGGCGGGGGTGGTGGACGGCTTGTTCCTTGAATTACCACAGTTGTTGCGCGAGAACGACGTCTTGGTATTGAACGACACCCGTGTATTGAAGGCGCGCTTGTTTGGTCAAAAGGCGACTGGCGGGCAAATCGAGGTGATGGTTGAGCGCATTTTGGGCGCACATGAGGTGTTGGCTAAGGTGCGAGCCAGCAAATCCCCGAAGGTAGGCAGCCAGTTTGAGATTGACGGTGGCGTCTCGGTTGAAATGCTGGGGCGTGAAGGAGAGTTCTTCCATTTGCGCTTTTTGTGTGACGCCCCCGTAGAAGCGGTGTTGGAACAATTTGGTAAGTTACCTTTGCCTCCTTACATCACCCATGCTGCCGAGGCGGAAGATGATGAGCGATATCAAACCGTTTTCGCGCGTGAGCAAGGTGCAGTAGCCGCACCCACTGCAGGCCTGCATTTCGATCAAACGATGCTGGACACCTTGCAGGCCAAAGGGGTGAATATCGCCTACGTCACCTTGCATGTAGGGGCGGGCACATTCCAGCCCGTACGTGCCGATAACGTGGCAGATCACGTCATGCACAGTGAGCACTACAGCGTGCCGCAAGTTACGGTTGATGCGATCCGGCAAGCCAAGGCAAAAGGTGGTCGCGTGGTTTCAGTGGGTACGACCAGTTTGCGCGCCTTGGAAAGTGTGGCCTTTGATGGAAAACTCAAAGCGGGTTCGGGAGAGACAAAAATCTTCATCACGCCGGGTTATCACTTCAACGTGGTGGATGTGTTGCTGACCAACTTCCATTTGCCACGCTCCACGCTATTGATGTTGGTATGCGCTTTTGGCGGGATGGATCGGTTAATCGCTGCTTACGGTCATGCAGTAGAACAAGAATATCGCTTCTTTAGTTATGGCGATGCGATGTTGATTGAGAGAGACGAATGAAATTCACTTTACACAAAACCTCCGGCGCGGCGCGTCGCGGCACGGTTGAATTGGCGCACGGCAAGGTCGAAACCCCCGCCTTCATGCCAGTTGGCACTTACGGAACCGTGAAGGCGATGTCGCCACAAGAGTTAAAAGACATTGATGCGCATATTGTGCTCGGCAACACATTTCATCTCTGGTTGCGTCCGGGCTTGGAAGTCATCGAAGCGCATGGCGGATTACATAAATTCATGAATTGGGAAGGTCCTATCCTCACTGATTCAGGTGGCTTTCAGGTGTTCAGTTTGGGCGAATTGCGCAAGATAACGGGCGGAGGCGTGGAATTTCGTTCACCCGTGAATGGCGACAAATGTTTCCTTTCGCCTGAAGAATCCATGCGCATCCAGCGCGTGCTGAATTCCGACATCGTGATGATCTTCGACGAATGCACGCCTTATCCTGCCGATGAGCAGGTGGCAGGCGTATCGATGCGACTGTCCTTAAGTTGGGCCGAGCGTAGCAAGAAAGCACACGAAGGAAACCCCAACGCCTTATTTGGTATCGTGCAAGGCGGCATGCACGAACATCTGCGCGATGAATCGCTGGCTGGACTCACCAATATCGGTTTCGATGGTTACGCCATCGGCGGTCTTTCTGTTGGTGAGCCCAAAGAAGATATGTTGCGCATCTTGAAACACACAGGGCCGCAACTGCCAGCGGATAAGCCGCGTTACTTGATGGGCGTGGGTACGCCAGAAGATCTGGTGGCGTCGGTGGCGGAAGGGATCGACATGTTCGATTGTGTGATGCCGACTCGCAATGCACGTAATGGCCATTTGTTCACGCGCTTTGGTGATGTGCGCATCAAGAATGCGACACACCGCTTGGACACACGTCCGCTCGACCCAGATTGCAAGTGCTACACCTGCCAGAACTTCACCCGAGCGTATTTGCATCACCTGCACCGCTTGGGCGAGATACTGGGAGCGCGCCTCAATACCATCCA
>JABFSI010000119.1 GCA_013140695.1 Sideroxydans sp. | reverse complement strand
CTGTATTGCCAGGCAGCATGGCGATGCCTGCTGTCGCTATCCTTGGCTCGCTGACCAAACTGTCTGGCGTCAAGCAACTGTCGTTGGACACCAAAGGTCTGGACGTTTCCATCTCTAAAGGGTTCGCCATGTTCACACCGTATGCCGGTATCGGCCAAGTGTGGACGACCAGCACACCCGATGCAGCGCTGGGTTTGAAAGCTGAATCCTTCACACAAGTGAAAACTTTTGTCGGCGGCAATTTGAATTTGGGTCTGACCAACTTCGCAGCTGAATTCGACAAAACAGGTTCTGCTAGCTCTTACAGCTTGAAGGTCGGTTTCCGCTTCTAAAGCAACGACTCTGGCGTAAGGCATCGCGATGTTGAGTTCCTTACGCCAAACTTATTCGCAACTCATCACTTCCGGCGGACAGCTTTTATTGCTGTTCGCCGGATTTCATTTGAACACCCCCGAAGCATGGCTGGTGTGCTTGTCCCTCATTGCGCTCATCAGTTTATTAGCATGGTATTCCGCGCTACATCGCCAGCGTTTAATTCTTGGCACACCCACTTCGCGCATCGCATCCGCCGCACAAGGATATGTCGAGTTACTCGGCGATGGTGCGCCCATTGACCATGCCATCCTAGGCAAGTACTCCAACCTACCTTGTTTGTGGTATCGCTACAAAGTGGAAGCAAAAAATTATAAGGGCGAGTGGCACACCGAAGCGACGGGAGAAAGTGATGCACCTTTTTTGCTGGATGACGGCAGCGCGCGTTGCGTGATTGACCCGCAACATGCGGAAATCATCACCCAGCACAACGATGTTTGGCGCGCAGGCGATCGGCGCTATACCGAATGGAAGTTACTTGAGCGTGACGAAATTTATGCGCTAGGCGAATTCAAAACCTACGGGGGCAGCAATAATCCGACCACACTGAATGATTTGATTAAAGCGGTGCTCATTGAATGGAAGTCAGATAACGAAAACCTGCTCCAGCGTTTTGATTTGAACAAAAATGGATTGCTCGATATGGAAGAGTGGCTGCTGGCAAGACAAGCCGCGAAGCGCGAAGCCAGCAAACGATTAGCCGAAGTACGCGCCGAAGCCGACACACATTTCTTGCTTAAGCCGCACAACGGGCGCTTATTCCTCATCAGCAATTTATCGCCAGAAAAGTTAGCTGGGCGTTACGCGCTGTGGACGCTATTGCATCTGCTGATTTTTTTAGGTGCGCTGGGGGGGGTGACTTGGGTACTGCAATAAACTGTGATGGTAACGTGGCGGTGAGGCACGTAATGTAGGCTGGTGGTGAGGTACAAACCCCAGCGTGTTGCAACCTTCCCAATGCTGGGGTTCGAAAGCTCACCGCCAGCCTACAAAAAACAAGTTGATAACAGACTTAATCAGCGCGCCCTAAACTAGGCCAACCGCAACAACTCAATCACTTCCTCATTGCCTGCAGCCAGTGCCATATCAATGGTGAGTGTGCCTGAATTATTTTTGGCATCGGGATCGGCATTGCGACTCAAGAGCAACTTAACCACTTGTGCATGCCCCTTGATTACCGCTTTATGCAGTGCCGACATACCGTCTTTATTTTGCGCATTCACATCGGCGCCCTGCTCAATCAACAACGCACAAATTAGAAATGAACCATGACGCGCCGCCATCATCAGAGGTGTCCAACCATCATGGCTATGCACATCCACCTCGTGGCCATGACGCAACAACAGCTTCACAATCTTGGCATGTCCATTAAACGCGGCCCAATGCAAGGCAGAGTAGCCCTGTAAATCACGCACATCCAAGGGCACACTCGCCATCAACAAATGCAGCACAATTTCTTGGTGCCCCGCAGCAGCAGCGATGATTAAAGGCGTCCAGTTGCGCTCGTCGCGAATGTTGAGGTTGGTGCCACCATCAATCAGGCGCACAGCGAGTTCTGTGTCACCATCTTCTACAGCTTGCAAAAAACCTTTGGAGGTGAATTTGTAATCCACTTTAGCCACTTGAGAGTGCACCACATCTCTATCTGCTGCCCATACATCCAAAGGCTTATCTAGATCATGCAGATCGTTGTAGTAATTGGCTAAACGGAAAATTTCAGAGGCGACTTCAGGCGGAAAACCTTTACGCGTACCACCGCGTGTATTCATCATCAAATCTTGCAAATAATGTTCTGCTTGCTTGGTTTCCCACAGCTCCAACAATTTATTGAATACGCGGGCAAACTGCGTTTCTAATGCACGTGGGTAGTACGCCTCGTTACCCCCCAAGAGCTTTAGAAATTTTTGATTCATTACGTTTTCCCACCTAGCCTAATTTGACGCCGAGCATTCTACTAAAGAATCAATCCTAGGTAATCAATCCTCATATTGCTTTGCAATTTTTTGGAACTCATCTTGTAACGCTAAAAAAGCATCCGTCACATCGGGATCAAAGTGATTGCCGCGTCCCTTGCGAATGAAATCCTCGGCAAGCGCATGTGAGAACGGTGCTTTATAAGGGCGCTTGCTGATGAGCGCATCGTAGACATCCGCGATCGCCATGAGCCGTGCAGAAATAGGAATATCGTCACCGTGCAGGCCTTGCGGATAGCCACTACCATCCCATTTTTCATGATGACTGCTGGCAATCTCGCGCCCAATGTGCAAGAACTTGCTGGGCGCAGGCAAGCTGCTTTCTGCGGCGGCCAGCGCCTCTCCTCCCAAAGTCGGATGGCGTTTCATAATTTCAAATTCTTCCGCCGTCAGCTTGCCGGGCTTATTCAAAATGTAATCTGGAATGCCCACTTTTCCGATGTCGTGTAGCGGTGCCATTTTGACCAGCGTCTCGATATTGGCATCGTTCAGAAAATGCTGAAAGCGCGGATGGTTGCGTAGCTGGACAGCCAAAACACGCATGTAATTTTGTGTGCGCTTAAGGTGGTTACCTGTTTCTTCATCACGCGCATCGGCCAAAATTCCCATCGCCACAATGGTCACATCGCGCACCATCTCCAGCTCAATACTTTGCTGCTTTAACTGCGCGGTACGCGCTTCTACTTTTATTTCCAAATCGGCGTTCAAATGCGTCAACTTACTGGCCAAAGTGATATTGGAAAAACGCTGCACCAGTGACTCGTAAATCAGCCGATTCAAAAACTGCGCCGCCATCATCATGGCAACTAAAAAGAGCAGCAGCATCAAGCCCAGCCCCCAGTGGATTTCATTGTGTTCAATCAACACCCGGAAGGTCAGCGGCAACATCATCGACAAGACATAGGCAAACAAGGAGGGTAGATGAGTCGGATTCATCATCGTCGCCCCTGCCACCA
Source organism: Sideroxydans sp. (assembly GCA_013140695.1). Lineage (GTDB taxonomy): Bacteria > Pseudomonadota > Gammaproteobacteria > Burkholderiales > Gallionellaceae > Sideroxyarcus. The sequence goes on along the minus strand of JABFSI010000119.1, from coordinate 2,812 downwards.
TACCCACCATCACGCAAATTACAAAAAATTGCGACCATAGATCGAGTGGGTATAAATACAACACCCCCACGCCCCATACCAACCCCGTAATCCAACCTGCCAACGTTAAACGACGACTCAAAGTACGGCATTGGGTTTCAGTCGACAGCCTGTTTTGAAAAGACTGGATGCGCAGCAACACCACAATATGTAGCGCTAATAAGCAGCCCAACCAAATCAATAAATGTGAAGTCACAGCCTTTTCCCACAACATCACTACAAAGAAAATTTCCACGAGTGAAGAAGCGAGCAAGGTGTTAGGTAATTGCTCAACGCGCACTCGCAATTGTTCTGCGCGCACGGGTAAGGTGGTGGGGTTGATATGAAACCGAAGGTCATTCAGAAAGAGGCTGATTCTGTTGTTTTTATTTAACATCGGTGATTAAAAGCGTGGGGGGTTAGTTATTTTTAGAACCTAGGCCTTAGGTCCTATTTTTCAGTTCGAATTATGCCCCGAGACAAAGAAATCGACAGCCTCTTTTTCATCGCGCGTGCGCTTGAATGGCGGCAAGCTCTGCCAGATACGCTTGCCGTAATGTTTCGAGATGAGGCGCGGGTCGCAGATCATCAGCACGCCACGATCTTTCTCGTCACGTATAAGTCTGCCAGCCCCTTGCTTGAGGTTGATGATGGTGCGCGGCAACTGGAACTCCATGAAGGCATTGCGCCCCTGTTTGTTCATCTCGGCGATGCGTGCCGCCAGCACCGGATCGTCGGGAGGCGCGAACGGTAGCTTGTCGATGATGACCAGCGACAAAGCCTCACCTCGTACGTCCACGCCTTCCCAGAACGACTGACTGCCCAGCAACACCGCGTTGCCGTGTTCGCGGAAGCGCGACAACAATTCGTTGCGCGAGCCTTCGCCTTGGATCATCAGCGGATATTTCAGATTCTTGCGGTCGAACTCGGCTTGCAAAATCTCGTAAGCACGCTGCATCGCACGCAGACTGGTGAACAGCAGGAACGCCCTGCCCTTGCTCGCCTCGATGAGCGGCAACGCCGCCTGCACGACCGCATCGGTGTAACCCTCGCTGTTCGGCTCGGGCAGGCCGTTCGGCACATACAGCAACGCCTGCTCTTGGTAGTTGAACGGACTATCCCAGCATGCCGTGCGCGCATCTAACAAGCCCATCTCGGCTTGGTAGTGCGCGAAGTTCTGCTTCACCGCCAGTGTGGCCGACGTGAATATCCACGCACGCGGATGGCCACTGATCTGCTTGGCAAAGATTTCCGCGATGGAGAGCGGCGTGGTGTTGAGTTGGATGGAATGGTGGAAGACTTCGAGCCAGCGGACAACACCGCTCACCCTCTCCCCTAGCCCCTCTGATGAAACTACCAAGCGAACGTCTACGCCAGCAAGCTGGCTAGTCGCTGCTTGTCCCGCAAGCGGGCGAGGGGAACGTTTGCTTCCCCTCGCCGCAGAATTACTCCCCTCTCCCGCTTGCGGGAGAGGGGTCGGGGGAGAGGGTAAGTTTTCACTCCGCCACACCTTCAACATCGCAACCAACGCCAACGCCCGTTGCCAACAACTCTCCAAGCCCTCGCTGCGTTCCGCCTGTTTCTCCAACAGCCCAGTCAGGTTCTTCAACTTCTCGCTCAATTTATCCAGCGCAGGCGCGAAGTCTTTGAATCCCTCCGTCGCCTCTGCCGCCATGCGGCCTTCCTTCTTGAACACCAAGCGCAGGTCGCGCGCGGCTTTGTCCAACTCATCACATGCCACAGGCAGCGGCGCAAAATCTTTCGCGTTGGTCAGCGCCTCAATACGTGTGTCTTGCGACAGGTCGAACAACTGGGAAGTTGAAAGGCTCTCGCCAAAGAACAGACTCGCCGTCTCCGGCAGTTGATGCGCCTCATCGAAGATCACCGTGTTGCAAGCGGGCAGCAACTCCGCCACACCTTCATCGCGCAACATCACATCGGCAAAGAACAGGTGATGGTTCACCACGATGACGTCCGCCTCCATCGCCTCTTTGCGCGCCTTGAGCACGAAGCACTCCTCATGCTGCGGACATTCCTGTCCGAGGCAGTTGTCGCGCGTAGAAGTTACGTGCATCCAAATCGGCGCAGTCTCCGGCACATCCGCCAGCCCGCTCTTGTCGCCGCTGTGCGACACCTTGGCGTAGTTCACGATCTTCGCCAGATGCTTCACATCCTCGCGTGTTTTGAACAGTCCGTTCGATTGCGCCAACTCTAAATGGTAGTGACACACATAGTTCGAGCGCCCCTTGAGCAGCGCCACCGACACCGGTGCTTTCAGGGCATCGCGCACCATCGGCAAGTCTTTTTGAAAGAGCTGGTCTTGCAGGTTCTTCGTGCCCGTCGAGATCACCACCTTGCCTCCCGCCAACAACGCAGGGACCAGATAGGCAAAGGTCTTGCCCGTGCCCGTACCCGCCTCGGCCACGAGGATAGCGTTGTCGCGTATCGCTTCCGCCACTGCTATCGCCATGTCTCGCTGCTGCACACGCGGACGGAACGAAGCCACCTCAGTGGCAAGCGGGCTCTGCTCGGAAAAGAAACGTTCGACTTCGGCGGTCACAGTGGCAGGTATAGCGGGATATATAGGCCAAAAGGCATATGGTTAATGGTGCGGGACGGCGTTATAGTGCGGCGGGGATTTTACGTGATGGTGTGATGTACGTTATAGATTTCTCATTCAGTTTGAATCAAAGAATTTGTTGAATAAACGGGGCAACCATATGGCTAGTCGAACTATTTTCTACATAACCCTCATTGCATTATTTGGATTTCTCCTCACCTTTTGCTCATCCCC